>NZ_JADDYK010000081.1:0-85181 GCF_015163615.1 Vibrio sp. OPT18
TTTTTCGCTTTACCCATGTCACCACCGTTCTAACTATCACAAAGGTTCAGATCACGGGACTTGGAAAAGGTTCAACTGATTTAGGCAACAACGCCGTTGCATTGGTTAAATGCTGCGCAGAATATTGATCTCGATCTCCGCGAGAAATTAATTCATTGCGAACCTTCCTCATATGATCTCTACTTGCCAGAGTACTGCCTTCCCGTTCACTACAAAGTGAGCTTATTGCCGCTCCAATCACAGCAGCTCTCGCTATGTTTTTTTCTTTTTGTTGATACATGAATCACCATATAGTTATAACGCCGCGTTAAGTAGTGAGCAACGCCACCACTGAACTTAACCTTGTCACCGTAAACACCAAAACTCAACCAAACCGAAAATGCCGAGCGTTGCGAATCTGTCTTTAACGCTTTGTTAGGCAATTACTGAAACAGCTTATGACTACTTATATCTAAATAAATACGGTTAGATATATGCGCTTCACCACAGTAGGTAAAATACACTTTCTTAGGCTTATAATTTGTTGAACGCACCCAGCCACCAAACTCTTCAAAGTCAGCCAAACTACACCGTCCCATGTTTATTAAAACTTGAGATTTATCTATAAAGATTGATTTGTAGGTTGAGTAATCATCAGAATACAAAAGAGCCCTCTCGAGGCGAGTTGTACCCTTACCTTTTTGAGTTTTTAGAGCTGGCTTATTATCATTTAAGTACTTAGATGAAACCCACCGCGCTACATTTCCAGATACACCTTCTATATTGCCGTCATAATATTTAGAAATTCTAGCCCAGCCAGACCGAAACTCGAAAACCTCTACTTTCTGTCCATGATATAGGACGTTAGTAATTTTACCTTTACTGTTAGGCTCTAGTCGTACGTTTAACTCACTAGCGACGACATACATTGATTTGTCAGAAGCAAGTACAATCATAGGAACGAATAGTACAAGTAGTGATAGTAAATATTTCATGCAATAAGACTCCTATCCAACACTATGTAAAATAGTATAGGACAATTGCCTAACAGCTATATTAGACAGAATAATTCTGCATTTTTTCCCTGAAACAATTCTGCCTAGTTTCCAGACACACTACACTTAGTCTAATAACTCATTTAATAACATCATCTTACCTACTTATCTTCACATCAAACATGACGGAAAGCAGAAATTTTCCATATAGTTTCGGCAAAATGCAGAAAACTCCCCAATATGTGAGTGAGCCGTAATTCAATCTATGAGTTGTCATAACTTAAGAGTCGTATTCTCAAACAAAAACGCCGACATGATTGTCGGCGTTTACGCTATAGGTATGGATAAGGGAAAGATAGTTACTACTTCGCCATGGTACTCAAAAACTCGGCTTCGAACTCTTCATCGGCTTCTCGAGTTAGGCATTCCACCAGCCAATCGATGCTTTGATGGTCTAGCTTACTGTTCACCACAAAGGCTTGCTTTACACCAGACTTACCCAGCTTGGCAGAGCCGTAGTTCTTGAATGATTTATTGCCGTGGTAATGGAGTGATTTGATCGCCTCCGCGTTAGGTTCTGGTAATGCATCGAGTGTGTTGGCTAGCTGAATCACTAGCTCCATAGGGTTCTTAGATGATGAGATGCGATACAGAAAACCGCCCTCCACTCTTTGGCGAACCCAGTAATCAAAGCCGCTGCAATCCATCACCTTGTCGCTGACCAGTGCGGCTTCGCTACGATAGCCACACGGTTCAACCACCACTGGGGTGTGTTTGAACTCTGGCTGACCAGATGCCGCATCGGTATGAGGCAAGATCAAGTCACATGGTTTGCTGTCTTTGGCGGTCGGTGCGTTCCAGTGAATCGGCATGAAGACTTGTTCACGGCGCATCTCTTTGGTCACCACTAATCGTGCTTGGCATTCCCCTTGTGCGCTGCGCACTTTCACCACTGGATTAATAGTGGCGTGGTTGAAGGCATCTAGCCCAAATTCATCCAAGTTCAGTTCTGAAACGGTATCTGGGTGCATGGCAACAAAGGGTTCTGGGGTGTGTTCGCCTAAGCCTGCCGCCAAGCCTGTGCGGCTCATGGTGTGCCATTGATCTCGGATTCGACCTGTGTTCATGATAAGCGGGAATTCAAGGCTGGTATCGGCAATCGGTTTGTCGTGTTCGACTGCAATAAACTGCGCTTTGCCAGATTCAGTAAAGAACTCGCCATCGGTGAACATGCGCTGCTCAATGATCTCAGGTTGATACTCAAGCACTGGCCATTGCTGTGGAGTGAGTTCGCCATAGCCCTTTTCATCCAGTTGCGTGAGTCCAATTAAGCACAAGTCACGCGCTTTACCTGTTTCATTGCCGAGCGCTGTCATCTCGCAATACTCTTTGAAGATCTCACCTTCGTGGCGGAACTCGAATTGCTCTTTGAATCCCATTTTTTGTGCGACTTCTTTTAATATCCACCAATCGGGTTTGGCTTCCCCAGGGCTTGGTAAAACACGGCGCTGGCGTGAGATTCGGCGCTCAGAGTTGGTCACAGTGCCCGACTTTTCGCTCCACCCTTGTGCGGGCAGCACTACATCAGCCAAGCGAGTGGTTTCCGTATCGGCAATACAATCAGACACCACCACAAACGGGCACTTCTCTAATGCGGTTTTGATTTTTTCGCTGTCAGGCAGGCTCACGACTGGGTTGGTTGCCATGATCCACACCGCTTTGATTTTGCCTTCATTCATGGCATCGAACAGGTCAATTGCTTTTAAACCCGCATGTGTGGCTAAGCTGTCGGTTTGCCAGAACTCACTCACCGTTTGGTGTGATCGCGGATCACCAAATTCAAAGTGCGCCGCTAAGGTATTGGCTAGCCCGCCCACTTCTCGCCCACCCATTGCGTTTGGCTGGCCTGTTACAGAGAATGGCCCCATGCCCGGTTTACCGATTTTTCCGGTGGCTAAATGGCAGTTAATAATGGCATTCACCTTGTCACACCCTTGTGTGGATTGGTTTACGCCTTGTGAATAGATGGTGAGCACTTTCTCATTAGAAGCAAACAACTTGTAGAACTGTTCGAGTTGCTGCTCGGTAAGCCCTGTTAGATCGGGGACGCTTTTATCGCCCCAGCCAGACTCGGTGTAACGGTAATGAGTTGCGGATCGAATGGCTTCAGTAAAACCTTGGGTATGGTTTTCTACGTAGTCTGCATCTAGCTTATCGTTATCGTCGAGGTAACCCAACAAACCGTTAAACAGCGCCACGTCTGAGCCGGATTCCAGCGCCAAGTGCATGTCGGCAATTTCACAGGTATCGGTATAACGCGGGTCAATGACTATCACTTTTAATGCAGGGTTGGCTTGTTTGGCGGCTCTTAACCTTTGGAATAGCACAGGGTGACACCAAGCGAGGTTTGAGCCAGTAATCACGACTAGATCGGCTTGCTCGAGGTCTTCATAACAGACAGGTACGGTGTCTGCGCCAAATGCTCGCTTATGCCCGACCACAGTTGAAGCCATGCAAAGGCGAGAGTTACTGTCGATGTTGCCACTACCGATGAAGCCTTTCATCAATTTATTGGCAACGTAATAGTCTTCGGTAAGCAGCTGACCAGACACATAGAACGCAACCGAATCGGCCCCGAATTCTTCGATCGTTTGATTGAATTTGTCTGCGATCAACTGAGTAGCACTGTTCCAATCCAGCTCTTGTTTTTGCTCATTCTGAATATGAGCAGGCTGTGTTAGGCGTCCTAAAGGCGTGACAGTATCACCAAGCGCTATCCCTTTAGTACATAACTTTCCATAGTTTGATGGATGATCTTTATCACCACGTACTTCTAGCTTTCCTAACGATGTCGGTCTCGCTTCTATTCCACACCCTACACCACAATAAGCACAGGTTGATTTTATCCAGCCGCTGTTTGAATCGGTCATCCGTTTCTCGCTCAATTATCCATAATTGTAATAACTGAAACCAAGCAAATAACGCGCCACTTAATAGCAGCCGATGAATTGCAAATATTTTCAATTAAAAACAATAACTTAATAAAATAACAAATATCAACAACGAACCAATTAGAACTTAACCAAGATAGAAACTTAATTTTTGCACCATCTTGCGGAAAGTTGCACCACAAACGCTCATTTATATAAATCTAACAAAAAATTTACATACCACTTTAGGGGTAATTGCGTGCCACCTCTATTTTTTAAACCACTGAAAATTATAAGTTAATTTTTATTTAAATGAACGAAACGTAATCTGGCATCCTCCTTGCTCTACTAAAAACCAAGACTTAGAAAAAACATTTTTGTTTTTCTTGATGATTATGAATTGAGTGGAATCTCAACCCGGTATTCATCTGCTAACGACTAGAAATTAGATGCTAGTGATGGTGACGCCGAGAATAAGGAATGGATTATGAGCAAGAAGAAAATCGTCGTTGTTGGTAACGGCATGGTTGGACACAAATTTATCGACAACATCCTGCAATCAGAGAGTGATGAGTTTGATGTGATTACTTTTAGTGAAGAGCCAAGGCTGGCCTACGACCGTGTTCAGCTGACGGCTTACTTTAATGGTAAAAGCGCTGATGACCTGTCATTGACCAGTGAAGAGTATTACCAAAGTAACGGCGTGAACTACTTGTTGAACCAGAAGGTTGCCAAGCTAGACACCGCCAATCAACAAGTCATCACTGAAAGTGGCCATGTTGAAAGTTACGACAAGCTAATCTTGGCGACGGGCTCTTTCCCTTTTGTTCCCCCTATTCCCGGTAACGACCAAGAACACTGTCACGTTTATCGCACCATCGAAGACTTAGACGCCATCGAACTTTCAAGCAAAGGCAGCAAATCTGGCGTGGTGATTGGTGGTGGTCTGCTTGGCTTAGAGGCCGCAAACGCAGTCAAAAACCTTGGTTTGGAAACCCATGTAGTTGAATTCGCACCTCGCCTAATGGCCGTTCAGTTAGATGACGGTGGCGGTGCCCTACTGCGCAGAAAGATTGAAGACCTTGGTGTGCAAGTTCATACAGAGAAAGCGACCTCTGAAATAGTCGACGGAGAAAACGCTCGCTACCGCATGAACTTCGCAGACGGCACCCACTTAGAAACCGATATGATCGTATTCTCTGCCGGTATTCGCCCTCAAGATGAGCTGGCAAGAAGCTCTGATGTCGAGATTGGCGAACGCGGCGGTATTGTGATCAACAATCACTGCCAAACTAATATCGAGAACGTCTACGCGATTGGTGAATGTGCCCTTTGGGATAACAAGATCTTCGGCTTAGTCGCTCCCGGTTATTCGATGGCAAAAATCGCGGCTTCGCATATTGTCTCTGACGGTACTGACGACGCTGCATTTACGGGCGCAGACATGAGCACCAAGCTCAAACTGCTTGGCGTCGATGTTGCCAGTATTGGTGAAGTACACGGCAAGACGGAAGGCGCTCAATCATATACCTATAACGATGAAATCGAACAAGTTTATAAGCGTTTGATTGTTTCTGCTGATGGTAAAAAGATCGTCGGTGCCGTATTGGTCGGTGATGCAGAAGCCTACGGTTCGCTGCTGCAAATCAAGCAAAATGATATGCCCCTTCCTGAAAACCCATCGGTATTGATTTTACCTAACGTGGCCGATGATTCTGGCTCGGCAATGGGTGTTGAAGCTCTGCCAGACAGCGCAGTGATCTGTTCATGTTTTGATGTAACCAAAGGCGACATTAAAGAGGCGGTTTCTGCTGGCTGCACCACGATGGCTGCACTGAAAGAAACCACTAATGCTTCAACAGGTTGTGGCGGTTGTTCTGCCCTTGCTAAACAGGTTCTCGATAGCGAGCTAAGTAACCTAGGTGTAGAAGTCTCTAACGATATCTGTGAGCACTTTGCTTATTCTCGCCAAGAGCTTACCGACATCATCCGTGTCAACAAAATCAAGACCTTCGACGAGCTGTTAGATTCTCACGGCAACGGATTAGGCTGTACTGTGTGTAAACCGGCTGTCGGTTCGATTCTGGCTTCGTACTGGAACGATTACATCCTTGAAGATCAACACATCGAGCTGCAAGACACCAATGACATCTACCTTGGCAACATGCAAAAAGACGGCACTTACTCGGTGGTTCCGCGTATCGCTGGCGGTGAAATTACACCCGATAAATTGATCGTGCTTGGTGAAGTCGCTAAAGAGTTCGACCTCTACACCAAAATCACGGGCGGTCAGCGTGTCGACTTGTTTGGCGCACAACTTAACGAACTGCCAATCATCTGGAAAAAGCTGATTGATGCAGGTTTTGAAACGGGCCACGCCTACGGTAAATCGGTTCGTACCGTGAAATCGTGTGTCGGTAGCACTTGGTGTCGATACGGTGTCGACGACAGTGTTGGTTTAGCGATTCGACTTGAGAACCGCTACAAAGGCCTGCGTTCACCACACAAGATCAAGTTTGCGGTTTCAGGCTGTACTCGTGAATGTGCAGAAGCCCAATCGAAAGACATTGGTGTTATCGCCACCGACAAAGGTTGGAACCTTTACATCTGTGGTAACGGCGGTATGCGCCCTCGCCATGCCGACCTATTCGCCACTGATTTAGACGAAACCACACTCCTTAAATACATCGACCGCGTTTTGATGTTCTACACACGTACTGCAGACCGCTTACAGCGTACATCGGTATGGATGGAGAACCTCGAAGGCGGCATTGAATACCTCAAGCAAGTCGTGATTGGAGACAAGCTCAACGTAGCTGAAGAACTCGAAGCGGACATCGCACTCAACATCGAGAAGTACCAGTGTGAATGGAAAACCACCATTGAAAACCCTGAGAAGATGAAGCGCTTCCAGCACTACATCAACAGTGAAGAAATGGACACTAGCCTCTCTTTCATCAAAGAGCGAGAGCAACGTTTTCCTAAGCCGAGCTTGAGTGATGCTTCGAATTCAAAACGCGATGAAAAGCTCGCTAAAGCAGACCAAATCGAAGTGACTGAGGTTTCATAAATTTCATCAGGTTCATCAGGTTCATCAGGTTCATCAGGTTCATCAATAAAAAAATAGAAACTCAATTTTAGACTAGGAGAAAGTCATGGAAAATTGGACAACCGTATGCAGCACAAGCGACCTAACCCCAAACGGGGGAATTTGCGCCAAAGTAGACGATAACCAAGTGGCTATTTTTTACTGCAAGCGCAGCGACACGCTTTATGGGCTCTCTAATTACGACCCTATCGGCAAGGCGAATGTGATGTCACGTGGTATAATTGGTTCATTAAGCGGAGAACCTTATGTGGCCTCACCCTTATACAAGCAGCATTACCACTTAGAAACTGGCGAATGTCTTGAACAGCCTGAGCTCAAGCTCGTGAAATTTGAAGTTCGCAAGCAAGGAGAACAAGTTCAAGTTCTCACACCTCTTGCTATCGCCAGTTAACTAAACCGCCGACACCATGATGCAAACGCTTATTGGCGTGCGCAATTTCGGCACAGGGTTTATGCACATTAAAAGCGTTCGAAGTTCGGAAGTAACGCAGATGCACAAACCGGGTAATTTTCCAGATTTAAAGGATTTAAACCATGGATAACACTAAATTTTCGCTGCTTTCATTTACGGGTAAGATGAAGGTCTTACACCTAAGCTGGATGGCCTTTTTCATTACCTTTGTTGTGTGGTTCAACTTTGCCCCACTACTGCAAATGGTAAAAGCCACACTTGGTCTTTCTACTGAAGAGATCAAAACCCTCCTGATTCTCAACGTTGCATTGACCATTCCGGCCCGTGTCGCAATAGGTATGCTAACCGATAGATATGGCCCGAGGTTGGTCTACTCTTCGCTACTCGCGGTCTGTTCTATCCCTTGTTTCATGTTTGCTCTGGCAGACTCTTTCATTCAAGCAGCAATCGCTCGTTTCCTACTGGGCTTCATTGGTGCAGGTTTCGTTGTCGGTATTCGTCTTGTGTCTGAATGGTTCCCACACAATGAGCTGGGTACTGCAGAAGGTATTTACGGCGGTTGGGGTAACTTCGGTTCAGCAGCAGCAGCGTTCACACTTCCAACTCTCGCTCTAGCGTTTGGTGGTGAAGACGGCTGGCGTTATGCGGTTGGTATTACTGGAGTAATGAGCTTAGCGTTCTCGTTTATCTTCTACAAAAACGTGTCAGATACACCAAAAGGTTCGACTTACTTCAAACCGGCTCAAGTAACAGCAATGGAAGTGACATCAAAGGGTGACTTTTTCTTCCTACTTATTATGAAGATCCCTATGTATGCCGCTTTAGCGCTACTGACTTGGAAGCTATCACCAACCAACATCAACATGTTGTCTGACATGGCGGTTTACTCTGTGTATGCCGGTTTGGCTGCGCTTTACGTGTACGAAGTGTCGCAAGTTTGGAAAGTAAACAAGAACGTATTTAAAGAAGAAGTACCAGAGATTCACCAGTACAAATTCAAGCAAGTTGCGGTACTGAACGTATTGTACTTCGCGACATTTGGTTCTGAACTGGCTGTGGTTTCTATGCTGCCACTGTTCTTCTCTGAAACCTTTGAATTAACACCGGTTCTTGCAGGTATGGTTGCATCGGCTTATGCCTTTATGAACCTAATGTCTCGCCCAGGTGGTGGTTGGATTTCAGATAAATTCGGTCGTAAACCAACACTGCTTATTCTAACGATTGGTCTTGCTGTGGGTTACTTCGCAATGGGCCAGGTCGACAGCACATGGCCTGTATGGCTAGCGGTTGTTGCGGCGATGGCGTGTTCTTTCTTCGTGCAAGCGGGTGAAGGTGCAGTATTCGCAACGGTTCCTCTAATCAAGCGCCGTATGACAGGTCAAATTGCAGGTATGACGGGTGCTTACGGTAACGTCGGTGCGGTAGTTTACCTGACTGTGTTGTCATTCGTGAGCTACCAAACGTTCTTCTTAGTGATTGCTGCAACAGCGGTACTTGGCTTTGTGACTCTCCTGTTCATGGAAGAGCCTAACGGTCAAATCGCCGAAGTAAACGACGATGGCAGTGTCACGCTGATTAATGTTTCAAACTAGGAAGCATTGATATTATTGAATCGGGAGAAGCACCTTAGCGGATACATCAATGCAAGGTGCTTCGTTCAAAGGCTCTAAGTTCACTAGGGCTTTTGTTCTTCCTAGGATGTTCTGTCAAGGAAGCGGGAAGAAGAGCAGTTAAGAAGAAGACCAGTTATGACAATTTCATTCAGCCAAGGGCAAGTCATCGCGCCAGAATCCAACAACCAGTTAACGCTTAAGTTTGGTGGTTATTCGAATCAAGGCGTGCGTGATGAAAACCAAGATGCCATCATTGTAAAACACCCTAAAACTCGCGCAGAGCAAGAGTTGAAAGGCAGTGTTGCCTGCATAGCAGACGGCGCAAGTTGCAGTGAACACGGCCAGAAAGCCAGTCACACCAGCGTGATGCAGTTTATCGACGACTATTACGCGACTCCCCAAAGCTGGAGCATTCAACGTTCGGCGCAAAAGGTCTTAACGTCCCTCAATTCTTGGCTCTTCAACACGTCTGTTTCTAATATCCATCCCGCACAACAAGTGAACCACAACGCCCTTGTTTCGACGTTCAGCAGCGTGATACTCAAATCAAACACCGCGCATATATTCCACGTTGGCGACAGCCGTATCTACTTATTAAGAGATGGAGAATTACGCCAGCTAACACGCGATCACACCCGTAAAAATGTGGGGCAGAAGCATTATCTAACACGCGCCTTAGGCATGGACAACCAACTCAACGTTGACTATCAAACCCTGCCTATCAAGAAAAACGACTGCTTTATCCTGACATCGGATGGCGTGCACGAGTTTGTCTCTCCCAACACCTTCAAGGAACACATCGACAAACCCGGAGCGGATTTCGAATACGCTGCACAAACTATCTGTAATACCGCTTTAAGCCACAATAGTTCAGACAACGTGAGCTGCTTGATTGTGCAAGTCAGCCATCTGCCTAAGCCTTCGCTGATTGAGTTCCATGAAAAGCTGGCTAAACGTGCCATCCCACCTGCGTTGAAGCTCGGGCAAAGTATCGACAACTTCATGGTGCTTGAGGTGTTGTATGCAGGCTCTAGAAGCCATGTGTATCGTGTGATGCAGAAAGAGACACAAACCGAGTTCGTGCTGAAAGTCCCTTCCGTTCAATATCACGATAGCCCTTCGCAACTCAGAGCTTTCTTTAATGAACAATGGGCGGGGATCTTGTTAAAAAACAAGAGAGTAATGAAGGTTTACCCGACGCCAGAGAACTCGCAATTCTTATACCAAATCTGCGAATGGGTAGAAGGCATCACCCTAAGACAATGGATGTACGACAACCCAAAACCGTCACTCAATGAAGTGCGCGACATACTAGAAAAGATCACTCAAGGCATTCGAGTATTACAACGTGCAGACATGGTGCACCGAGACTTAAAGCCGGAAAACATCATGATTCAACGTGATGGTGAGGTTAAAATCATCGACCTTGGTGCGGTGTTAGTGAGAGGCCTTGAAGAAGGAGAGCTCACCGACAAAGACGACACACCATTAGGCGCGGTCAATTACATTGCACCCGAGACCATCAAGCACAACACGGCAACCACAAGCTCAGATCTGTTCTCTATCGCTGTGATCGGCTATGAAATGCTAACCGGCGAACTTCCCTACTCTGAAATGACCGCACAATCGCTTAAGCAATCTCGCCACCATCAATGGGAATACCAACCCATCACTCAGAAACGAGCTGACTTACCCAGTTGGGTAGATTTGGTGTTACAAAAAGCCTGCGCGGAATCGCCAAGCGAACGTCATCAAGTGTTAGGGGATTTTGTGGCAGACCTTTACACACCAAACCAAAGCTTGGTGAAAAGCAAAGCCAAGCAACCTTTGATAAACCGAAACCCGATCCAGTTTTGGAAAGTGTTGGCTTTGTTGCTCGGCATTGTTGCCATTGTAGAAATGGGCTTATTGCTGAGTTCTAGTTAATTACAGGTTCGAGTTAAAACCAAGTTCGAGCTAAGTGTCCAAGTCTAACCTAGCTTGTGTAAACTAACTGGAATTAGCCTCGTTTTACTAAGCTTCTTGGCACTAGTTCAATACCAGCTTGGTAACGTTTAGCAGACGCGTTCAAAGCAAGTGCAAAGGCGCTGTCTGCAATCACTTCGAATTGCTGTGGCAGTGAATGGACTTTAAAAGGTAAGAAATCCAATAAACGGTTATCACCAAAGGTTGCCAGCTTTACTTGGTTGATCAGTTCTGGCTTTTCGACCATCACATCCAACACACCTTCTAACAAGGTGTAAGACATAGTGACAATCGCATCGGGCACGGTGCCTTTAGCAATCCAACCCTCAAAAATCTCGCGCCCTGATTCTCTGTCAAAGTGCTCACCATAACCGACAACCATCGGCTTGTTTTCTGTTAGCCGTGTTTGTTGAGTATGTGCTTTATTCGCCGCTTCAAAACCCAACTGACGTTCTCGTGAAATGTTTAGATCAGGTAATGCGCCAATTAAACCAACACTATGAATACTGTCATCGAGAATCGAATGGGTCAGTTCAAATGCAGCTTCGAAATCTTCACTGATCACACAGGCAAAGTGCTCATCATCTAAAGGACGGTCTATCGCGATGACTGGCGTGCCTGAGTTTTGTAGTTTCAAGTAGAACTCATTGGCGTCTGGCATTGAGCTCGCCACCAGCAAGGCATCGATACGACGGCTAACAAGCGCTTCCGCAACTTTACGTTCAGTTTCAGCGTCATCATCTGAGCAACCAATCAAAATCTGATAGCCCACTTTACGTGAGTTCTGCTCTATCAATTTTGCTAAACGCGCGTAACTGCTGTTTTCCAGATCAGGAATAATCAAACCAAATGAACGGCTATTACCAGCGCGCAATGACGAAGCAGCATGGTCTGGTCGGTAGTTATACTCTTCCACCACTGCCATGACTTTCTGCTGTGTCTTTTCACTGATTCTGTATTTCTGCGCCTTGCCATTAATCACATAGCTAGCTGTCGTTTTCGACACACCGGCTAGTTTGGCAATCTCATCTAGTGTCATATGGGTGACCTGTATTTTGTGCGTAGGATCATATAACCAATCTTCTGATCCTTGGATTAGTTGAATTATATGCTGAATCGATTCAGTATAAAAGCTGAAAGGATTCAGCAAAATCTGAAAAGTGACTTCAATCATCCTTTTGAATGGATTGAGCGTCATTTGTCGTGATTCAGCTTCTTGTTGTTAACGAAACTGGAAATACGACACGCAGCAAAACTATTTTGAAAACCAAAATCGGCTTTGCTGAATTTTTTTACACTGAATGCTGAACCGATTCAGCCAATATAAAACAAAGAGTTAAGCAACGAGTTAAGCTCCATAAATCTTGCTCTAGACTGAATCGTAGCGATACACAAATTCTCAAGCGATACGCTAAAGAGGCACCATGCTTAAATTATCAAAATCTGACATCACTCTAGGCCAAACTGCCGAAGACAAATTCAAAGCAATCCAAAACATTGCTGGCGACCTGACAGCTAAAGGTTTAGTTGACTCTGGTTACGTTGAAGGAATGCTGAACCGTGAAAACCAGAACTCTACGTTCCTAGGTAACGGCATCGCGATCCCTCACGGAACGACGGATACTCGTGGCCTAGTAAAAGAGACAGGCGTTGCGGTACACCACTTCCCTGAAGGTATTGATTGGGCAGACGGCAACCGTGTTTACGTTGCGATTGGTATTGCAGCTAAATCTGACGAGCACTTAGGCATTCTTAAGCAGCTAACGAAAGTGCTAGCAGCTGACGGTGTTGAAGAGAAATTAAAGCAAGCGAAATCAGAAGACGAAATCATCGCCCTACTGAACGGCGAAGTTCAGTTAGAAGCAGACCTAGACGCTTCTTTAGTTCAGCTACTGTTCCCTGCAAGCGACATGGTTCAAATGTCTGCAGTTGCAGGCGGCCTACTTAAGAACACAGGTTGCACAGACAACGCATTCGTTGCTGACCTAGTAACAAAAACACCGACTCACCTAGGCCAAGGCCTGTGGTTATTGGGCAGCGATAAAGGTGTAACTCGCACTGGCGTATCTTTCGTTTCAACAGCGAACCATTGTGAATACGAAGGCACACCAGTTAAAGCATTGGTCGCATTCGCCGCTTGTAACAGCGCGCACCAATCTATTCTGGCAAACCTAAGCAAGATGGTTTTCGAAGGTAAACAGCAACAACTGTTAACCGCTGACGCAGCGCAAGTAATTGGTCTTCTGAAAGGTGAAGCGGTTTCTACAGCTTCTCAAGACGATGACAACTGCGCAGTATTCAAAATCAAAAACGCACACGGCCTGCACGCTCGTCCGGGCGCAATGCTAGTCGCTGAAGCGAAGAAGTTTGAATCAACAATCCGCGTGTCAAACCTAGATGGCGACGGAAAAGAAGTGAACGCGAAGAGCTTGATGAAAGTGATCGCTCTTGGCGTTAAACACGGCCACCAGCTTCAGTTTGTTGCTGAAGGTGATGACGCAGCACAAGCACTTGAATCGATTGGCAAAGCTATCGCTTCAGGCCTTGGCGAAGGTTAAGGAGTCGATATGTCTGATAAACAAATCAAAGCCGTTACTGTAACGCTTAACCCTGCTCTAGACCTGACAGGCGCTATCGACGCACTTAACGTTGGTTCAGTGAGCCTAGTAAACAAAGGCTCTTTGCACGCAGCGGGCAAAGGCGTAAACGTAGCAAAAGTACTTTCAGAGCTTGGCGCGAAAGTGACCGTAACAGGTTTCCTTGGTCGCAATAACGAAGAAGCGTTCTGCCAACTGTTCGAACAAATGGGCGCAACTGACCGCTTTATCCGTGTTGATGGCGCAACTCGTATCAACGTAAAACTGGTTGAGAACTCAAGCCAAGTAAGCGACATCAACTTCCCAGGTGTTCCTGTTGATGCTGACGCGATTAAAGCGTTCGAAGAAACCCTATTAGAACTTGCTGAAACACACGATTACTTCGTCATTGCAGGCAGCTTGCCACAAGGCGTATCGCCAGAGCTTTGCGCTTCTTGGGTGCAACGCTTACACGATTTAGGTAAGAAGGTGCTATTTGATAGCAGCCGTGACGCACTTAAAGCCGGTATCAATGCACAACCATGGTTGATCAAACCAAACGATGAAGAGCTGTCTCAGCTGTTCAATGCAGAGCTGACAACTCGTGACCAATGCCAACACGCGGGCCAAGCCCTAAGTGAAAAAGGCATTGAAAACATCGTGGTGTCACTTGGCGCAGAAGGCGTGATGTGGCTAAACCAAGGTGAATGGTTACATGCTCAACCACCGCGCATGCAAGTAGTCAGCACGGTAGGTGCAGGTGACACATTGGTTGCTGGCCTATGTTGGGGTCACATGCAACAGATGCCAAAACCAGAACTTATTAAATTCGCAACCGCCCTATCTGCTCTAGCAGTTTCACAGGTAGGCGTGGGCATCACCAGCCAACAAGAGCTGGATTCAGTACTACAAAATATCCAATTACAGTCGCTTAGTGCTCCAACTAGCCAGTTAGGCACAAGCAAATAGGACAAAAGGTTTATTATGAATATTACCATTATCACAGCTTGCCCTAGTGGCGTAGCAAACAGCATCATCGCAGCAGGCTTGTTAGAGCAAGCGACAAAAGCACTGGGTTGGAACGCCGCTATTGAATGTCAATCAAGCGTGTTACCTGACTCAACCGTATCGCAAGACGCTATCGACAGCAGCGATGTTGTGGTTATCGCAGCCAACACCAACGTTGATAAAGCGCGCTTTGTCGGCAAGAAAGTGTACCAAGCGGCTATCTCTGAATGCACTGCAGATGCAAAAGCGTTTCTAGAGAAAGCGGTAGCAGAAGCAACGGTATTAGACGCTTCTCAAGCTGAAAGCACTGTTGAAGTGACCGGTACGTCACCTGCTACAGGTAGCAAAAAAATCGTAGCGATTACCGCTTGCCCAACTGGTGTTGCACACACCTTTATGGCAGCTGAAGCGCTTGAAGCAGAAGGCAAACGCCTAGGTCACCAAATCAAAGTGGAAACTCGCGGCTCTGTAGGTGCGAAAAACCAACTGACAGACCAAGAAATCGCAGACGCTGATCTGGTTATCATCGCAGCAGATATCGACGTTCCACTGGATCGTTTTAACGGCAAAGCGCTATACAAAACAACAACAAGCCCTGCTTTAAAGAAAACAAAGCAAGAGATGGAAAAAGCATTCGCCGAAGCTAAACCATACCAACACACAGCTTCTTCAAATTCAGCACCTGCTGACGAGAAGAAAGGCGTGTACAAGCACCTAATGACAGGTGTTTCTCACATGCTTCCTGTGGTTGTTGCGGGTGGTTTGATCATCGCACTCTCTTTCGTATTCGGTATCGAAGCGTTTAAAGAAGAAGGCACACTGGCAGCAGCACTGATGACTATCGGTGGTGGTTCTGCATTCGCACTGATGATTCCTGTTCTTGCTGGTTTCATTGCGTTCTCAATTGCTGACCGTCCGGGTCTGGCTCCTGGTCTAATCGGCGGTATGCTGGCTAGCTCAACGGGTGCAGGTTTCCTAGGTGGTATCGCAGCAGGTTTCATTGCCGGTTACGCAGCGAAATTCATTGCCGATAAGGTTCAACTTCCACAATCCATGGAAGCCCTCAAGCCAATCCTGATCATTCCGTTTATCGCGAGTTTGTTCACTGGTCTTGTGATGGTTTACATCGTGGGTGGCCCTGTTTCTGGCGTGATGAGCGCAATGACAACTTTCCTAAACAACATGGGAACGTCTAACGCGATTCTTCTGGGTGTGATTCTAGGCGCAATGATGTGTTTCGACCTTGGTGGTCCAGTAAACAAAGCAGCTTACACATTTGGTGTTGGTCTATTGGCTTCGCAAACTTACGCACCAATGGCGGCTATCATGGCAGCTGGTATGGTTCCAGCTCTAGGTATGGGCCTTGCGACTTTCCTAGTGAAAGACAAGTTTGAAGCGGGCGAGCGTGAAGCGGGTAAAGCATCATTCGTTCTTGGCCTATGTTTCATCTCTGAGGGCGCGATTCCATTCGCAGCGAAAGATCCAATGCGTGTTATCCCAGCTTGTATGGCAGGTGGCGCACTAACTGGCGCTCTATCAATGATGTTTGGTGCTCAGCTAATGGCTCCACACGGCGGCTTATTCGTACTACTAATTCCTGGTGCTATCTCTCCAGTTCTTATGTACCTTGTGGCGATTGCAGCAGGTACAGCAGTAACAGGCTTTGGTTATGCAGCTCTTAAAAAGATGAGCGACTCTAAGGCAACTGCAGAGGCTTAATCCCCCAAGCTCTTTAATTTAGAGCGCTCCTGATGCATTGATAATTTCAATGCAACAAATAAAACAAAGGCTCCTCAATTGAGGAGCCTTTTTTAATGAATCACCAATACTCTCTGACTAAAACAATCCCCCACGGTTACCTTTTGTTTACCTCGACTCCTTTACTGTCGCTGATAAGAAAATGACACACAAGGAATGAGCATGAAATTACTCGCTTCACTACTCACAACAGTCGGTATTACTGGCGCTGTCTGGGGGACACTCCATATTCAGCCTGCGATTGCGGATGCCTCGACTGAGCAACCAATAGCTCAGTCATCAGTAAGCAAGTCGTCAACAAATAAGTCGTCAATAAGTACGCCATCCATAGATAAGTCCGTAGAGGTAAAACAACAGGCGACTGCAAATACAACTTACCTGCAAGGTTTGAGCAAGACTATCCCTTTAGAGGATGTGCCAGAGCTGTGGGTCGATTTCTATCAAAACCTAGAAGCAAATGATGAGGAGATCGGACAGCAGCAGAAAGTCATCGTCGTCTATCAAGAGATCAGCTCTGATTTCAGCGAAGCAACGATCACCATTGGTTTCCCGACCAAGCAATCAACATCAAATAAAAACAAACCCTTAATTAATATTCCGAGCAAAGCCCAAGGCTCGCGTCTGCTACGCAAAGGTGAACATACTGAACAGGAACTCGCACAAGCTTGGGAAGGTATCGCGATATTAAAAGAAGTGGACATAGTCATAGAGCACCACCAACTGAATCAGCATGGGTTGCCAGATTCTAGCGAGTTATACGTCTATTATAAGAATGGTCAGTAAAGGATTAAGTTATGGATTTCACTATGGATAGCATTGGGAACTTTCTCTCTCAAACATTCACAGAAACAAGCATCATCCTTACCGAGACTTGGGTAGATGATAATTTTCTACTGCTTGCTTTGGCTCTGTTTATCTTTGAGCTTATCCGCTATGCCTTTAAGAAAAAGCTCAGCTGGAATATGTTGGGTGACAGCGCGACCAATTTAGTCACCTTGTTCTTCTTATTGGTTACTGTCTTCTTTGTCGGGTTAGCCTATGTTGGTGCTTTTGTTTACGCCTACGAGAATTTCAGCCTAACTCAACTGCCAATATCCGGCTGGACAATTCTTGGTTGCTTGATCTTGGCCGATCTTGCGTACTACTGGGAGCACCGATTCTTGCACAGTAATGGCTTAGCATGGGGAACACACTCAGTTCACCATAGCTCGCCTTACTTTAATATCTCGGTTGCTTACAGGTTTGGGCCTTTAGATTGGTTCTTTCCGTTCTTCTTTCACTTGCCGTTGATTCTGCTCGGCTTTAACCCGTTTGTGGTTCTGATGTGTGAAACTTTTGTTCAACTGTTTCAGACACTGCTGCACACTGAAACCGTTAAACGACTGCCCCGCCCTGTTGAAGCCGTGTTTAATACGCCTTCACACCACAGAGTGCATCATGCGACCAATAAGCAATACCTTGATAAGAACTATGCTGGCATCTTCATTATTTGGGACAAGATGTTCGGTACCTTCGCGAAAGAAGAGGAAGAAGTCAGATACGGCGTGTTCCCTAGAATCAACTCTGTGAACCCATTTAAGGTATATTTCCACGGCTACGTTAAACTGTGCCAACAGTTATGGCATGCGCCGAATTGGAACTACCGATTACAACTTCTTATCCAGCCGCCTATCTGGGCTTGGAAAAGAGAACGAGAAACAAAGTAAGGACACTTATGAGCATTAACGCCCTGTTGATTGAAGACGACAGCGACTTAGCAGAAGCCATTGCAGACTATATGGAACTCGACGGTTTCGAATTCGATTTTGCTTACAATGGCAGTGCGGGTCTCAACCTCGCTTTAGAGGGGCGTTATGACATCATCTTAACGGACATCAACATGCCCAAGATGGACGGGCTCGATGTCTGCCAATCTCTTCGCCAACAAGGCGTGACCACTCCTATTCTCATGTTAACGGCAAGAGACACGCTACAAGACAAAATCGCCGGGTTCGAGGTAGGTTCGGATGACTATCTAGTGAAGCCTTTTGCGATGGAAGAACTCAAAGTACGGTTGATGGCGTTAGTACGTCGTGCTCAAGGTTCTGTGACGTCGTTGTCTGTGGCAGACCTCAAACTGGACTTGGATAAACACCAAGCCATTAGAGACGGCAAGTTATTGAAGCTCTCCCCTGTATGTTGGCGAATGCTCGTGATGTTAGTAAGAAACAGCCCTAATGTGGTGAGCAAAGCCAAGCTTGAAGAGGCCTGGGAAGATGAAATGCCAAGCTCTGATAGCATGAAAGCACATTTGTTTAAGCTTCGACAAGTGGTTGATGCGCCCTTTGATTCAAAGCTTATCCACACGGTTCATGGCATTGGTGTTGTCTTACATAAGGAGCCATCATGAAACAAGTGACCATGAATCGAGTCAGTATCAAGCGCGACATCTACCTCTACCTGTTTGGCATCGTCGTATTACTCACAGCCATCTACAGTTTGATGGTGTCTCAGAGCTATCACATCGGTCTCAATGAATCGGCAAAATATGGATTCTTGTATGAGTTGGAAGTCGCAGAGCAACAATACATCGAAACAGGGCAACTGCCAGACTACCAAAACCCGACGTTCCAAGCCTTTCTAAGCTATTCAGAACTGCCCACTAAATTCCAACAAACTTTTGATTGGAAAGCATTTGATAACGATGCAATTTATGAACACTACGAGCTTTCATCGAACAGCGAGTCAGGTCAGTACCTCTACGCAGCCAAGCATCCGATATCAGGTAGCGAAGAAGCGCTATACATCATTTCGGAATACGATGAAGCCATCTACTTGAATCTATTCGAATTAAACCCGCCTGATTCCGTGAACCAAATTAACAACGCCTTCATCGCTATCGGTGCCCTTTTACTCTTGGTATTTTTGATCATTCGCCTACTGATACACCGAGTCACCAAACCGATTATTACCTTATCAAAATGGTCTGAATCTCTGGATGTGAACAACACTCAAGGACTGACTCAGTTTCGGTATAAAGAGATCGATCAGTTGGCTTCGCAACTGGTTAAAAGCGTACAAGGTGAACGCCAAGCCAATGAACGTGAGAGCTTTTTTTTAAGAGCAGCCAGCCACGAATTAAGAACCCCGATTGCCACCATTTCAGCCAGTGGCGATATGCTGGTTCGATTGTCTGAAAGCATTCCCAACAGCGGCCAACGAGCGGTAGCACGAATCCAACGTTCAGCCACCAGCATGAAAGCCTTGGTAACGACGCTGCTGTGGATGAGCCGCAATAGCGAGATAGAAACCAACTATGAACAAATCAAGCTAGAACCTTTGCTCGATAACATCATCGAAAGCCAACGTTACCTTCTCAAAAACAAAGAAGTAGAGATCCACACCAAGGTCGACCAAGGCGAGT
The DNA here is from genome assembly GCF_015163615.1 of Vibrio sp. OPT18. Classification (NCBI taxonomy): domain Bacteria; kingdom Pseudomonadati; phylum Pseudomonadota; class Gammaproteobacteria; order Vibrionales; family Vibrionaceae; genus Vibrio; species Vibrio sp. OPT18. The sequence continues at coordinate 19,749 of NZ_JADDYK010000081.1, forward strand.
ACTCACTTCCCCGCGAGTTAACCGAGGTTGTGCTCACCAACTTGGTACGAAATGCATTCCAACACGGCGGTAGCGGAGATATCAGCATCACGCTTGCAGCAAACCAGTTTGAGGTAACCAATCGTTTGGAAGATGAAAACCTAGCAAACGACTCTGATCAACAAACCTCATTTGGAATCGGCCTGGAGCTTATTGATCGCGTTTGTCTGAACCAAGGTTGGCAGTTTACTCATGAAACCAACAACAATGAGTTCATCGTTAAAGTCATACTGTTGCGATTTTCTGAAAGGTTAATTGATGGTGACCAAAAGTTTACCTTGGCTTGGTTATGCTAGTCGCACAATCTAGTTAGGAGTTATGTTATGGGCACTTGGATATTAGAAACACTATTGTGGGCAGTGGTAACCGTGGCGGTTTGTGTCGCGATTTGGGGATTTAACTTACCTAATATCTTAATCGCACTGGGTGTGTCGGTAGCGGTATCACTGTTACTGGGGAATAGCTGGAGAAGCTAATTATTTAAGGAAGAACATAGTTCAAAACGTTAGTGAGTATTGGCACACCCGACAGCAGCGATATTAACTAAGTACGTTGATTAGGCACGTACTGTCGGGCGCGAATTAAATTAGCTACTTAGTGTTTCTTCAAAGACACCCAGTTCACGACCAAGCCATGTCGCACGTACTGTGTGATCTAGCGTTTCTTCACCGCCAGTCACAGGGTGAATCAACACCGACATATCACCGCGCTCTTGCTCAAGCCATTCAACAATACCCGACTCTTTGTTAGCAAAGTGAATCTCAAACATCGGCATCTTATGTGGACCAACCAAACGCTGTATTAATGGGAAAACCTCTAATACATCTTTACGTTCCGATAAAATTTTCTGACGCAGTGTTTCTGCCTGCTCTGCAAATCGCAGAGGGAAATAGATATGACCGTGGTACATGGCACCATCCTTTAGAATTATGATTTCGCGATTTTATACCTAAACCGCCTTTAATAGCTAAGTCTAAATATAATATGCCAGCGCTATCGGTTCTAAACAGAGAAAGCGCCATGGTCTTGTTAACGTCAGGTTCGTTGCCTCCAAGTTAAACCTTAGAGGCCTTTTCCTAACCACAAGCTCGTGTCGAACTATCAGTACAAGTGCTTCTAATCAACTTCATCACTATATTAAACATCACCCCCACCAAAAACAGCGTGATGACAATGCTGGCGCCACTTGGCAAGTCGTAATAAGCCGACACCGCTAAGCCCGATAAAATACCGACAGTGCCACCCCCAATACTCGCGATAAAGAAGCGAACGCCTTTATACGCAGCTGCACATAACGCAGGTATCACCAGTAACGCAAACTCCAAATATATCCCAGTCAGCTTTACGGTGATCGGCATCAATATAGCGAAGATAAGATAAAAACCACTACCCTGCATAAATTCAGGCTTTACGCTAATCAACACCAACATCGCGGTTGTGATTATTGCCAATGGCCAAACGTCATCCCAGGTAGACCACAACAGCTGCCCGTTGAGAATGCCTTGAATAAAATCGGCGCCATGAGGATCTTTGCTGACCAATAGAATCGCTAGTGAAGCCGATACCACAAACAAACTTCCTATCATTGGTTCTAAGTGTTGTTTGTAACGCTTTTCCATTAACGCAATTAATCCGCACAGCAACAATGACATGACCCACGGGCCAATCATCTCTGCAAACCAAGATCCGCTAAACAGTGCATATCGGCTCAGCCAATACTGGCTCAAAGCGGCGCCAAGGGCTGCCACTTGCGCGACAGCGAGATCAATAAAGATGATCTGGCGCTTGAGGACCTGCTCCCCAAGCACGATGTTGCCAACTAATGCTATTAATCCACACAATACTGCAGGTGCCAGCCATACTCATTCAACATTACGATCTCGTTGATGTGTCTGGGTTAACGAGCGTTCTCAGCAACTCATCAATGACTTGATCGTACATTTGATCAAGGCTCTGACCTTCTTCAACCGTCAATGGTAGCTGTATCGTAGGCTTGTTGATTTGCTGGTTAAGCCAATTAGCAGGACGCTGGTCTTGGTGTGATGAATATACAATCGCATCAAACGAAGCAGGATCCAACTTGGTCAATGATTGTAAATGTGACGTAGTCGGTGATATCCCTGGCTTAGGTTCTAAATCAGCAATTTGCGCCATATCTAACCAGTCAAAGAGGTAACGATATGTAGCATGACACCCGACTACTTTTTTACCTTGTAACGGCTTTGCTTTTGTTTCCCACTCTGCCAATTTATTACGCCAGTTGGCACGAAACTTCATGCCATTTCGCATGTAGATATGTGCATTGTCAGGATCAAGCAGTTGTAAACGCTTGGTGACTTCTCTCGATATAGGAATCATATATTCAGCAGCAAACTGAACATGTGGGTTTCCGTGAGCATGGATGTCTCCCATGCTTCGATCGACATGATCATGGGTATCAAGCATACCTACCATATCACTCGCGTATAACATGGTGGGCGCGCTATCTTGAACCGCAGGATTACCACTGCGTACTTGCAGCATTGGTAACCAGCCTACTTCTAATTCAGACCCTGAACACATTGCCATATCTGCTTGACGCATTTTGGCAATAAGTGATGGTCTTGCTTGAACATAGTGCGGGTCTTGCTTAGCCGTAGTCGCCGAATAGATGTTGGCATCAGGAGCGTGACTATGAACAAGAGCTTGCCATTCAGGCTCACAAACGAAAATATTCAACGCCATCGCAGGCGAAGATGCCATCTAACAGCATGTACTCAGCTGCAAGCGTGAAGTTTTGGTATTTGTAGTTACCGTTCGGAGCCCACTTCCATACAAAAATCAGCATCGTATAAGTTTGAGCCCGTAACCGCCGCACCGTGGCTATGATCGTGGTCATGCCCGTGATCATGGTCTCCAAACTCACGAACTTTACCGTTTTCATTTCGTAAGTAGCTCAAACCAAACTGCCAGCTTGATGACTCTGAAAAGTCGTCACCCAGCTTAAGAATTGTAGTGTAAACACCAACGTCAGAGCCATCATCAACAGACGACATCTTGCTACCACTTAACGCTTCAACGCCGAACTTCACATACAGATCTGTAGGAAGAACGATGTTTGCTCGAACACCATCATCGTAATAATGAGAGCCTAAGAATGTGCGGTAAGCGGCAGGACGTTCAACAAAGCTATCAGTATGCATATGTTGGTTATTCAGGTAACCAAAGTCTGATAGAAAACGACCACCTCGAATGCTTAAACCGTAAGGCATCGTCAGTGTTTCAATGAAAGCTTCTTCGAGCAGTAATTCAGTCTCATCATCGTGAGTTTCAATAACCGTAGTCAAAGAGCCATAAAACTTGTCATCAATATTCGCAGACATGTTCAGCTCTGTATGACCAAGACCAAAGCCTTCATCACGCTCCGAGTTATTACGTTGACCGTCTTGATAATAACCATCAAGAACAACGCCAATTTGAGGGTTTGACAACGTGTCGGCAAAAACAGGGGAAACGAGAATGCTACCAACCGCTAGAGAAACCAATTTTTTATTCACAACTTTTTCCTTTCTAAGATACATCACCAATTAACTTATTGTTACGTTATAACGTTTCAATAAATAGTTAATATTTGAGATGTAACAAAATATGAAGTCACTTTAGTAGCAAGGCAGAAAGAAGAATAAAAACCCTTAACAATCAACGGTATAAAAAATATAATAATTAGCAATGCGAATGATAGTGTGAAGGAGAGTCGTAACGGTATTTATCGAAAGGCTGATATAAAAAGGAAAGAATAGGTTGATTAGATGACACTGAAAATAGAGTTTGAGTTAACGTTGACCGTTAAAACAAACGCCTGTGACCCTTAATATTGTAACGTTAATATGGACTTAAAGACCACTTATATACTCGAAGCACAACTCAAAGAACCTTGGTATTGCGAATCAGAAGAGCATGCAATGGGCTATGAGTCACATGGTATGAGCAAGTACAAGAGTGTGTAATTAAGCCATTGAAAGAACTCGCACGAAAACTGCCTCCTTATCTTCACGGCATTATCGCATCGGCAAGTTATCCGCTAAACACCTGCACATTGGAAGATATAAACAACAAGATAAAGCTAATCAAGCGAATGGGATATCGGCATCGAGATACAGACTACTTCTTCTTGAAGACAATAGCGACTTTCCCAGGAAAGCCGCGATGAGCCAATAAAAAACGCCACATATTTATTAGATATGGCGTTCAATTTTATTTAATTCATTTCAAAAGCTAGTGGATACTACCCAATAGGTTCGGCTTACCAAATTGCTTTAAATCGACATTTGCATCGTTAAGCACCATTTTCCAGAACTTCTCTAGCTCAATCATAGACTTGGTTGAGTTATAGTTCTTTCCTCCATGGATAAAACCAGCACCAATAACATGAAACTCAGCTTGTTCAAAATTGCCTGCAAACCCTTGAATCTTGTACTTAGAGTAAGAAAGCTTAGCATCCGGGACTTTCACTCTGCCCCCACTATAGAACGATAATGTCGCTGAGTTTTCAAGCATGTCTGAAACGAGTAACACGATCTTTCGTTCAGCGGTAGAGCGCGAAATTAGATCATTACCAATAGTGAGGACTGTGCCTACAAGCTCAGTCGCTGGATACCCTTGATCCCCGTCATTGAATGAATTCTTAAGTGTTTGCTGAGCTTGACCCATTGCACCCGCTTGGCTTTTCAAGCATCGTTTCAGCTTTCGCAAACCCATCGCATTCATATCATCTTGAACGTTCGATAATGGGAGTTTTTCAAAGCGACCGGTAAAGGGAACGTTTGTATATTCACCAACCGCCATTGCACTAAAAGTCACAATGGTTACTTTATCTCCTGGGTGGCCGAAATTCGCCAACTGCGAAGCAACATTTTTCTTCATGTTGGTGTCAAGATGCACGGTCTGATCGACGATAACAAACAGTTCTCTATCAACCTCTGACGTACTGTATTCTGTGAGTTTCGCGTAGTCATAGCATGATGGTATGTCGTTTCGTTGGTACGCCATAGCACTACATACAGTACTTACGCTTATTATAACGATTAGGAACCTTAAGAGCTTACGCATTGCCAAGTGCCTCCTGCATGTAATCCTCTCGAAGGAACTGACGTTGTGCATCATCAAACTGAGAGCCATGTTCAGCTTCAAGCTCTTTAATTTTGCGCTCTGCATACTCTTCAGGCGTCTCACTCTGTGCAGCCTCAGCAGCACGCAGCGCGTCAAACTTCGCAAGTCTATCTAACATCGCTTGGTTCGACTTTTGTTTAATTTCTGTTTGCTTAATCTGAGCACTCAATTCGTTTTCTTGTTTAAGAGCTTCTACATCACTCAACAACTTCTCTTGATCAGCATTAGATTTAGCTTGGTCTAGTTCCACATCGCGATCTATCTGTTCCTTGTTGATCTCATTACGCTTTTCTATTAAATACTCAAGCTGAATATACGCTAGGAAAGTACGTTGACCGGAATTTTCAAGCAATGTGTTCACTTCATCGGTATGACTTATTTCATTCATACGATGTGCCATAATTTGCTGAAGTTTAGTAAGTGACTTTTGTGCTTGTACATCCACCGCTTCGCGTTTTGAAGCAAGGTAATCTAAGTAATCATCTTCCGTTTGGAAATCTTTAATAACGTGGTAACAATCTTCTGAATGCCCACCAACAAAACCTCGCGTAATTGCAGCCCACGTTGCGAATACTTGTAGGCCACAGAACATCACGCCTAACGTCCAGATGGTCATGATTGAGCCATCTTCAGTTGCCTGACAAATTTCACTTTTACCTTGATTAACCGCTTCAGTATTCTTTTGAGTAACAATTTGCGGTACATCGTCGTATAGCGCATCAACATTGCTTGCACCAAACTGTGGCATATCAGAACCTGAGCCAGCCGGAGAGCACAAAGTAGAATCTGTTGTAGCAACAATTTGAGACTGATAACGAACATAAGAAATCGACATAGCAATAATTGCGATCAAAGCAACGGTAGCAATCACCCAATGGTACTGTTTATGTGCTTTGCCGATTTTAAGGCGATTTAATTGCTTGATATAACCCGGCTCTTTTAAGTCTGATGGATCTTCGACTGAACCTACACCCACATCACGACGAACAACTAATGACTTAGAGCGCTTATCATCTTGCCACTGTTGACGAATACTATCGATAACCTTATTACGGTAAATCTGATGCCCCATTTGGTGAGTGAACAGTTCCAATAGTACCGCAAACATAATTGACACACCGTAGGCCATATATTTACGAACATTTTCACTCGCTGACATATCTAGAAAACCAGATAACGTATAAGCAAAACCAAATGCTTCGATTACCAACACACTGAATAGAAGAACCATCATAAACACTGTTAAGGGCTTACGATCTGACTCTCCAACCATCTCTAAGTACTCTTTACACTTACGATAATAACCTTTGTTTTTATCGCTTTTTGAGTAAATACTTTTCCAATCTTGACAAATTTGCTTTTCAGAATGAAACCAAACTGAGTCAGCAATACGATCGCTTTTTGAAAGCCTTGCAACCTTACCAAGAAGTGGGAAGCGCTGACGAAACCCAATCCAAAATAAGCCTATTTCGTATCTATATTTGTTCCATACTAGTGCAACCATAAAGGTTGAGATTGTTAAGCTGAGTAGGAATTTCCAATTAGCCATGAAAAACTGAGTCATATCCATTTGTTCTGTATCCACTAAATGATCGTTTTGAGTTCCATTACACGAGAGAATGTTGTTCCCTTCGAGTTATAAATTATTTCTGCATGCTCGGTATTTAAACTGCCTTTCGAATTAAATATCACGTCAGCACATTCAAACTTCGCTTTACTCGATGTCGGATAGATACGATAAAGCACCGTATCGTCACCTCGATAAGTTTCTACGGTATTCTGGTAGCTATAGTTAGGCTTTTGAGAGCTAGACTTATAGTCCTTAGTGAACATAATTTCAGGGTGCTTGGCCGCTTCAAAGGTCTCTTTCGCAATAAAGACCGGACCAAGAACCACCATGGTCTCATTGGCGCCAGTCGGCGATGTCGCTTTGCCATACCAATAATTACCAAACAATGTCGGTAAACCTTCTCCAATTGCAGGTTGGTAGTTAACATTACCTAACGACTTTATCGTAGACTCCGCTTTAGGTTCGGAAAAACCACAAGACTGAATCATGGAATTATCAGCCGCATAAGCTTTAGGAAATAAGCTCAAAGAATCGTCAATATAATTACCGAGACGTGATGAAATCAGCCTACCCGAAGCCCCTCCATCAAGAGGCTGCCCATAAAGGTTCAACGCATTTTGATCTTTAACATTGGTTTTTTTAACCGGTGCTTTTGCAATGCTTTGTTTTGTTTTATTAGCCACTACTGGCTTTGGCTTAGGGACATTTGTTCCCTCTTTTTCCGCCTTATCTTTAGCCACAGCAATTTCTTTTTGTTTAGCTTTATATGCAAGCGCTTCTGGCGTCATTACATTTTCAATACGCTGTTTTTTACTTTTCGAAACCTGTAAAACTTGCTCCAAAGACGCAGCACTTTTCGCTACATCATCAACAAATACATCCACGAGCTCAAAGCGACGGTTTTTCGAACGACCTTCTGCTGATTCGTTGGGTGCTATTGGTTGGTTTTCACCCACCCCTTCATAGAAAATACGATTTTTCTCCAACCCTAATTGATTCAAACGTTGGGCAATATAGTAAGCTCGCTTTTCAGACAAACGTTGGTTCATCGATGCAGAGCCAGAGCTATCGGTATGACCTACAACGTATACTTTTGATTTACGGTCCAGCGTCTTCACATATTGCGCTAAGAAAGAATCAAGCTGCGTGCGAATCTTCGGATCAGAGATTTGTGAAGCTCCAGATCGAAACATCGGCTTATCTGTCGTTAACGCGACTTGTGAAGCAATCACGTCTTCTTCTGCATCAACACTAAAGGTTGGCTTACCGTCACTCATTTGCAGGCGCTCGAACTCAGGTTTAAAACCGTTTGCCTCCGCTTGTTTAGCTAGCTCTTCCTCACGTTGATCCATGTAGTAACCAACGCCACAACCTACGATCAAACCAGCTGCGGCACCGACTGCTGCATATTTAAGATCGCCCTTTCCGGCGATAAGCCCACCGACAGTACCTACCGCAGCTCCCCAAGCGCACCCTAAAACAGTATTCGTTGTACTTGCACAGCCTGAAGTCCCTAAAGCCATGGATACGCAAACTGTTAAACTTAGGGTTTTTGTCCTTTTATCCATTTAGTTTTCCTAACTTCCAACCTGAGTTTAATAAGCTTTTTGACATATTCTATTAACCACTACAATGGTGATATATGGCTATCCGCTCTCCGGCGAGAGCTGTTACACTTAGATGCAAACTCCAAACTCTTATCGCGTTGGCGTTCACTAATAGAAGTGACCCTCTGATATTCTTCCTTATCCTCTAAGCACTCCTCTCTCTTATCTTCCAAACGAGAATGGTAACCAGCATATTCTCCAATGAGCTTTTTCATCTCATTGAAATGACGTAGCCTCTCTTCACTTGTTTCTAGGTACTGAGTCGATATGCATTCAAATTGTTTAGCCTGTTCAAGCATTGGTAGCATATGGATCTGCCTTATTCTACGACCCGCATCATCCGACCATATTGCTGAAAGCTCTTGTGTTTGCTCGTTAAAATACTGGACAGATAAAGCAAGCTTTAACAATTCGTCTTCTAAATCCATGTGTGTGCGTTGGTAAAACGCAGTATCAAATGTAGGCTGCATAGTTATCCCAAAAAGACTGGTGCATCGAACACCGTCAACAGGTTTATTTTGTTATATAACGCGTATCGAACCTTATAGAATTCATAAGCCAACTCATCCTGAACTTGCTCATTGTTTCTCAGAGTCATTAAGGCTACATTGCTACATTGCTGTAACTCTCTTTGACAGCTTAACTGACTATAGACACAGTCCTCGATAGCTTTAAGTACTTCATCCATTTGCTCCAATATCAGCCTCTCACGTTCAAGTACGTATTTGGCATTGAGCGTATTGGATTTGGAATCTTCAGCATTTGATAGTGAAGAAAAAGAATGTCGAACGGCTACATTCATGTCAGAAACAGCGTGCTGACTTCCTGTAACTTGTCGTTGAGCTTTCTGTAATTCCAATCTCGCGCTTTGTAGTTCTCGCCTCGCACTGGCTTCTGCAGCTCTAGCAGATTGCAACCTGCTATAAGCTCTATCCATAGCCGCCCGTTCGGCATGAGCTGGGTTTTGACGATATTCATAAACATCATTGCCTTTAGAGTCTCTGCCCACGTGAACACGTATTCTCTGTGCTCGAGCGATATCATAAGCTGATCTAGCCGATGAATAGTCGCTCTCCGCCCAAGCGACTTCTTGTTCAGCATTTTGAAGTTCTGCTTCGGCAGACCTAACGCGTGATATAGCTCGGTCTTCCCATGCGTTAGCCAAAGCAAGTTGATTCTGCCAATAAGATTGATGCGTTTGAGATTGGCTTAGCGACGTTTCAGCTTGAGCTAGCTCTTCTTCTCGCTCACCTAACGTAGATAGAGTTGAACGATAGCGGCGATGGTGATCATCCCAACGTTCTCTATGATCATTCATCAGTTGTTCATAGAGCGTTCCGAAACGATGGACGTCATTGTCCAAACGATTACTGTGTTCAAGACCGTAAGCCTCTGTGATCATAAGAACTTTACGAACTTCATCCGTTAACGAACCGAGAGATTGGGATAGAAACGCATACTCTTCTAGCTGTGCAATTAACCACTTAGGTTGCATGCGCATCTCCTCTCTCTTTTAATTCAGAAGTGTCTCTCGAACATTGCATCATCAATTTCTCCAATACCTGTTGGTATTCTAAAACTTGACCTGCAAGTATTTGAAACTGCATATCAGCTTCTTCAGCACCTTGGCCTTGATAACTCTCTTGCAACACTGTCCAGCTCGTTCGCAGCTCATGATAAGCTTGCTCCAAGTTTTTTAGGCTGCGTTGAGAACGCGTATCTAAGGTTTCTAGGACTGCAAGTGACGGACTATTCATGAAGGTATGTCCTCAATACATGCATGCGATACTCCAAACCTGATTTCAGGCCTGGGATTAACGTATGAGTGAGGTTATTCGTAACAACATCAAGCTCTGCAGATAGAGAACGATAGGAATTAGCCTTATCCGGAGGCAACTGTGACGTTGCCTCTTCCATTGGATCAGCTAGTTCTTGCCCACATCTCCGGACAGTTTCTGAGAAGTTGTCCAATTGCATCACAAACTGTTGTAAATTCTGTTCTAAATCGCTCAGTGACACGTGATTACTTCCATTGATTCAGATAGTTATTTAGCAATGACAACTCACTTACATGGTCATCTACGTCGCGGTAGCAATACGGCTTGAATTTCACTGGATAGTTTTGAGATGCATTGGCGTACAAAGCGTAAACAGGCACTTTCGAAGCCTGTTGCAACAATGCGGCATGACGTGATTTTATAACGGCGAAGCTATCATCTTCTGACATTTGCAACGCAATCTTATGCTTGAATAAGGCTATATCACGGCGATCGAATACTTTTGTTACGGCGCGTACATTGTCGAAACTCATTACAATATGGATGCCATACTCCGAGCCCTGCTCAAGCAGTTCCGCTACGATTGCACCTAAATCACCATGTTCTTTGACACCATAACGACCTGATTGCTTCTGTAGCTCAGTCGCACGCTGTGCCTCATTCACGACGATATAGATAGATGGTTGTGCAAGCATTTGCTCTTCATCCATCGACTTACGTTCTTCAAATTCAGCTTTAATTTGTTCAAGGTCTACTGCAAAATCTGGCACGTTTTCACGGTAGTGGACATTGTCTTCACCACAAACGTCAAGAGCGCGGTTCATAATTCCATGCCAAGGGGACCCTTTGATAGCCCGCTCTAACAGGTACAATTTAAAATCGTTTTCTGAATGATTTATAGGTAACTGCCCCATCCAGTAACTCAACATTCCGGAACGAGCCTCGTTTGATTCACCTACAAACAGCAAATGCTCATTTGTTCGTCGACGAATGATAATATTAGCCTGACCGTGAATGTTCATTTCACGCCCTAACCAGAAACAAGCAGGTTTCTCTACTGAATACCACTCACTTTCACCAATCCCTTGCATATACTCTGGGCGATTAGCAAATTCAGCCCACTCGGAAGCCGTTGGACGTTGATGATATTCATTAAACAGAGTTTCAAATTGAGGGTTTTCGCTTAAACTTGGCTGACCTGAACCGTCAAGTAAGATGGCATGGTGAGGATTAACTAAGCCATTCTGGTTTTGCCACTTTTCAGACAGCTGATCGATTAACTGAACTCGTAATTCATCTGATAGATAGGTTACGCGACCAGCACGGTTTTTCTCATCATTCGCTGCAGAGTCGTTAATAACGACTTGTCCCGCTTCTTTACAAGCTCTAAGCAAACGCTTACCGTTAGGGCCGAATTCTTGCAATGCCGTAACATCGGCCTCACTCATTTGCATACCAATTCGAAGGTGAATATTACCGAAGATGCTTTGTTGATTTTGCATGCCTGATGCACCAAAACGCTGGGAGCCGACTAGCATATGAATGCCTGCACTACGTCCTTGAGTCGCAAGTTTCTCCATGAGGTCTGAACCTAGGCCATCTCTGTCGTCTTCAAAAAGAGTCTGGTACTCATCAACAACAAGAAGCAATCTTGGTAACTTTCCTTCAGGTGAGTTGCTACGACGATAATCTCGTAGATTTTCAAAACCTAAGCGTTTAAACAGTTCATTTCGGCGCACCATCTCATCAACAAGTTCACTCAAAACGCTGCGAGAAAGGTCTGGAGAAGTATTAAGAGAAACAACTTTCGCATGAGGTAAAGTAGGGTAACATTTGAACTCAACCCCTTGCTTACCATCAATCAGGTACAGTTGCAGTTCTTCAGGGCTGTAACGACAAGCCAAGCCCATAATGAATGCATGATAAAGATTAGATTTACCAGCCCCCGTCATTGCACCTAACATACCATGAGCACAAATCTGACGACCGTTACTTTCACCAAACCATAACTCTAGGTCATCTTTTTTCGCGCCCGTGCCCCCAATAGCCACTCTAATTTCATGCCCAGCTTCACCTTGCCACCATTGACTCGGGTCAATGTCTGTTACATCGGTAAATTCAAGCTTATTTTCTTTTGGTTTAGCTTTTGCAACACCATCTAGAATTATATTGATAACATCATCATTGATAGAGTCAGAACCCACGATATGTGTTTTTAAATGCGGGATAGCTTTAATATGGTGATCGTTCAATTCAATGTTTTTCAGTGACTCGAACAAGTCCATCGATGCTCCATTAGGTAATTCGATATCCTTGTTACATTGGAGAATGACGTATTTACCGGCAACAGCACCAGTATTAGCAATTTGAGCTAACAACTCTATAGATCGACGGTCGTACCCTTTAGGGAAGTTAGACGCTACTACAAATTCAAACTTCTCGCTGCCGCGGATTTCTACATCAACATCGATCAACCTACGTGTACGGTTGTCCAAGTAGTTTTGTTTGATACGTTTAATATCATCAAGCACATCTTCCAAAGTACGAGCAACATCGTTACTAAGTGGGCGCTTAAAAGGCAATTGTTTAATGTATGGGAAGTTTTCACCCATCTTTGCAGGATCAAGCAAGCAAAACTGAGCACCATAAGGCAGCATAACACTCAGACGCATAATAATGTTATGCAATGCTGCTTGTGTTTTATCTAAAGTCTCTGTCTTAGATTCAAAATAATAGGCGTCATCACCGGACATGAAAGGAACAGTTACAGGAACTTGAACCTGTTCGTTATCAATTTCTAACGTTTGATAACCAATAACCAGTTCATTAGGAATGTATTGTGTATTAAACGGGAAAGCTTGCCACGGATGTTTAGTAAGATCTGGTTGGTCAACCGGCGATAACCAGGAAGCCGCTTGTTTAATCGTTGCTTTAGCATCTTCTAGTTGTTGACGCTGTAACATCACTTCGTCAGAGAGTACCGATTCAGCGCGCTGTAACAGTTGGTCATTTACTTTTGCGTGCGCATTAATATTGAATTCGATTTTTGAGTACAGCTCAGCTTGCTCAAAAGTGTACTTTATCTTATTTCTTGTCAATTTTTGGATTAATTTATTCATGTTTTTCTATGTATACCTAGGTTAGTTAAGCAAGCCTTTGACAAGGTTTAAGTAATGTTCAAACATTTGTGGATTACTTTCTCGTAGTGCAAATAATCCACCACCCACACTAACAATTAACATAATAAATGAATTACGAATAAATCGGCGTTTTCTAACAACTCTTAAGGTCTCTTTCTCGATTTCTTCGCCAAGTATGACTCGTTGTCTATGTGCCGATTTTAATGGCCCTGCTGTTTCTTTGAAGTATTCTACAACTTGGTCGTCTTCCTTGGACAAAGACAAAAATTGCTCATCATTGAGTAAAATGTTTTTAGGGTATTTAGGAAGTGATTCTAAGTTTGATACTTTCAACGAGCTTAATTCAAGGTCATCGTATTGATAAAATAACGTATTCAGTGACTCTTTAAGCTCAATCAACTTGGGGTCATCTAAAGTTTGAGGACGTTGAGCAACCCCTTCAATATCATTGATTTGATCGCGCAGTGCGGTAGATTGAAGTGCCTGAACATGGTTAACAGATGACTTGCTGTTATCTTTTATCTTTCTAAACCCCTTATTACATTCAGATATACGATTTTCTGAAGTAACTTTCTTTTCATAGCCATTTTTAAAAATCATTTGAAGTTCACGGACAGTACGTGGCGCTTCCATTTCTGCAACTGACATAATTCCAAGTCCCTAATTGATGCATCCATTAATTCAATTAAAAATTGAACCAAGCCTTGATTTTATAGTGTTATTTTTACTTTAAGCTGACAAATTGTATCTTAAAAAATGCAAAAAAATAAAATTCTACGTGACTTTGCGCAACATTATCGGGCTAATTATTAACACAACTAACATTAATCAATGGCAGCTTCAGATGCTACATACTAATTTCGTGGTTATTCAATATGCTTTGAAAGTTAATTCCATTGGTTTTCAGGATTAACTAATCAGTTAAATGACATCAATAAAAAATGCCATACTTAATTGAGTATGGCATTTTTTGTTTCGAATTAGATGATTTAAGAAGAATATTCTAAGGCTTAAGCTTTAAAACTCGGTCAATGTCTTCTGCAGAATGGCGCTCTGGTACTTGCTCCCACTCTTCGCCAAATGAACGGTTAACCACTCGGCCGCGTTGGAAGCCTTCGCGCGCTTCTAGTTGCTTCGCCCAGCGCACAACGTTGGTGTAAGACTCAACTTGTAGGAACTCGGCTGCATCGTAAATTTTGCCTAGCACAAGGTTGCCATACCACGGCCAAATCGCGATATCAGCGATGCTTAGCTCCTCACCCGCCACAAATTCATTATTTGCTAACTGTTTGTCTAACACATCTAGCTGACGCTTAGCTTCCATCGCAAAGCGGTTAATTGGGTACTCTTGCTTTTCATCCGCGTAAGCGTAGAAATGACCAAAACCACCACCTAGGAATGGCGCAGAACCTTGTGCCCAGAACAACCAGTTAATGGTTTGTGTTCTTGCTGCCCCCTCTTTTGGTAAGAAGTGACCAAATTTTTCAGCTAAGTGCATCAAGATAGATGCCGATTCGAAAACATTAACGTCTTCGTCACCAGACTTGTCGACAAGTGCTGGTATTTTGGAGTTTGGATTCACTCCAACAAAGCCAGAAGAGAACTGATCAGCCTCACCGATGTTGATCAAGTACGCATCATATTCAGCTTCTTTGACACCCGCCGCTAACAACTCTTCCAGCAAAATAGTGACTTTTTGACCGTTAGGTGTGCCAAGAGAATACAATTGAAAAGCATGGTCACCAACAGGAAGCTCTTTATCAAAGCGAGCTCCAGATTCAGGACTATTGATGTTTGCCCACTTGTTACCACCAGCAGTATCGTTAACCCAAACTTTTGGCGGAGTGTATTGTTCTGACATGATATTTCCTTATTAATATAGGGTCTCACAAACTGATATTAGGTCACATGCCAGCGGTTAAAACCCCTGAATACGATTTATTTTCAAACTGTTAAGCATGGCTTATTCCAGAAAGACATAACCCGCTTAAGCGTTGGTGTGTAGAAGGTAAGTCTGTATTCAAACTTCAATCTAATATCGATAAGTCCACTGCATCATTTAGCAATGATTTTACGAACGACATACCGACAGCTTCAAGAAAGCTGTGATAAAATCGGGATATTACAATTGATAAGGATTTGGCAATGTCTTCTGATTTCACAGGTTCGAGTGCAGCGTATGCTCGCCAAGAGAAAGGCTACCGCGAAAAAGCACTAAAACTGTACCCTTGGGTTTGTGGTAAATGTGCGCGTGAATTTGTTTACTCAAACCTCCGAGAGCTTACCGTTCACCACGTGGATCACGACCATACAAACAACCCTGAAGATGGGAGCAACTGGGAGCTACTGTGCCTGTACTGTCACGATCATGAGCATTCAAAATACACTGACCATGAGCGTTATGGTGTGGATGCAAAAGCGAGTTTAGATGATCATCAGTCAGCGACACACAACCCGTTCGCCGATCTCGCTAAGATGATGAAGAAGTAACACAGCTTCAGAGTTGCCTTTAGTAGATGGTAACTGCTAGATAATAGATAAATAACAAGAACCCCCAGCATGTCACCATGCTGGGGGTTCTTTTATCTGCCGTCATAACCAATTAATAGGGTTCAGGTAGGCAGGATCAAAAAAGCCTTCCGAAGAAGGCTTTTTAAGAATCAAATCGAATTACGCTGCCGCTTGTTTGCGAGACTCTTCTACCTTCTTAGCGCGTTGTTTTAGCGTCAATTTATCGCGGTATGCAAACCAAACGTAAGACACAACCACTAAGAAGAACAGGTATGACAATGAGAAAATGAACGGCGATTGAATGATATCGTTCGAGATACCCCAAGAAACACCGATAACAGTCACTGCAATTTTCGCAAAAAAGCCACACATCAATAGCACTAATGCCAACTGTGGGAAACGCGTACTGCGGAATGCAAGCCAGTAGCAACTACCAACTGCTAGAGCCGCAACATAGAAGCCGAATAGGAAAGAGTGAATATGGTCAGCTGCCGCTACACCACCAGAAATTGACATCAATAAAATTAAAAACAGTTTCATAATACTCGCCTCACCATAAGTTGGAAACGCATCCTTTCAAATTTGGAATCTCAGTTTGCGTACTATTTTCCCACTTTTTACGGACAACACAACCCCTCCAATCGAACAAAATGTAAGCAAAGGTGCTAACAAAAAGCACCCTTAACAATTGCGTAACATACTGTTTTTGATAAAACTCCGTTACTCCTTGTCTCATATGAACAAAGCGCTATTTCGATTTATTTTGTTACACAAATTTAACCTTGGAAATTAATTAAAATTATTTGTAACTCTGTGATATCCGCACGGAATACGTGTCTATTCAAAAACCATCACCTCAAAATCCCTGAAATAATAAGAAAACAGAGCGAAAAAGAACAAAACAGAAAGGTGTTGAATACATTTTAAAAACCAATAAAAAACAACTCATTAACAAACTGAATTTAATTTACCGAAAATGGAAAAAGAGATTCCAATCACATTTTTATTGGTTATAATCCGCGCTCTTTTGCGCTATCTGTTGATAAACGCAAACTAATTTTGAAGAAACAATCACAATAACCCGTCTTTAGTTAAGTGGCTCTCCACTAACCGATGACAAAACTGAGAATAAAAATGAGCAAGATTGATAAAGCAACACGTATCCTGCTAGCAGGCTTCTGTATCAACCTTTGTCTTGGCATCCTGTATGCTTGGAGTGTATTTAACAAAGCGCTAGTAACTGAAGCTGGTTGGAGTGCTGCTGAAGCATCTTCTCCTTACGCTATTGCAACTATCACATTCTCTGTTTGTCTTCTTGTTGCGGGCATCCTACAAGACCGTATGGGTCCACGTAAGATCCTTATCCTAGGTACAGCGCTTACAGGTCTAGGCATGATTGCTTCTGGTTTCGCTACAACGCCTATGATGCTGAACATCACGTTCGGTATTATGACAGGTGCTGGTATCGGCTTCGGTTACGCATGTCTTTCTCCATCAGCAATGAAATGGTTCCATTCTTCTAAGAAAGGTATGGTTAACGGTCTTATTGCAGCAGGCTTCGGTCTTGCGGCTATCTACCTAGCACCAGTAACTTCTGCGCTAATCGACAGCATGGGTATCCAAACTAGCTTTATGATTCTTGGTGTTGGTGTACTTGCAATCGCAGTACCTCTAGCAGCAACAATCAACAACCCACCAGCGGATTACACGCCAGCTGAGCCTAAAGTAAAAGCAGGCCAAGCTCCTAAAGCGGTTAAGAAGACTGAAGACCTAACTTGGAAAGTAATGCTGAAGACTCCTCAGTTCTACTCTCTATGGATCATGTACGCATTCGCTGCATCTGTTGGTCTAATGATCATCGGTAACATCACTACGATTGCTAGCGTTCAAGCTAACCTGCCAAACGCAGTTTACCTAGCGTCTATCCTTGCAGTATTCAACTCAGGCGGCCGTGTTGCTGCGGGTATGCTTGCAGATAAAATCGGTGGTGTACGTACTCTACTTCTAGCGTTCATCCTTCAAGGCGCGAACATGGCTCTATTCGCTACGTTCAACTCTGAATTCACGCTAATCATTGGTACGGCTATCGCAGCTGTTGGTTACGGTACGCTTCTAGCAGTATTCCCAACACTAACTGCTGAGTTCTACGGCCTGAAAAACTACGGTACTAACTACGGCGTGCTTTACACGGCATGGGGTATCGGCGGCGCTATCGGTGCAGCAGTTGTTGGCTTCTCAATGTCAAACGGCGAAGGTTACGGCCTAGCTTACACAATATCTGCCGTTATGATGGCAGTGTGTATTGTTCTTGCAATCATCACTAAGCCAATCTCTGAAGCTAAAGTTGCTGAACTAAAAGCATCACAAGCTTAATCAACAGAAAAGATTGAATTTGTTACTGAAGAGCTTAACCTTAGGGTTAGGCTCTTTTTGTATCAAGCGACTTCTCCATTGACGACCGAAACCACTCTTCAGCTCTCCCCTATTTATTATCTCGACAACTTCAATCGACTGGTTGAACACGCTCAAACGCTCTACCCCGATCTTCTGAGTGATGATGAATATCGTTGGTTGTCCGCATACAAACGTCTTTCTGTTTCAAGCCAATGCTTAATGGTTCGTTTGCTTTCTCGTAAAGGCCGTTGGTTTCGCAGCGATAAACTCAACTATATTGAAATCCATGATTTGAATACCGCACTACAAGAGCTAAGCACCTCAGGCTTCATTGGGTTGAGTCATCCCGAAGAACAGCATGACCTCGCCATTAGTGAGGTCGAGCTCGGGTTGCACTTGCTCACCAAACCAGAGCTGTTGAATGTATTCCCCGCCCTTAAGAGCCACAGAACTGCCAAGAAAGACGAGCTGTTGTTACGACTTGATCAGCAACCTTTTGCTCAATTTCAAAACCTAACTTTTGACTGTATTTACGTCGTCGAAGCTCAAGTTATCGATGTATTGCTGTTACTGTTCTTTGCTAACACGTATCAAGACTTAAGCCAGTTCGTGTTAAGCGACCTTGGGCTCAATACCTTTGAGAACTACCCATTAAGCAAGCAGCGCCGCTTCTTCACTTCTAGAGATCAACTCAATCAATTACTCCAGATGCGCGATATTCAACGCTTGTATTCAGAAGGTGACCGCAAAGATGGCGAGTTTCTGGAACTGCTTTTAAATTCGATTCCTGAAGAATCAGAACACAGAAGCATTGCCAGAAAACGATCGCGTTTGATCAATGATATTGCTCGCGATCTAGAAAGGTTAAACCTAAACGACCAAGCTATCTTTTGGTTCAGGCAATCGACACTTCCTCCGAGCAGAGAGCGACTTGCGCGCATCTATGATAAACAAGGTACGCTAGACTTAATGTGTGACATTGTCACGCAAATGAAAGCTGCTACATCGGATGTGTCAGAGTTGGAAGTCGCGATTAAGCTTGAAGACCGGCTACTGCGGAAACAGGGGCACAAAGTTTCACGAACCATAAAGCCGAGTTGCAAAGAGTTAAAACTGGAATTAGACCTCAGCCAAACACGAGTCGAGCTTGCGGTGAAGCAGCATTATGAGAACCAAGGTTGGGATGTCTACTTTTCTGAAAACAGTTTTCTGTGTGGCTTGTTTGGTTTGGCTTTCTGGGATGTCATTTTCGCAGACGTTGAAGGCGCCTTTATCAATCGATACCAACATCGACCATTGGATCTGTACCATTCAGATTTCGTAGACAAGCGAGCCGAACAGGTTGAAGCCGTGTTTCAGACGATATCCAAACATGGGCTGAACCATTTGCTCAATACTTACGATGAAAAGCAAGGTATCGCGAACCCCTTTGTTCATTGGAATCATTTCCCTAAAGCACTCATCGAACACAGCTTGGCTTCGATTCCAAATGCTTTAGTTATCGATCTCTTCAAAGTGATATTGAGTGATTTAAAGCTATTTAGAACTGGGATGCCGGATTTGATTGCATTCAAGGGCGATGATTTTCACTGGATTGAAGTCAAAGGCCCTGGCGATAAACTGCAAGACAACCAGTGGCGCTGGATCAAAGAGTTCGAGCGATTGTCTGTCCCCTTCTCTGTTTGTTACGTCAATCAGTGAATCTTAGCTCTTGGGGCTTAAATCTAGCTAGGTCTAAACTCCAATTTCTGATCACGAGCGAGTGACGCGCATCGACAAGTTACTCGTCCCATCAAGATCTTGTCTACAAAATTGTTAGAACATGAGCATTTTCAATCATTTTCGATATAATTATAGAAAATGCCTAATATTTAAATACGTATGAATTTGAAAAAACTCTTCATTTTAGCTTTTGTTAGCGTCTTCTCAGGTTGTGCCGTCTACGCGGGTTTAAACTTCGACGAACTGTTTGGTGAACAACAAGTACGCGATCGCCAAGCACCTATTCTTTCGGCTCAAGCACAGCACTTCATTGACGAAGTAAAGCCCATCATTGATAACCGATGTGTGGTTTGTCACGCTTGTTATGATGCCCCTTGCCAACTCAAAATGTCTTCAGTGGAAGGTATAGACCGAGGCGCGAGCAAGGCACTCGTTTATCAAGGCACCCGCTTAACCGCATCAGCCCCTACTCGCTTGTTTGAAGATGCGTTAACCACACAAGAGTGGCGCGATGCGGATTTTCATCCTGTCCTCAATGAGCGTATGCAGAACTCAACAGCTAACCTCGATGCTGGTCTTGTTTCTCGTATGTTGATCCAGAAAGAAAATCACCCTCTGCCCGATCAAACCCAGCTTGAAGGTTTCGACTTTTCAATCGATCGCGACCAACAGTGCCCAACGATTGAAGAGTATGCTCAATACGAGAGAGATTACCCAACCTGGGGGATGCCTTATGGGATGCCGAACTTAGATAAAACCGAATATGCGACTTTAATGAGTTGGTTGGAAAATGGCGCGTTAATGAACGACCACATTCCGCTGAATGATGCAGAACAAGAGCTCGTTAATGTCTACGAAAGCTTTTTAAACAAGAGTGACAATAAGAGCCAACTTTCAGCACGTTACATCTACGAGCACCTGTTTTTATCTCACGTCTATTTTTCTGATTTAGCGCAACCAACGCGTTTCTTCACTGTTGTTCGCTCTGCAACACCACCAGGTGAAGCGGTACAACGCATCACGACTCGTCGCCCTTATGACGATCCAAAAGTAGACCGTGTTTACTACCGTCTGATTCCAGAGCAAGGCACCATCGTCGACAAAACGCACATGCCTTTCGCACTTAATAAAGAGCGTCTACAAAAGTGGAATACCTGGTTTGTCGACGTTAATTACACCGTAAAACAACTTCCTAGTTACGATATTGATGTTTCTGCAAACCCAATGACATCATTTGAAGCGCTGCCAGTAAACTCGCGCTTCAACTTCATGTTGGATAACGCGCAAAACACCATCATGGCCTATATCAAAGGACCTGTGTGTCGTGGTCAACTTGCCTTGAACGTTATTAACGACCGTTTTTGGGTTTTCTTCATCGACCCAGAGAAAGCCGATGTTCCGGAAATTAACGCCTTCTATGCGAGCCAAAAGAAAAACTTAAAGCTGCCTAGCGAGCTAAAAAGTAACACCGTACCTGTGACCAACTGGGTAAGATACGCGAAGCAACAAGCGCGATACCTAAACGCGAAATCAGACTTCACCAACCAATGGTTCGAGAGTGGCGTAAACCTAGACACTGGCATCATTTGGGATGGCGATGGCACCAACCCGAATGCTGCTCTCACCGTCTTTAGGCACTTCGATAGCGCCTCTGTTGTACAAGGGTTAGTTGGCACGCAACCTAAGACTGCGTGGATTCTTGATTATGCTCTTCTAGAGCGTATTCATTATCTTCTCGTTGCAGGCTTCGATGTTTACGGTAACTTTGGCCACCAGCTGATTACACGCATGTTCATGGACTTCTTGCGTCTTGAAGGTGAGAGTAACTTCTTAACCCTTCTTCCTAAAGACGTCCGCCACATTGAACACTCTAGCTGGTACCAGAACCAAAGCGCACAACTGAGTGACTACTTGCAGCGAAACATAGCACCTTTTGATCAGCCGACCAGCGTGGTTTACAAAACGGCCGATCCGAAGCGTGAACTGCTTAATATGATCAAAGATAAGCTCGCACCTGTTCTCGATAATCGTTTTGAGATTGTTGAAACAGGTTTTGGTAGAAAGAATGAAGCACTGCTTAATCAAGTGAATTTGATTAAGGGAGAAGGCCTGCGTCATGTACCTCAATTAGTGATGATCATGATTGAAGGCGAAAACGGCGAAGAGCAGCTGTTCACCATGATTCACAATAACGCGCACAGCAACATTTCTAGCTTGTTTAATGAAGAAGGTAACCGCGATTACGCCAATGATGACCTAACCCTCGTAAGAGGCGTTGTCGGTAGCTACCCTGCGGCTTACCTATCATTAACCGAGAACGAAATTCCTGCGCTAGTGAAAACGCTGCAAAACTTAAACACAGAAGAGGACTACGTGGCGCTGCTAGACAAGTTTGCAGTACGACGCAGTTCTAGCGAATTCTGGCCATTCAGTGATCGCGTGCATCGTTGGTATCAACAAGACCAACCGATCGAGTTTGGCTTGTTGGATTACAACCGCTTCGAGAACCGTTAGTTTTCACTCATAAAGCATAAAAGCAAAAATCCTCTGTCTTGGCAGAGGATTTTTTTGTATATGGGAAAGTATCTTAAGTGCTATTGAGAAGCGACGAGTTCTCTATATTGAATCCGATGCTTCCGGTTGGTGTAGCTCATCAAAAAACGCTCGCGCGGCGGGGGAAAGGGAATCCACAGGCTGCTTAAGCACCACGTAAAACTGGCTTTTAAGACTCCACTTTTCGGGCTGAAGCGGAATCAAAGCTTGGTCATAATGGCCACGGTCGATTAAGTGAGAAGGCAAAAAACTCAGGTGTGTACCCGCCAAGGTTAGAATCACACCCGACTCAACATGCCAACCATCAAAAGGCTTTACGGAATCGTACTGCTCAATATTCAGCAATCGGAACATCTCATCTTTAGCATAGCCGCCCATGTTGATGCGACAGCCATCCAATGAGAAATCCTTGTCCATGATCTTCTCTGCCAGATCCTTACGCGCATACAGATAACTGTGCTCTTCAAACAGTGGGTATTTATGTTGAAACGCTGATTTTTGATGTGACCCTAGAACCACTATCATCATATCAATCTGGTTCTTTGCTAGCTTCTCATTCAACTGGGTGAAATCGCCAACATCAACACTCACCTCAACACTGTTACTGCGTTGGTAAAACGTCTCGATCGCTTTGGGAAGTGGGTTATAGGGCAAAGTGACGGTGTTATCCAAACATCCAATTCGCACATGCCCAGAGAGTTCTGTCTGTACACCTCGTAACTTATAAGCGAAGTCGGTTAAGGTTGATTTCAATTGGTTCGCATATTTATACACTTGCTCACCTTCGTGAGTCAGCTTAAAACCCCTTCTTCCACGTTGGCATAATGTTAATTCTAAGCTTTTTTCCAAGGCAATAAGCTGATTGCTGAGCACAGGTTGGCTAATCCCGGTGCTTGCGACCGCCTGATTGATGCCTCCTTGCTCAACAATTTCACAAAAAAGCTCTAATCTTCGCAGGTCTCTTTTATCTAACTTATTGTTTGAATTCACTTTGCCACTCACATTTGTTTTTTGTTATGTTTACATCTGATTATATTCATTTATTAACAATAAATACATCAGTATGCTTTATTCACACTTATGGAATAACAATGCATGGATGGCACTATGGCGGCAGAAGCTTACGTGAATAAACCCGAAGCAACACACAGCCACAAAAAGATAGATGACTTCGAATTGGAACCCGTACCCGAGAAGGCCAAACGATCTTGGTGGGTTATCAGCCTTATTTGGTTGGCTATCGGCATCGATATTTCGGGATTGTTTCTCGGCTCGATTCTAAGCAGCGGTATTGGTTTTGAAGACGCACTGCTTGCCACGTTTATTGGTTCAGGCTTATTGGCGATCATCGCTATGCTGTGTGCCAACATTGGCTTTCAAGCCGGCGTCTCTACTCCGCTGGTGAGCAGCGCGGTATTTGGTCGTAACGGCGGTAAAATCCTTGGCTTCATCAACGGCATCTCATTAGTTGGCTGGTTCGCATTCCAGGCTGATTTCTTCGCTTTCATCATGGTCGATGCACTGGCGAAATACGACATCATAATTTCTCACCTCACCGCTCTTATTGGCGGCAGTGTGTTAATGATGATGACGGCTATCTATGGCGTTCGTGCTTTAGGCAAACTCAGTACCTATTCTGTTCCATTAATGGTGACGCTGATTACCATAGGTTTGTTTATGGCTGCTGATTATCAAGGTGGCGCAGCGCCATCGATTGAAAATCCTTTGACGCTTGGCCAAGCCATCTCTTTTGTTATGTCTATCTGGATTTTGGCTGCGGTTGCCGCGCCTGATATTGCTCGCTACGCCAAAACACGTCGTGATGCGATTCTAGGAGCGGGTATCGGTTTCCTAGTCGGCAACAGTGCCATCATTCTTATCGCGTTGATCCTAACCAAAATGACCGGCACCGACGACCTAGTTGAGGTCTTCTTCACCTTAGGTTTAGGCATGGCAGCTATCATCGTGCTGGTGTTTGCTCAATGGACCACCAACAGTAGCAACCTGACCTCTGGCGGCTTATGCATGTCGATGGTTCTACCGAAGATTCCGCGCCCTGTTCTGGTTGTGATCATGACCATCGTCGGTATTGGCATTGCTCAACTCGGCATGGTGAACAAGTTTACCGACTTCTTAATGCTACTTAGCGTAACCATTGCGCCTGCTGCGGGTGTCTACATCGTTCAATATTATTTTTTAGATTCGACAAAAATGAGCTTTGAGAACATCCAACAAGTTCCTGCTTGGATGTTTAAAGGCTTGGCTTCTTGGGCATTTGGTACTGCATTCAGCGCTTGTACCGCACCAGAGTTTTTCAACCTGTTTTCGTTCACCAGCATCTCGGCGTTAGACGGCATTCTTGCCGCTGGTGTGATTTACCTCGCCCTAATGAAGCTTTCTCCTTCAAGTGATAAGGAATAGTAATTGTGATTATTACTGAACAAATGATTGATGATATCGCGCTTGGTGCGACGGTATTAGGTACTGGCGGCGGCGGTGACCCATACAGCGGTGCCTTGATGGCGAAAGTAGCCATTGCAACGGCAAAGCACCCTGTACGCATGATTCCTTTAGAAGACGTGCAAGACGATTGGATGACAGTGCCCTCTTCAATGATTGGCGCACCAACCGTCGCAGTAGAGAAACTTAATTCGAAAGATCAAATGTTGATTGCTTTCGAAGCGATGGAAAAAGCGCTCGGCACTGAAGTGGCGGCAACGTTTCCTATCGAAGTGGGCGGTTTTAATTCGCTGATTCCAATTCTCGTTGCAGCACAAAAGAACATCCCTGTGATCGATTGTGATGCGATGGGACGTGCGTTCCCAGAAGCTCAGATGGTGACCTTCTTTCTTGATGGTCTCCCTTCCGCACCGAACACATTGGCCGATGAGCGTGGCAATGTCGTCACGCTTTACCCAATTGACGGTATTTGGTCTGAAAAGTTTGCGAGGCCAATTACCGAGCAGATGGGCGGCTCTGCAGCAATGTGCGATTACCCAATGAACGGTAAGAACCTAAAACGCAGCGCACTGCCTGCAACACTAACTCAAGCAATGAAGATTGGTGAAGCGATTAGACTGGCGAACGACAACAATCAGAGTGGCACACAGGCCGTGTTAGACATTGTCGGCGGCCATACCATCATCAGTGGCAAGATTGTTGATATTCAACGTGAAACCGATGGTGGCTTTGCAACAGGTGGTGTCGTAATTGAAAAGCTGGCTCAGTTTGAGGATACCGGCGTCGATAACGTGTTTGTGCAGTTCCAAAACGAATTACTTCTCGCGCACAAAGGCACAAGCCGCGCCGACATGAGCCAAGATAACTTACTGGCATCAACACCGGATCTTATTTCGATCTTGGATCATGAAACGGGTAAGCCAATCACAACCGAACAACTTCGTTACGGGCAGCGCATTGACCTTATCGCCTACCCTTGCGACCCAAAATGGCTGACTGACAAAGGCATCGAAGTCGCGGGTCCGGGTTACTTTGGCTACACAGTCGAGTATCAAACCATTGAACAACTAAAGTCTGCATTGAAGAGGTAGTCGCATGACAAACATTACGCTTGATTACTGCCGCCTTGGCATTGACGTAGGTGGCACCAATACCGACGGTGTGCTGCTCGACGCAGACTTGAATGTGATTGCCAAAGTAAAAACCGCAACCACACATGATATTTCAACAGGGATCGACAACGCGATTTCTGCGCTATTAAACCAAGCAAGCATTGATGGTCAGCAAGTGAAACACGCGATGCTTGGCACGACTCAATGCACCAACGCAATCGTTGAACGAAAAGGCTTAGACAGAGTCGGGATGATTCGCTTAGCGCTTCCAAGTGGTGATAGTGTTCCGCCCCTTTGTGGTTGGAGCAAAGCTTGGCAAACTCTGCTTGGGGAGCACTTCTACCAAGCACACGGCGGCTATGAATATGACGGCCAGTTGATTGCCGATATTCAAGAGTCTGAGATCCGCGAGCTTTGCCAGAAAATGAAAGGTCACGTCGATTCGATAGCTATCTGCGGAGTGTTCTCTCCCGTCAATGGCGACCAGGAGCTTCAAGCAGCAGAATGGATTCAACAAGAGCTTCCGGGCGTGAACCTATCGTTATCCCATAAAGTGGGCAGCTTAGGGCTTTTAGAGCGTGAGAACGCCACCATCCTCAATGCGGCTCTGCAAGGTACAGCAAAACGATTCGTTGACGGCTTTTGTAATGCACTCATCAATCATGACATCCACACCACACCTTATTTCGGTCAGAACGACGGCACACTGATGTCGCAACAATTCGCATTGATGTACCCGATTCTCACCGTGGCTTGTGGGCCAACGAACTCAATTCGTGGAGCGAGTCACTTAACGAAGTTAAAAGACGCGATTGTGGTCGATGTGGGCGGTACTACGTCTGATATCGGTGTGCTGACTCACGGTTACCCAAGAGAATCGAGCCTCGCCGTAGAAATCGGCGAAGTGAGAACCAACTTCCGTATGCCTGATATTTTGGCGTTAGCCATTGGTGGTGGTACCAAGGTTCGCTTTGAACAACAGCGTATAGAGCTAGGTCCAGAAAGTGTTGGTCATACCTTAACGCAAACGGCGCGTAGCTTTGGTGGAGATGAACTTACGCTCACCGATATTGCACTCAAAACAGGGCAAATGCAGTGGCAGGCAGAACATCAACTGAGTGATGAGATTGGTGTTTCAGCCGAACAAGCAAGCAAGGTTTATCAACAAATGGTCACGGATGTTGAAGAAGGCATCGATAAAATGAAGACCTCTGCAGCGAGTGTGCCCGTAATCATGGTTGGTGGCGGCAGTGCCCTATTCCCAGATCATTTTGAAGGAGTAAGCCAAGTGGTTCGCCCTGAGCACTTTGAAGTAGCGAATGCCATTGGTGTTGCGCTGGGAGAAATATCAGGCCAGTTCGATAAGATCGTACCGATTGATCCAGCATCACGTGAAGAGACCTTAAAGGGCTTGGAAGCGCAATCAAAGCAACTGGCGATTGAAGCTGGCGCATGCAGCGATAATGTCGCGATCATTGAACGAAGCGAGGTTCCATTAAGCTACCTACAGGGCAATATGGTTCACGTTAAGATCAAAGCTGCAGGGCATATCAAGATGATTTAAAGTGAATCAACGAAAATTGTATTTAACCAAGTCCTATAACTAAAAAGCAGCCAATTTTTTCATAAAAAATGAAGAAATTGGCTGCTTTTTATGTTGTTACTTTTGGTTTCTAGCTCACGATACGTTTCTGTCGCAACCTAAGGCTTGTTTTTATAACTCCTCTTGCAACGCCTCAAGTGACTCTTGAACCAACTTCGACAACTCGCTATCTTTGCCTCGGTATTCACCTAATGGATCGCTGCTCGCCTCTATAACTTGGCAAGCATTGAAAAGTTGCAACAAACCTAAACTGCCCGCGGAACCTTTCAGTTTATGAGCGAGAGATTTTACCTCACGTCCATTGTTCGAATCACTCGCTTCGACCATTTCGCTTAAAGTGACGCGGCTACTCTCTTCAAATAGTCCCACAATCTGCTTCATCTTTTCTAAGCCAAGAATGGACAAGTCACCTTTGATGACATTGGAATCAATCAATTTCACAGGAGTCTCTCCTTCGTCTTCAGTTTGCGAAGCTTTGATGGCTAGTTCAGAGACGACGCTCGCCATCTGAGATGAGTACAACTCGTTGCCTTTATTACGTTGAGGCTTGCTGTTTTGACTGCATATAGAATCGTTAGGATCAGGTTGTGGCAGTAGCAAAGTCTTGCCATCAAGCTGGGTCACAATGAGTTGAGCAAGTGCCTCTTTCTCTAACGGCTTAGGTAAGAAGCCATCAAAGCCAGACGACAAGTAGCTTTCCACTTCTTCGTTAAACACATGAGCCGATACTGCGATCATTGGAGGTACTTTTCGAATTACGTCTTCTTCACTTTCATACTGAAGCGCATCGTCTTTGAGTTGTTGAATTAACTCGACGCCATCGCAGTCCGGTAAGTTAATGTCCACCAGCGCAATATCAAACTCTTGCTCACTGAATATGGCTCTCGCTTCTTGTCCGGTTGTCGCGATCACAACCTCGTGTCCTAGGTTATGCAAAAAGCCTTCAGCAACGATGCAGTTTACGGGGTTATCTTCAATCAGAAGTACTTTAGCTCGAATACACGCTTCAATGACCGGTACTTTCGTTTCAATCTTCTCACCGGCTTCAAGTGGCAGTGAGAACCAGAACTGACTACCCTCGCCTTCTTCAGAATGAACGCCAATGTCCCCGTTCATTGCCAACATGATGCTTTTACTGATCGCTAATCCAAGCCCTGTGCCGCCGGTTTTGTTGCGACCGCTATCGGTTTGGGTAAAGGCATCAAACAGGCAAGCTTGTTCGCTAGCGTCAATGCCGACACCGGTATCTGACACTTCAAACATCACTCGATTTTCATCTTCGATATCTAAACTGATAAAGATATCGACCGAGCCACTTTCCGTAAACTTAATCGCGTTGCCGACCAAGTTATTCAAGATTTGGCTGATTCGCGTTACGTCACCACGCCAATAGCGTTGCACATCACTTTCAATATGGAAATCAAAATTGAGCTTCTTCTCAGCGGCGCGCCCTTCCATCAATTGGTAGGTATCTTGAACCATCTGATGAAGATCAAACGAAGCTGTGCGGATTTCCAGATGCCCCGCTTCAATCTTTGAGTAATCCAACACGTCATTCAAAATCGCGAGTAGATTCTTACCGCTGCGGTTAATGATGTCTGCATAGCCGGATTGCAGCGGGTCTAGCCCGGTATCTTTGAGCAATCTTGCGGTACCTAACACACCGTTCATCGGCGTTCGTATTTCATGACTCATCGTCGCAAGAAAAGCGGATTTCGCTCGGCTTGCCTGTTCTGCGGCGTTACGAGCCTTAGCGTGGTTCCCTACCTCGATGTTCAGCTTTTCATTGGTCTTTTGCAGCTGATAGGTTCGGTCTGTGACCAACTCTTCTAAGTGCTCCTTGTGCTCTTCAAGTTCGCGTTTCGCCTTTGCTTCACCCACCGCGACCACTTGTAGCGCCTGCGCGGTGTTTCTGGCAGTGATGATCGCCTCGCCCATATGAGCCAGCTCATCATTACCCTTTACTGATATATCAATATTCAGGCGACCTTGTGCGATAGACATCAAGGCCGATGAGTATTCAGTAAGACGTTTCACGACCGAGATATACACCACTCGCCACACGATAAATGCGACGATAACCAAACCAATAACCGAAATCACAGACAGCGACCATTGAGCCAAATTCAACGTGCTGGTCAGCTCATCAACCGCTTTTTTGGTGCTTCGGTTTGAATCATCAACCAGTTGGTTAACCGTTGTATTCAGCTGAGAGAACAGCTCCAACGTATTTTGCATCAGAAACTCTGACTTTTTGGTGTTCTCATATTGTTCTAATGAAATATCGAACACGACTTGGCGTTTTCTGAGCTCTTCTAGAAGCTGAGACATCTGCGCTGAACGAGTAGGATCTTCGACCGCTTTAACGCGGCGCGCCATGATTCTTAGGTTGGATTCAAATTCAGATTGGATTTGATGAATACGCTCTACGTTGGTAACAGTTTGCGTTTCTTCAATTTGGTTAAGCATTTTGAACGCCAGCAAATGCAATTCGTGTAGGCGCTCAGACAAATCAAGATCAACCTCAACAAGCGCATCTAGGGCTTGGTAGGCTTTATCCGTTTCTTTGGTTTCTAGCAGGTCATAGATATGCGTGACGTTAGCAACCGCAATGGTAGCCGTGTTCAAAACTTGGGTTCGCGTCAGCTGTTCTAGCTCTTCGGCCAATAGGCGCATTTCTTCGACACGAGACGACAACTCTTTGCTTAACCAAAGCTTACGCTCAACCGACACACCCAGCTCAGCCAGTGTGTTAATAACGCTTTGAACATTGTTTTCGAGTTTATTGAGAAGCTGGGAATCGAAACTGTCGACGCCAAGATCTTTGATATGTTGAAGAAGCGACTCAAGTTGGTCAAACAGTACGGTGCCAGCTTCTTTTCGTTCGGCCTCGTTTCTCGCATTAGAAAGCGTTTGTACTGACGAAATAATACGGTTACTCAACTCAGAAACCTGACGAGCTTCGATCATGGCAGGAAGCGCCGAATCAACGACGTTTCTTTCCGTTTTTGCTACAAAGCTAAAACCAGAAACACCAATCAATGCAGACAATAGAACCAACAGTGCCATCACTAAGAATGAGGCCAGCAGCTTGCGTCCAATACTCGCTGAAGCTAACAACATAAACTCTAAACCTTAAAACGTTCTTCTTTACCCATGCAGAATACGCTATATTTTGCAGTGTTTCTTATCTAAAACCAATAAAACGGCAATTCATGCTATCTAGACCTTTCGCTTCAATAATTCTTCTCTCACTACTGGCCTCAGTGACTACTGTCGCAGGTGCTAGCGAGCCTTTGAGCCCAATAAAACCCGCCGATGCCACATCGCAAAAAGAGAAAATTTGTGCCATTTATCCACACCTCAAAGACTCTTATTGGTTGTCAGTAAACTATGGAATGATCTCTGAAGCAGAAAAGCAGCAAGTGGAGCTAAGAGTTTTGGAAGCTGGCGGTTACCCCAACGTAGCCAAACAAGCCTCGCAACTGGTGCTTTGCACACAATGGGGAGCCGATGCGATTATTTTAGGTACCGTTTCACCCGATGCGTACCATGACAATCTCAGCGACTGGGTTGGCTCGACGCCTGTATTTGCTACGGTGAATGAGTTAACCGTCAATGAAGAACAACAGAAGGTACTGAAAGGCACAGTCGGTGTCGACTGGTATCAAATGGGCTACCAAGTCGGAGAGTTTTTGTCGAAACGACACCCGAAAGGATCAGGCGAAACACCTATCGCCCTGTTACTTGGCCCGCAAGCGAGTGGCGGCACTAAGCCTGTAGCACTGGGGTTTTATGATGCGATCAAGTCGAGTGATATCAAAATAGCGATCAGCTATTGGGCAGATAACGATAAAGAACTGCAAAGAAATCTAGTACAACAGGTGATAGAAGAACCTGATATCCAATATATAGTCGGAAGTGCCGTCGCGATTGAAGCAGCGATCAGTGAGCTACGAGCGGCCGATAAAACCGAAGAGATTGGGTTAATTTCAAGTTACCTAAGTCACGGAACCTACCGTGGTTTACTTCGCAACAAGGTACTTTTTGCGCCAACAGATAAAATGGTTGAGCAAGGTCGCTTGTCGGTAAAACAAGCCACGAGTTACTTACGCGGTCAACCTTACGAGCAACACAGCGCACCGATTATCGAAGCGCTGACACCAGCAACACTCAAAGATCAAATTATCGCCGACTCATTGTCACCTTCTGAGTTTCGTCCGGTATTCAGTGTGAATCCTTAGTGCTATATTGGCTGAAGAACTCAAAACAATAAAAACGAAACAACTATTTAGGGAACATTCATGCAAAAAACAACGCGCACTATGCCAACACACAAGCATATCGCTTTGGTCGCTCATGACCACTTCAAACCTGAGCTACTAAGATGGGTCAAAGAGAACAAAGAAAAACTACAAAAGCACTTCCTTTACGCAACGGGCACGACTGGTTCTCTACTAAGTAAAGAGACAGGCCTAGCAATCAAGAGCATGATCAGCGGCCCAATGGGCGGTGACCAACAACTTGGCGCGCTTATCTCTGAAGGCAAAATCGATATGCTGATTTTCTTCTGGGATCCACTTAATGCTGTACCACACGACCCAGACGTAAAAGCACTGCTTCGTATCGCAAGTGTTTGGAACATTCCTGTGGCAACTAACCGCGCTACCGCTAACTTCCTGTTTAACTCTTCACTGCTTGAAGAAGAAGTAATCATCGAAATCCCAGACTACGAAGCGTATCTAGCAGAGCGCACGTAATCGCACGTTATATGTGTTCTCTACTGAACAGACTAAAAAGCCTGCATTTTATCGCAGGCTTTTTTATGTCTAGTTTTCAGGCGTTAAACAGTTCAATCCTAAAACAGTGCAGTGAGTCTCTCTACTTGTCACTCCACACTGCCATCTCGTTGCCACTTGGCTCTCTGAAATGGAAACGTCTGCCGCCGGGAAAGCTAAAGATCTCACGGTTTATCTGACCACCAGCATCAATTACATCGCGCTCGGTTTGCTCAAGATCTTGGCTATAAAAAACCATCAGCGCCGCGCCGTTATCCGTATCCGACGCCAGATCCGCCAAATAGAAGCCACCCATTAAGCCTTTGCCTTCAAAAGCAGAATACTCAGGGCCATAGTCTTCAAAGCTCCAACCAAACACTTGGCTGAAAAACGCCTTAGTTGCAGCGATGTCTTTCGCAGCAAATTCAATGTAGTTAATAGAGCCGTGTTCCATAGCAAACTCCTTATGCTTTATGCGTCTGCCTTGTGATATTAAGGCAGGGCTTGAAGATCTAATCTTAGACAATCACGTCAAGTAACATCACTTTTTACGAACAACGGGGTAATCAGAACCATGCAGCTCTTGCACAAAACCAGACCCGTCACCACTGTGCGTGATCCATACTTTCTCTTTTGCTCGCGTCATTGCTACATAGAACAAACGACGCTCTTCTGCATAAGGGAACGCGTCTGATGATTCAGTCAATGCGCCATCAATATGCAGCTGTTTCTTCTTGGTCGGGAACTGTCCTTCGTCAACACAAAGAATAATGACAAAGTCCGCCTCTTTACCTTTACTTCCGTGGCAAGTCATGAACTTGATATCAATGGAATTGAAGATCTTCTTCCAGTCTTCCAACAACTCTGGCTTGTGGTAATGATTACGTCCAAGTAGCAGCACCGATTTATTGGTTTTGCCTTTAGATTGGCGGTTCAATTGGTCGAGGATCTTCTCAACTTCTTTGCTTGGCGCACTGTACACCGCCTTCTGCTTCTGTTGCTTGAAGCTGTTCAGTTCTTTCGGAATCTGAATTGGGTTTTCTTGTACAAAGCGATTAGCCACCGCACCTAACTGATTGTTAAAACGGTAAGTCGTATCTAGGTGATGAATGGTCGAGCTTTCAAAGCGATCCTTAAAGCCCGTGGTCAAATCCACATCCGCACCCGCAAACTGGTAAATCGACTGCCAGTCATCACCTACTGCAAAAATAGAGGCTTGATGCTCGGCTTTAGACTGATTACAAAGTGCTTCAACCAAAGCAAGACGATCTGGCGAGATGTCTTGATACTCATCGATCATGATGAACTTCCAAGGCGAGATAAACTTGCCCTTCTCGACATACTGAGTCGCTCGGCTGATCATGATTGAGAAGTCGATATGATTTTGTTCTTTCAATTCCTTTTGCCACGCGGTTACACATGGCCAACACAGTGACAGTTCGCTGTTGAGGCGCGTATAGTCTCGATGATCAATCAGCTGTTGCTGTACTTCTTTTTTCGTTAAACCCGACGCATTCAACTGTTCAAGCTGCTTTTCAAGCCAACCGATCAATTTGAGGTTTGAAACATGGCTACCAAGCTCATCGTCACCGGTTAAATAAGCGATTGGCCATTTAGACAAATGCTTTTGCCAACGTTTAAAGTTGGTCGGTGTCATCCAGTGCTTCTTCAACCAATCAATGCACCATGCTTGGCGTTGGTTGTCATCGAGCGCTAAAGGAGAAATAACCACACGTTCGGGTTCAACTTGATTCAGTATCTTTAAACCCAACTGGTGGAAAGTGCTGACTTGCACCTTCTCTGCTGATAAACCAATTTTGCTGTCGAGACGTTGCTTCATCTCTTCCGCCGCTTCTCGACCAAAGGCAAGCAATAACAACTCTTCAGCTTGAGCTTGATGGCTTTGCAGTAAATACGCGACATGAGCCGTTAGAACGCTGGTTTTACCCGAGCCTGCACCCGCTAAAATAAGGTTGTGATCATCATTCATCAACACCGCATATTGCTGCGATAAGTTCAGTGGTGACGACTCACATTGCGCAAACAACACTTCCCAGTTTTTTCGCTCGGTTTCTAGCCATTGCTGGTTTCTTTCAGCTTGCTTGATCTCCGTTTCAGATAACCATGGCTGCATTCTTGCGATGCGATTTGGCATGCGCTGCGCGGCCTCTTCTAGCGTCATCGTCATACTCTCTAGGCCTGTGTTGACCATATCAACCCAAGTATTGACCTTAGAATGCGGTAGAAAAGCAGGGAGTTGCTCAAGACGTGTTAATTCAGCTTCCCATTGAGGTACGTGTTCAGCCAATTGTTCACATTGAGTGTCGTGCCACTTCTGATAAGCGGTAACTGAGGCGCGTGCAAATTGACGACATTGCTCCCAAGGTAAGCCTTGTACTAACCAACTGCGCTGTGTTCCATCTTGTTGATTAGCAAAAAATTGTAGCGATCCCCAAAACAATCCGCGCTTTATCGCGATCTTGCCACTCCAAATAGTAAATGGGATACGCTCTTCACTGCCTACTGAAGATAACAGCAAGCGTGGACCATCAAGTTCAACCTGATGATATTCATTTTGAATAAAAAACTGTGCAGTCTTGTTAGCGCTTAGCTGCATTGGAGTGTGCTCTTAATTGGGAATATTGAATTTATATCATGATGCAATGAGAATTAATAATATCTCATATCTTATCGACGCTTTCATGACCACCTACGGGCAATTATGGATAAGTATCAAATTCTTGTGCTTGATTTCTGTTAGGATTATGGTTTTTAGTGTGTCAAGTGAGCGACTGTGGACTTCTCAGCCAAATTACGCCTCTATTGGGCGAATAAAACCATAAATTACAGCATATTAATTCTCATCACTCTGCTCGGTGTGGTGGTGCCTGCTTGGTATTATGGACAAAACACACTGATCACGCCTTTGATCTTAGGCGTTATTGCTGCGGCTCTTGCGGAAAGTGATGACAGCTTTACCGGACGCTTGAAAGCACTCACGCTGACCTTTATCTGTTTCGCCGTTGCGGCTTTCTCTATTGAACTTCTCTTCGATACGCCTTGGCTGTTCGCGATCGGGCTTTTTGTTTCAACCTTCTCTTTTATCATTCTCGGGGCAATTGGCCCTAAATACGCGAGTATCGCGTTTGGTTCTCTCTTGGTTGCCATCTATACCATGCTTGGTGCACACGAGAGCACCAACCTTTGGTTTCAACCGCTTCTACTGTTAACTGGCGCCGCTTGGTACTACTTCATGTCGATGATTTGGCAGATAGTGTGGCCAATGCAACCCGTGCAGCAAAACTTAGCCACGGTATTCGATCAAATCGGTAATTACATCGATTCAAAAGCGGAACTCTTCTACCCCGTTTCAGACTTGATTCCCCAACCACACCGAATCATTGAAGCCAAACTCAATGCGAGTACCGTTAACGCACTCAACATGTGCAAAGCAACACTACTCAACCGCTCTAAGCGCGGACACATTGACGGCCCTAGTGACCGATTTCTTAACACCTACTTCATCGCACAAGATATTCATGAACGCGTAAGCTCTAGCCACTATCGTTATCAAGAGCTAGCAAAACACTTTGAACGCTCTGACGTGTTGTTTCGATTTAAGTATCTACTGGAAGCGCAGGCAACAGCTTGTAAAGAAGTGGCGAGCTCATTGAAAGTTGGCGCTGAATACCAGCATGGTGACAAGTCTGTACTGGCACTCGATGAGCTGATGTCTTCGCTTAATCATCTGCACCAACAGAACAACCCAGAGTGGAAATCACTGCTGAACCAGTTGGATTACTTATTCAATAACCTAGCAACCGTTGAAAAACAGCTTTCGAATATCAGCAACCCAGATGCAGAGAAGATTGAAGAAGGTGTATTGGACGATACCAATCCTCATACTTTGACGGCAATGTGGCACAAGATCAAAGCTAACTTGCACACCGATTCAATGCTATTCCGCCACGCGATTCGCATGGCGATCACTTTGACGCTAGGCTACGGGATTATCCAAGGTTTTGATATCGAACGAGGTTATTGGATTCTACTGACGACACTGTTTGTGTGTCAGCCGAACTACAGTGCAACACGTCAAAAACTGACGGCGCGTGTCATTGGCACGGTCGCAGGCTTATTGATCGGAGTTCCGTTACTGACCTTCTTCCCGTCACAAGAGAGCCAATTGGTGTTCATTGTGATCAGTGGCGTGATGTTCTTTGCGTTTCGAATCAATAACTATGGGTTTGCGACCGGCTTTATCACTCTGCTTGTGCTCTTCTGCTTTAACCAATTAGGTGAAGGCTACGCGGTAGTATTGCCAAGGTTAGCGGATACCTTTATTGGTTGTGCCCTCGCCGTGCTTGCTGTCATTTATGTGTTGCCTGATTGGCAATCGAAGCGACTGCACAAAGTGATGGCGGATGCGCTCGATTCCAATAAGAACTATCTCGCTCAGATCATCGGCCAATACCGTGTTGGTAAGAAAGATAGCCTTAACTATCGTATCGCTCGACGTAGTGCGCATAATAATGATGCAAACCTGACTGCCGCCATCAGTAGCATGTTGGTTGAACCGGGTAAGTACCGTACCTCTGAAGATGAGAGCTTCCGATTCTTAACACTCAATCATGCTCTACTTAGCTATATCTCGGCTCTGGGTGCTCACAGAACGCGTATTGATGATGAAGCGACACACAAACTGGTGCTAGATGCGCACAGAGTAATCCACCAGCATCTCGACGCTCTAAATGATCAACTCTATTCTCATAAAGAGCATTGTGAAGTGAAAAACGCTTATGACCCTGAGTTGGATAAACGTTTGAGTGAATGGCGGGAAGAAGATGAGAATTCTGTCAAAATGGTTCTACAACAGCTCCATTTGATCTATCGAATGCTTCCAGAACTGCATACCTTAGCGACCAAGTTTGCCGTTAAGGTTAAGATCGACAAGCCGTTTGAAACGGAAGCTTCTTGAGCAACAAACAAAATACTGTAAAAACAAAAAGATAACGCCAATTGCTCATCTTTTGATCATCACAAATATTTATATATTGCTTTACCCATACCCCTAATTGAGTAGAGCAATTACTTACCTACCCCTGTGCCACAAGGGTTTCAGGCGTTTTTACATTGTAGGAATTTTCTGACTTTGATTGACCAAGCCTTAACTTTGCCTAACATTTCTCGGACAAAAAACGACCACAGAAATTTATAGTTGTCTTAGTTTCAGGAAACTTCAAACCTCATTTAATATTTACTTAATCTTGTTTGATTTCCTGTATCAGTAGGCTATGCTCAATAGAGCATATGTATTTGAACTAAGGTCACAATATGAATACACAGCAATTTGAAGCATTTAAGCAGCAAATACAGCTTCTTAGCCCACAACAATTAAAAGCACTTCAGGGTGAGATCGACGGCAACCTTGAAACAGAGAAGCCTTCTTTGCTTACTGATGAAGAGTTAAACGCGCTAAATGACCTGTTCAGTTAATAGACAGACATCACTATTTTAGCCTAAGTTCACATTTTCACCGTCAATTTCATCTGTTCACCATTGCGCTCAAAATATCGTCCGCCTAGACTCATTTCATACGTCAATAAAAGGTTCTGATATGTCGATATCTGGTATTCAATCTGGTTACGCCATTATTCAGCAGTCTACTAACATGGCTGAAGAAGCCGCAATCGAGCTCAACCAAGCCTCCAAACACGCTCTAGAATCCGACGACACTTTCCAAGCTAGCGATCTCAGCTTTAATCAAATAGGGCCTGAACAATCCATTTCCTTTAAAGACAAAGAACCTGAACCTGCTTCATCTCCAACCGATTCCTTGATTAAACTGACACAAAGCGCAAGTTATAACCGCGTTGGTGCAAGTGTGGTTGATCGTCAAAACGAAGCCATCGGTAGCCTTCTCGACATTCATATCTAAATTTCGCTCAAATACAGCCTATATTTCGCGAAACTTCGCTGCTTTTTGCTTCAACAACCACACAAACTGTAACTCATTATATCAGGCGCTTGTTTCTGGTTTATTACTCGGTAGAATCAGCGCAAACCAATTTGCTGCACAAACTTTACTTCATACTATTTATGCCAAAACTAAATCTGCATCGCCGTGACTATGTTTCTATTTTAGGAGGCGACATCTCCGCAGACGAATTAGAAAAAAAGCTTCAGCCTCATTTTGAAAAGCCAGTAAACAAACTGACACCTAGCCCCTACCTGACAGAAAAGAATCTCACTCGTCGCTGGACAGCGCTCGATAATGCAGATTCACAGCAAGAACTGCTCGACCCTCATACACAAAGCCAGATCCAAGCTTATGAGAAAAACATTGAGCACTTTATTGGCACAGTTAAAGTCCCTGTCGGTGTGTCTGGCCCACTAAGAGTCAATGGCCTATTTGCTACGGGCGATTACCTAGTACCACTCGCGACCACAGAAGCTGCGCTTGTCGCGTCTTATAACCGTGGTTCTAAGCTAATTACGGCTTGTGGTGGTGCCAGTGCTATGTTGCTCAATGAGGGTGTAACACGTACTCCTGGCTTTGCATTCCAAGGATTAGTTGAAGCCGGACAGTTTGTGGCTTGGGCTGTGACTCAATATGACCAGTTCAAGATCTTGGCAGAATCAACAACATCGCACGGCAAGCTCACCGACATTAATATCAACATCGAAGGTAACCATGTTTACTTGGTGTTTGAATTTCTAACCGGAGACGCTTCTGGTCAGAATATGGTGACCATCGCAACCAACGCCGTATTTGAGTACATTATTGAAAATACGCCAGTTAAGCCAGACCATGCTTTCCTTGATGGCAACTTGTCAGGCGACAAAAAAGCCAATACCCAAACCTTGCGCAGCGTTCGTGGCAAAAAGGTGACGGCAGAAGTGAATATCCCTGCTGAGCTTGTCGCTAAGTACCTACACACGACACCTGAGAAGATGGTCCAGTTTGGTCAAATGACCACAGTCGGTGGCGCTTTGAGTGGTACTATCGGTATCAATGCCCATTATGCTAATGCACTGGCGGCACTTTACATCGCTTGTGGCCAAGACGCGGCCTGTGTCGCTGAGTCAGCGATTGGTATGACGCGTATGGAACTCAACAAAGAAGGCGGTTTATACGCTAGCGTGACACTGCCTAACTTAATGGTGGGGACTGTCGGCGGTGGTACCGGCTTGCCAAGTCAAAAAGCCTGTTTAGATTTACTTGGGCTGCATGGCAACGGTAAATCACAAGCACTCGCTGAAGTTTGTGCTGCATTGTGTTTGGCGGGTGAACTATCGATTGTGGGCGCATTTTGTGCAGGCCACTTTTCACGAGCGCACCATAAGCTAGCTCGTAAATAACCTTTATCCAATTTGGCTTGTTCGGTTTTGTCCGTTCATACAAAATCACAAGCCAATCTGAATGCGTGAGTCACAAATGGATTACTTACACTTATCTAGAGTGAGCCTTAAGCACCTCACTGCGCTTCATATTATGCTGAACACCCACAGCGTTACTCAAACCTCAGAACAACTCTGTGTAAGCCCTTCGAGTGTGAGCAAAACCTTGTCTCAACTGCGTGACATTCTTAATGACGAACTGTTCTATCGAGATGGTACCAAGCTTATCCCGACTCCCTTTGCTCTGAAGATAGCGCCCACGGTTCACGCGATTCTTTCAAGCATGAACGGACTGCTTCATCAGAAGAGTTTTACCCCTCAGGAGTACCAAGGCAGTTTTTCACTTTCGATGCGTGAAAGTACCTTCGAAGTATTTGCCTCTAAGATAAGTAAAATCACCACTGAACTCGCGCCAAAAGCGAAGCTCAACATCTATTCGAAACAACAGCTCGGCTTCGATGCTTTACTCAGTGGCAAGGTCAATTTGATCTTGTTGCCCCATGATATATCTCAGCCGCCGACCGATAACAAAGAGCTGGTTTGGGAAACAATTCTTCCTGACGAGATGGTTTGTTTAATGGGCGCACACCACCCTCTTGCTCAGCAAGAACTGACGGTGGAAGGCTACTTAGATTACAAGCACATTGGCATTTTAGATAACGAACTGTCTCAGCCCTACTTTGAACAAAACTTGGTTCAATGCCACCAGCCAAGAGAGATGGCAATATCGGTCGCGGACTTCGGCGCTGCGGCTGTGTTGTGTCACCACACACCTTTCCTGTTCACTTGCTCTAAACAGTGGGCTGAGCGTGCTAAGCAAGCTCAGGGCTTAGTGAGCAAGCCCTTGCCTTTTGATTACGGTAAGGTGGCGTATAGCTTGGTGTGGAATAAACCCAACAT
Source organism: Vibrio sp. OPT18 (assembly GCF_015163615.1). Classification (NCBI taxonomy): domain Bacteria; kingdom Pseudomonadati; phylum Pseudomonadota; class Gammaproteobacteria; order Vibrionales; family Vibrionaceae; genus Vibrio; species Vibrio sp. OPT18. The sequence continues at coordinate 60,465 of NZ_JADDYK010000081.1, forward strand.
GAATGATCAAGCGATCAAATGGTTGTGTGACCTGTTTTTAGAAGCTTAATATTTTTAGAGACTTAATATCTTTAGAAACTTAACGTTCTTAGAAGCCTAATTGACTGCCTAAGAAACTTAAAGACTAGGTATAAACCTCAGGGGTTTGCATCGGTCTTTGAACTATGGTGTAGAGCTTATCGTGAAAGCTCTGCATCTGCTGTTCGGTACATTTCGGCCAATCTAACGCGTCGCCGATCACACCATGATGTTGAAACGCATTCAGTCGAATTCGAACGTCACTTGGTAGCGCCTTCAAGTAACGTCCCACTTGTTCAATTTCGTCCTCAAGGTCGCTTTTATTTGGGATATGCAACAACCGAACTTCATGCAACTTACCTCTATCAGCCAAATAGTTAATGGTTTCAAACACCCGATGGTTGCCTCTGCCTACTAACCATTGATGTGTTTCCGATTGCCATGACTTTAGGTCAATCATCGCGCCATCAAGATAAGGCAACACCTTGTCCCACCCTTGCAGTGACAGCGAACCATTACTATCAATAAAGCACGTGAGATGCGCTAACTGCGGATCACCTTTAATCGCTTGAAACAGTTCGATGATAAATGGCAACTGCATGGTCGCTTCACCGCCAGAAACGGTAATACCACTCAAAAAAAACTGATTATGTCTGACAAGCTCCAGAACCTCTGAGACCGTCATTGAGGTAATTTTCGGGCTCGACTTATGATCGCAGATATCAATGCACTGATCGCAGTTGGTGCAAGCTGCTGGGTCCCACTTCACTTTGCCATCAATAAGACTCAGAGCACTGCTCGGACAGTCACTCACACAATCTCCACAATGGTTACAGTGATTAATTGTGTGTGGGTTGTGGCAAGTAATACAGTCAAAGTTGCAGCCCTGAAGGAATAACACTAAGCGGTTTCCCGGGCCGTCAACACAAGAAAAGGTCAGCACACGGCTGACCTTCGCTTGTTTTTCTGTCTTATTATTTGTAACCCTAGCCATTTGAGTTGTTAGATCAGAAATTTTCATAATTCACATTGTTCGTATTCGAAACGCATAAGACACGTTAAAGCTATTCGTATGTCGGCGACATCTCTAAGCTCGCCACGCGCGGTTTACGCTCTAATATGCCCGTATTCTTCGCAGCTTCAGCACCTAAAAAGGTGGTATTAGTACGTGAGCCTTGTTCGTCATACTTGGCAATGTCAGACAGCTTAATCATGTAACCCGTCACGCGAACCAAATCGTTTGATGCCACGTTAGCCGTGAATTCACGGTAACCCGCTTGAATCGCACCTTTACACAAGTTGAACATCGCTTCAGGGTTAGATTTCACTGTTTCGTCGATGGTCAGAATGTCACTGATGCCCGACGTGTAGAACTTATGGTGACCAGCAGTTGCACGAACGTAAGAGACTGGATCCGGTTCGGTACCATAAGGAATACGGACACCCGGAGTCACATCTTCATCTAGGCTAATACCGCCTTGAGCATGCAGCAGAGCTTTACCTTCTAATCCATATTTCACTTCAGAGCGTTCAACGATCTCAGACAGCTTTTCAGAGATACGATGACCAAGTTGATTAGCCCGTTCATCGTGACCATAACGCCCTGCTTGCCCCTCTTTCTCCATCAAGATGTTGACTGCTTCTGCCATGCCATAAATACCAAACATTGGCGCAAAGCGATCTTCTTCAATCAAACCTTCTTTGGTTAAGAAACCTTCGAAGAAGTTAGACTCTTCATGCAAGAAGCGGCTACGAGCGTTCATCAACTCAACCATGATGCCACTGTAGTTCGGCAATACTTGTTGTAAGAAATCAGCACTGTCCTCAGACTTCAACGCCACTTGCTTAAGGTTCATACGCACCAAGGTGTTCGAACCACCCGCTAATGGCAGAGAATTATAGCAGCTCACAATACCAAAACGCTTGTCGCCGTAAGCCTCGGCATGCGCTGGATAGTTTGCAATATGTGGTTTACTGCATTCGCAGATGTTGCTCGCCGCATGACGAAGTAGATCATCAGGGGTCACGGCTGGGTCGTACATAAAGGTTAAGTTTGGCGCGATCTGCTTCAATTCAGCGTCTACACGTAGAATCGTGCGACAGACAATGTTGTCTGTCGGGCCGATATTCACATGCATAAACGCGTCTGGCAGTGTGCGATCCAACATGATCCAGAAGAGTTTAACCTTTTGGTATACCTGCTCTTCCGTTAAGTCGCCCACGAAAGGCATCAGCACATCATCCAACTGACCTAGGTAAACCGGGATTGAAGTGACAGAAGGAACATGGTGGTAAAGGATGGTAAGCATGTTCAATGCTTCTTCGAAGTTGGTTGCCGCGCTAAGCTCTAAATACTCTGAGCCTTGATGTAAGTATTTAGAATAATCTGGAAGTACATAGCGCGGCTTAAATGGGGCGTGTCCTTCAAACATGTCACACAGCACACCTTGTTGTAAGGCTTGCTCTACTTCTTTGCTTACCGGCATATATGGCAGGCTGGCTTCAGCTTCTAAGGCAAGATAGCTCGACTTCTGTTTTGGTGACAGGTTGGCATCTGAAATGATATTGCTAAAGCGTTGTTGTTGCTCTGAAAGTGGTGAAGAAGTAAATGACGCAGATCGGTGGCTCATGATTAAACCCTTAGTGTTATTATGGGCTTATTTTATATCTCACCGTCATATTTCCACTAATGAAATGCATGCAAGACTATATTTCCAAAATGGAAATAAGTAATTTGTAAATTAGGTGTGTTGAGTTTTCTATAAGCTAGATGAGAAATAGAGAAACCAGAGTTAATAGTGAAGAAATGAGAAAGCGCTAACTCGTTCTGTTTAAAACGATAACGCCAAAAAGAGAAAACCCACATAACTGACCTTAAAGTCATTAATGTGGGTTTAGTATTTTAAATGAGCATTCTGAATGCTAGCTCAAGGCATACACACGATTACAGATCAGGAAGCGCTTGTTTACGTCCAACACCCATTAATACCTTTAACTCTCCTTGTGGAGTGTCAATCGAGAACGGTGTAGAGACTTCAACTACTGCAAAACCCGCTGCACTCAATACGTTTTCTGAGCGCTGTTGGCTTACACCGTAGTCTTCACTGTCGCTTTCCAAGTACCAATCCCAGTGTACAAACGTGCCGTCGTTTTCAAGCAGCGTGTAAATCAGACTGACTGTGTCTTGTAGGTTCGGGATAAAACCACACACCGAAGAGGCTACCACTAGGTCAAACTGGTTTCTGAATGCTGGATGCAGCGCTGCAAGTCCGCGCGATAAAATATCAACTACCGGTTCAACGTTAGGCAACTCTTTCTTATCTAACTCTTCAATCATCCCTTCAGAGATATCAAGTGCGATGATCTCTTTTGCTAAAGGAGATATTTTCTGGCTGAGTAGTCCTGTACCACAACCAAAATCAAGGACACGGGTTCCGTTTAAATCAACGAGCTGTGTTAACTGGTCAAATACGGACTGTGCGAATACTGCGGTTGCGGGATCTTTATCCCAATCAACGGCGTATTCGTCCCATTGTTTCGCCATCATGGCCTCCATCTTTACTTCTTGTAGGTTCGGAACTTTCCCAGAGTAAACCAAATTAGTCAATTCGTCATAGAGTTATCATGCAAAGATGGACTATTTCTAAGATAGTCAGCACAATATTCAGATAATATGCACCGACCCCCGCTCAATATGGAAATGAAATGAACCTTTCTCAAGTCCAAGCCTTTTGTTCCGTTGCTGATTTAGGATCAGTGTCTGAAGCTGCACGCCAGTTAGAATGCAACCGAACCAAACTCAGTATGTCGATTAAAGCCTTGGAAAAAGAGTTAGATGTCGAGCTGTTCGTCCGCAGTGGAAACCACGTTGAGCTTTCGGAAGCGGGTAAAGCGATTTACAAAGATTGCGAAGGCATGTTGGTGACAGCCGCGCGTATTAAACAAACCTGCTTGCATGTTTCGGGCGAATTCAACGCGGAGATTTGGATAGCACGAGATGACTCTCTACCCGATGAAATGTGGCAGGACTTATCTCACGCCTTAAATAACAAGTACCCTTCTACCTCATTCAACTTCGTTCTCGCGTCGAGCGGTGACTTAGCTAACCTAGTTGAAACTCAGCAAGTCGACTTCGCATTTGGTGTCGATTACGAACGCGTCGATGACCCAAGAATTATCTACAACCCGCTTGGTAAGATTCGAATGATGTCTGTATGTAAGAAAGGGCATGATTTGAGTGCGATGCGACGAGTGTCTGATGAGGTACTGAGAAACTCTATGCAAGCGACCATGGTTTATCTTAATGAAAAGGATAATCCTGAGCTTGAGCCCTTCTCGCGTCGTTACATTGGCTTCTCCAGCTTCGACTTTATGTTGGATACGATTCTACGTGAAGAAGCATGGGGCGTAATGCCAGAGCCATTGATTCGCCATTTACTGCGTGAACAAGAGCTTGCAGTGATCAAACACACCTACGGCCTTACTCAAGAGGATTACTGCATGTTTACTGCGGCAGGCATGGCAGAGCACCCAGGAATGAATTGGCTGGCCGACCAGCTTAGTGATTATTTGTTTGATTTCTAGCTCGCGCTTATTGCTTATCGCCTATGGCAAAGGGCAAAATCACGAACAACACCGCTTCTAAAAAACCATCACGTGATCCACTAAGTAGCGTCCGTCTTCTTCAACCAATACCATTTCGGCGACAAACTCACCTTTGGCGATGGTGTAAGCTTGTTTCCACACAAAAGCGATGGAATCTGAACGTCTAAACAACGCAACTGGCTCACGCTCAGCAAAAAATCCATTACTGTGCTGGTAATGGTGACACACCTTTTCTAGATATTCTGGCGTAACAATGTCTTTCATTCTTTGAGTAAAGTCTCGACAGTGCTGCTCATGATCAACCTTAGTTGAACCATCCATCAGATTATCCATGATCGGGTTAGCAATCGCCCACAACTCGTTATCACTGATATCGTCAAACTTCATATTGATTCTCTCCTTGTCCATTGCAGTCTCAGTCAAATCTAGAAGACCAATAAAACCTTAGCGACTAATGTGTTTTATTAATCATAAACGATCCTATTTCAGTTGCACACCATCCCCAAAAAACACTCAACGTCAACTTTATTGACACCTTAAATTAAACTTAAGCCACTGAATTTAATGAATTTATACATTTTACTTAAATAAGACATATAAACGTCATCAGATAAAGTTTGTAAAGTTAGCTCAATATTAGAACAATGAAGTTATCAAAAACATCTGGAAAATATTATGTGTGACAGGAAAAGCCAAAACGAAAATCGAGTACTATTGTTCTCAGCCCTTTTAGCATCAGGCTTTGCAATTGGCGGATTGGTGTTGGGTCTTCTCGTTGGCTCTCTGGTCATAGTATTTGACGGGGTCTATTCTCTTATCAGCTTACTGTTAACTTTATTGTCACTAGCTGCCTCAAAATACATTAACCGCCCTTCAGATAGAGAGTTCCCGTTCGGTCGAGCTATCATCGAACCGATTGTGATCGCTATTAAAGCGGTTGTAATTCTGCTTGTGGTTGGTTATTCACTTTATTCTGCGATTGGTGCCCTAATGACGGGTGGTCGTGAAGTTGATGCTTCTATTGCAACTCTGTTTGGCATTTTCAACGTGTTGGGCTGTGGTTACGCTTGGTGGTACATCGCGAATAAGAGTAAACGTATTTCTTCAGGCCTGATTCAGGCTGAGTCTAAACAATGGCAGATGGATACGCTATTGAGTGTCGCGGTAACAGCGGGTTTCGTAGCAGCTTGGTTAATTACTTTTTCTCCGCTTGCAGAATACGCTGTGTATGCCGATCCAATGATGATGTTGCTAATGTCTTTCTACTTCATCAAAGTGCCTTTCGACATGTTACGTGAAGCCATGCGCGAACTGCTTATGATGTCGGCAAACAAAGATATTTGTGATGCGGTCGATAAGAACGTTGTCGCGGTAGACAAAGAAGCGGAGCAAGATTTGGAGCTGATGGGTGTGACTAAGGTTGGTCCAGAATTACGTATCAATGTTGATATTCATACCAACGACCAACAAGCGATTGCGGTTGATGATATTGAACGTACGCGCCGCCAACTTAAGCGACGCCTATCGAAGATGCCATATGAGCTTCAATTGAACCTCAATGTCGCGAGCTAAGTTTTCACCTAGCAAATAACGCTGGAACATAAGCGCAAATTAAGACTGAGATTGAACCTTTTTAGAAGCCGACGCCTTTGCCGTCGGCTTTTCTCTTGTTACCCACCAGCAAGCCAGTGAACCAACAGTTACCATACATACGCCCTGCCAAAACGTCATGGTCAATGACAAGCCCAAAATCACCGAGGAAAGTAGCGTCGCGAAGATTGGCGTAAAGTACGACATGGTAGCAAGAAATACCATATTGCCGCCAAGAATCGCCGTGTTCCAAAGTGCGTAGCCTGCGCCCATACAAGCGCCAGCTAGCGCCAAATCAATCGCCGCACTCGTTGTCATCACCATGCCGGTTTCATCACTCAATGCATACTTGATCCACAGAGTGATCGCTGTAGCGATAAAGAAAAGCACAATCGCATTCTGCCCTTTAGCGACACGTTGGGTGTAGTTGCAGTAAACCGCCCAAATAATCGCACCAAAAAACGCCATAGAATAGGTTTTAGGGTTGGTCGCAATGTTGGCAGCAATTTGGTCGACAGAGAGGCCTTGGTCGCCACTGATGCTCCAAGCCACACCAAAGAATGCCAAGAAGATGCTTGGATAAACCAGCCAGTTAATCTTCTTGTCGCTCAGCAGCACTGCAAATAACACCGTCAGTGCTGGCCATAGATAGTTGATTACCGCCATCTCTATCGCTTGATGTCGGCTGTTCGCCATTCCCAACGCCAAAGCCAAGAAGATCTCATAACAAACGAACAAGGCGCCGCCAATCAGCAAGTAAGACTTAGAAAAGCGTGAAAGCTTAGGTAGCCCCATAACGCAGACCAACAACAGCGAACTCACCGTATAAAGGCTGGCCGCGCCACCAATTGGACCTAGCTGTTCTGAGACACTACGAGACAGAGCAATCAAGCAGCTCCATAGTAAAATGGCGATAATACCGTAGCAGCTATAACGATGAGATTTCAGCACGCCTTTTCCTTTATCTGTTTTGATGGTCACTCTATGGTTAAACCAAGTTCAAAATAATTGGCCGAGTACATTTTCGTACTCGGCCATCAGCAATTTATTTACAAAGCATCTATCAATTTACGAAGCACCAATCAATTAACGGAGCATCTATCCACTAACGAACCGCCAATCAATTTACAAAAGTATTGGTCGATTAACGAAATCAACCGATTATGATTGTGTATTCGCTAATGGCAGTCAGTTGTTAACTATTGACTAAGCCAGTAGCAGAGCTTGCAAGTCAGCCAAAGACTTCACTTGATAGTGAGGATTGATACCCGCTGGCGTTGCCTTTTCTTGGCTATTTAACCAACAAGTTTCGATGCCAAAATCGAGTCCACCTAGAATATCGGAATGTGGGTTATCCCCGACCATCAATACTCTTTGCTTAGATGGCAATCCAACCAGCTTATGCGCATATTCAAAAATCTCGGCATCCGGTTTGGCTACCCCAACCTCTTCAGAAATGATCACGTGATCAAAGTAATCCGTCATTCCTGTGCGCTCTAAACGGATTGACTGCAGCTCTGTAAAGCCGTTAGTGATGATGCCCATGTTCACTTTGCCTTTTAAAGACTCCACCAACTCTTTTGCACCCGGTAATAAAGAACAGATGTCCGCCATCGCCGTTAAAAATGCGCTGTTCAAAGCAGCAGTCGTTGTCTCTAGTTTCTCAGCCCAGCTTTCAAAGCGCGTGTGTTTCAGTTGGTCGGCGGTAATGCGACCATCTTGGTAATCGACCCAAAGTGGTAAGTTAACCTTTTGATAAGCCGAATAATCCTGTTCGCTGAAGTCCACACCAAAACGAGAAAACATCAGCTTCATTCCCTGATAAGCATCAAAATGGAACAAGGTTTCGTCTGCATCAAAGAATATCCAATCGTACTTCATTTTATTTCCTATTATTCGCGCTGTTGAGCACTGCCTACACTGTTTTTTTCGTTGTTCTTATCGCGGCCTAAAACGGCAACGCATCACTTTACCCTCAAATTTGTGAGCCTGTATATAAATCTAATAATTTATAGAAAACAAGTCGCAAGTCATGATGTATCGCAAATTTTGCCACATATTAAACCAATACCATACTAGGGCGTGTTGACCTTTCGTGGTTAAGTTTTGTTCGAGATAAAAGCGTTTAATCGCGGCGAGGGGGAAGTAGCCTAGTCATTCTAAGCAAATTTCCCTCAACAAAGAGTAAAACGCTTTTTGCGGGGGCGCCCAGCTCGAACCCTTCGGGCAGCGTTTGCTGGTCATTTCTACTACGTTAACGGCTTCTCATGTAGGCAAGCTACACATCAAAGCCTCTGCCTTGTATAAATGCCCAGCAACTCGCTGCAAAAATCAGCTCGAAAAATCAACACGCCCTAAAAATACACTTAAGTACCGGGAGGTATTATGAAGCACTTTTTACCGTCATCTGTCATGCTCACCCCTTTTCTTGTCAAATACTATGACGAGGAGCCAGAAGACACCCTTGATTCTGAAGAGTCGCAAGATCCTCAAATTGAATGCAGTGATGACTCAGATAAAACGTCGACACCAGCCTAACCAAAACAGCTTTCAATGAAAAACCTTAATTTTCCATGTTATAGAGCATCATTCTGCTCTTGGTGGAGCCAATTTATCGCTAATCACTACTGACAAAGAACACAGCCAAAAACCATGAAAACGATTGCTATATGAGCCCTATCACAACGACTAGCCACAAAGTGGTAGTTCGGAATCAAAGTTGTTCCAGATCAATGGTCGACCACTTGAATGCCGACAACATGTAGGAAATTAAAAATCATAATTAACGGAGTTTTCCAATGTCTACTGCATTTTACATCCCTACAATCAACTTCATGGGTTCTGGCTGTCTGAAGGATGCTGCTGATAGCATTCAGTCTCAAGGCTTTAAAAAAGGTCTGATCGTTACTGATAAGATCCTTAACCAAATTGGCGTAGTTAAGCAGGTACAAGACCTTCTTAGCCAGCGTGGCGTAGACGCAGTTGTATTCGACGGCACTCAACCAAACCCAACCATCACTAACGTAAACGATGGTCTAGAATTGCTGACTGACAACGATTGTGATTTTGTTGTTTCTCTAGGTGGCGGTTCTCCACACGACTGTGCAAAAGGTATCGCTCTGGTTGCTTCTAACGGCGGCAAGATTGCAGATTATGAAGGCGTAGACCAATCTGAAAAGCCAATGATGCCATTGATCGCTATCAACACCACAGCTGGTACGGCATCTGAGATGACACGTTTCTGCATCATTACTGACGAAGCTCGTCACATTAAGATGGCTATCGTTGATAAGCACACAACACCGCTTATCTCAGTAAACGATCCTGAGTTGATGCTTGCTAAACCTGCGTCATTAACTGCTGCAACTGGTATGGATGCGTTAACGCACGCAATCGAAGCTTACGTTTCAATCGCAGCAACGCCAATTACCGACGCTGTAGCAATTAAAGCGATCGAACTTGTGCAAGCGCACCTAAGAACAGCAGTAACGCACGGCGAAGACATTGAAGCTCGCGAGCAGATGGCTTACGCACAGTTCATGGCAGGTATGGCATTCAACAACGCTTCTCTTGGTTATGTTCACGCAATGGCGCACCAACTGGGTGGTTTCTACGACCTTCCACACGGTGTATGTAACGCTATCTTGCTTCCACACGTTCAACGCTACAACGCGCAAGTTTGCCCAGAGCGTCTACGTGATGTGGCAAAAGCAATGGGTGTGAATGTTGAAGACATGACAGCAGAACAAGGCGCAGAAGCTGCGATCAACGCGATTGTTCAACTTGCAAACGACGTGAACATCCCAACGGGTATCGCTCAACTTGGTGCGAAACTAGAAGACATCCCAACTCTTTCTGACAACGCACTTAAAGATGCTTGTGGCTTCACCAACCCTAAACAAGCAACTCACGAAGAGATCTCAGCAATCTTCGAAGCAGCAATGTAACTCTCAGTAGTAGCATCCTCTTGAGGATCTTCCGTATAGAAGCGTTTTAAGAGAGCAACTTTATATTCTAGTTTTAGGGCGGGCTTACCACTGGTGAACCCGCTTTTTTATCGAGTGACATCACATTTAAAAAGTGAAATAGATCACATATCCAAACAATAGTACTCGTTATTTTCGAAGACCGTACTATCCCCCGCACAATCAACATCTTTCTTGTTGCTAAAAACACTCTGACCAATTGCCCTTATTTATCTTGGTGTTATATACCCAGCAAAACATCAGCCAAATAAATACATACCAAGCCTTAATATTCTTATAAAAAAAATGACCACTTTGCGCACCTTGCACAAGTGAAATTCGTTTCCTAGCTTTCATATGCAACAACTCTATACAACGTCAGTTTAGGATGAACTAATGAAAAAGAACCCACTCACTATTGTGCTAGGGCTAAGCGCTAGTGTGAGTCTGGTCGGGTGTTTTGACGACTCCGATACAGACTCATCTAGTGATACCAGTTCTTATAGTGTGACAGCCATTGACGGTTATCTTCGTGATGCCACTGTCTGGCTGGATCTCAATAAGAACTACGTTTTAGATAGCGGAGAGCCCACCGCCACATCGGGAGAAGGTGGTGTTGCTGAGTTAGATGTCAGCGGCATCGATAACCCCTCCCAATACCCAGTTGTGGTACAGGCGATTGCGGGACAAACCGTTGATGAAGACCAAGGCCAAGTGACAGAAAGCTATGTAATGTCCGCGCCTGCAGGAGAAACCGCTGTCACTCCACTTTCTACACTCGTACATAACGCATTAGAGCAAGACTCTAGCCTTTCCAAAGAAGATGCAACCCAACAAGTCGCGACTCAATTGGGTATCGACGCCGATGATGTTCTCGGAGATTTCTTAGAAGGTGATGGCGCACCAAAAGCCGCCTATGCCGCTGAAAAGATCGTTGAATTAGGTGCGCTGCCAGCAGATCCAGAAGAGCTGCAAAAAATTACAGAAGAAGGCTCCTCTGAAGCGGGCAAGTTCAGCATTGTGGTTGCTGGAGTCAACGAAGAAATCAAAGCCATTCTCGACACCATTGATGACGAGCAAACCCCAGACCAGATCAAGGATGACTTAGAAAATACTGCCGACATCGTCATTGCCGATGAAGACGGAGACGGAGTCAAAGATAGCGTCGATGAGTTCTTAGGTAACCCTAATGAATGGGTTGACGCCGACGAAGACGATCTAGGTGACAACTTAGAAGATCCCTACCCTAATGACAGCGATAACGACAGTTACAACAATGACGTCGACCTATTCCCTAATGACGCCACCAAAGCCGGGGATCTAGATTCTGACGACATTGATGAAATCGACGACCCATACCCCAACGACACTGACAACGATGGCTATAGCAATGACGCCGATAAGTTCCCGGATGATGACACACGTTCTGGCGATGACGACAACGATGGCTATGACAACCTCGATGATGAATTTCCAATGGATCCAACACGATCTGGCGATCTAGATGGTGACAACATCGATAACATAGATGACCAGTACCCTAACGATACCGACAATGATAGCTATGACAATGACGTCGACATGTATCCAAATGACAACACCCGCGCTGGTGATGACGACGATGATGGTTACGACAACTTAGATGATGACTATCCTAACGATGATACACGCTCGGGTGACTTAGACAATGATGGCATCGATAACCTTAATGATAACTGCATAAACACTGCGAATGCTGACCAATCCGACTCGGACAACGATGGCGTTGGCGACGCGTGTGCAACCAGCATAGTGTTAACTTGGGACAGCACCAATTGGGATGATAGTAACTGGCAGTAAACGCCTGTTCACCGAATACGGATATATAAGGAATTTAACATGAACACCACCATGAAACTTGTGTTGGCAACAGCAGTTAGCAGCGCGTTTACGTCGAGTGCATTCGCTGAGGTGCCAAATACTTTTACCGCCAATACTCCTGCTAAAGCGAGCGAGGTGAATGCAAACTTCACTGCGCTTGACCAAGATATCTCATCCTTAGGCACTGAGGTTGATGATTTAACGGATGAGGTGGAATCTATCGAGGCGAGAGTCAACAGTTTGGAAGGCTCTGGCGTTTCGTCAGATGCCTATTCGACCGTCGATATAAACTGTAATGACGACGCTGATTCTCTGAAAGATGCACTTGAAGACTCTCGCAATACCACCACCAGAACGACTTATAACGTCACAGGCTCATGTAATGCGGTATTCATTGTTCGTAATGACGTAAAAATTGTCGGTGTGAGTAGTGCCAGCATTCTTGCTGGTACCAATGAAGACGAACCAGAAGCAGTTTTCATTGATGGTCAATCCAGTGTGAGGCTCCAAGACATCACCCTTGACGGGATGCTCTTCGCCAGAAACAGTTCATCAGTACGCTTCGACGATGTAACTTTACCTACGGCGGTGATTGATGGTGATGAATATCAAACTAACGTAACAATTCGAACCTCTTATCTAAGAGTCAATTCAGGTTCGGTGAATAATCTCGCGCTACACCTTAACCGCAACGCCAGCGTTGATATTCGTAGTAGTATTACAGGTAACGCTCCTCAAGCTATCGCCGATGCAAACTCTAGCCTTGTGGTTGATAGTGGTGACGTATCCTTTACTAACCTAGAGGCTATAGGTAGTTCGTTTGTTTATGTTTCAAATCTCGTCGCAGAGAATGTTGTTGTTGAGGCTGGATCGACTCTAGAAGCCGATGAACTCACAGTGAGTAATGAACTGGAAGCATGGGGTAACTCACGAATTTCGGTTTGGGGCGATGCCACCATCACAAACGAAACTTACATCTCCCAAGCTAGCTCTTTTGTGTCAGATGGTGATGTTTCAAGTGGCGTTTTCGAATGTGAATCCAACTCGATGTTCCAGGTTCTCGGTAATCTAACCGTGACCGACACCTTTGAATGGGATGACTCCAATACCAGTGGCTTGAGCCTACAGCGTGGTTGCCACGGGCAATACGGGGTCGATGAAGAGAATGGCGGTACTTTTAATGGCTCATTAATCAAAGATAACTACTCGGCATTAGTAGACGGCCAATATATGGAGGTAATTCCGGACTAATTCGCGCTAAAGGCGTAAACGATATTCTCTATATTAAGCTGGGAAAGCAACGCTCTTCCCGGCTTAACTATTCTATTTACTCAATGTGGACAACAACTCTTCACCAAAATACGAATTACCTGTTACTTCAGTCAACCAATCATTCACCGACAGCAAAGAAACAAACACGGCAGGTTGGTGGTGTTCATAATAATCCCATTTAACGGTCTCTGGAATGTAACCATGATTAATGCCCACTAACTCCCCATGTTGGTTATACACGCCGCCTCCCGACATGCCGATACGAACTAAACCAGTAGATGCAGACATTGTGCACCCTTGCCAAGTTGCGACATTAATTTCACCAATGTAATAACCACCGTTAACCGTTGGCTCACGCGTCATTGGATAACCAATATGAGCGACAAACTCGCCACGAAATACTACCCCCAGTTTGGATGACTGTTTGCCTGGGACGTTTAATTAATGCCACATCGCATTCAGGATGATAAATCACATCCAGATCTAAATTGTCGAGCAAATGCTTATTATGTTTTGCCGTTAACACCCAATCTTCATCTAGTCTAACGGTACTTGCTTCAATGGTATGAATAAGCGGGACGCCATAAGTAATCTTCTGATTTTGTAGCATAAAACCCTCTTTATGGGGTTTTGTTGCAGAAGAGAATCCATTGCTACAGCCAACCGACGCAATACACAATAACAGCATGAGTGCATTCGATTTTGTAGACATAACACCCTCCGAGTTTTCATTTATCGAGTTTCAAGGATGCTGCACCACTAAGGCTAGCCAAAAAGATGAAAGGTAACTAAACAACCGCATGCAGTTAACAATTGCGCATAAGGGCGCTAGGTTGGAGAGTTTCACTATATTGCGAGGGTGTCTCTTTTCGTGGAGTGGGAGTGCAAATACTAATGCGGAAAGAAAAAGAGCATGCTCAGTGGTATGCTCTACCTCAAGCAATACCAACGATGGTTGGGAATGCGAGCAGTCCGAAGAACCACCAAGCTAGTCCCATAAATGCGCCACCGAACAGAAACCAAACGATGCTTCTTATTGTTTTCATTCTGTATTCTCCAAATCTTTGAATGCTGTTTATTTGATATTCCGAGTATGGCAATGCTTGCTCTAATACGTTCATTATTGTTGAGTCCGTTTTCTTTTATCTATCCAATCCCTTTCAAACCTTTATCTTCCTCGCTAATCACTAATCACTAATCACTAATCACTAAAAAGTCGCATTGTTGCAATCGCTTGGTTATAGTCAAACTATTGATATATAGAATAACAAACAGGTTCCATTGAGTCGTAGGATAGCTAGCACCTCATTATTGGCGTCACTCATTTCATACTCCGTTCAGGCAGAGGAACAAAATGAGTGTCACAGTCAGCCGTTAGAAGACGCCCCTGTCGAAAAGGCTTACCATTTCCTGAACAGTAAATTTTGCCAACCTGCACTCTGGTTCGATAGCTTCTTTGTTGATGACCGAATAACCGAAGATGCCAGAGCTGGCACATCTGTGCGTTGGTATAACGATTTTATTTATTCTGAAGGTGGGGAGCTAGACTACTCGACCAAGCTCAATGCGCGTCTGCATCTTCCTTTTGTCAGCAAACGCCTAAAATTGATCTACGAATCTGTTAGCGATGAAGAGTTCTTGGATTTTTTTCCAAATGATTCCGATGAGTTGGAAAGTGCATTAGGCCTGCGTTACGACGCCTATGCCAAGGGTTACAGTAGCTTCAATATTAAGGCAACATTGCGACCGCGCATTGAAGCTCGCTACCGTTTTACCTACCCTCTCACAACCGATGCGGTATTCAGGCTTACCCAACGTGTATATAAAGAAAAACAAGAGACTGGCGAAATCACTGACATCGATTTTGATCTTTCTTTGAGTGATGATTTCTTGGCTCGATGGTCAAGCTTTGCAGGGTACAACGACGACCTTAAAGGTTGGAACTACGGTACAGGGCTAACCTTGTATCACTATCTTGCTCAAGACCAAGCACTTCAATATAGCGCCACGATTAATGCAACGGATGAGCCTCATAATCATTACGAATACGCTCAGGTTTCGGTTACCTACCGACAAAACGTATGGAAAGAGTGGCTGTTCTACGAACTCACCCCTCGTTATCAATGGGAACGAGAACCCCATGAGAAACATACCGAAGAAGCCAACATCACCCTGCGGCTTGAAGTCCTGTTCAACAATGTCTAGCTCAACAACGCATAGTTAGTGTTTAGGACATGAGCATCGAGAGATAAGAACAGAGGCATAAAAAAGCACATCATGTGATGTGCTTTTTCAGTTCAATCAGGCTGAAAGTGTAATCTTAACCTTTGTAATTTCTTACTCGCGCCGCTTCTGCTTCACGTTTATCGACAACCGTCTTACCGATTGGCGCCAGCGAGATAACCGCTAATTTAAGGTGTTGAATCGCGAACGGGATACCAATGATGGTAATGAAACACGCCACAGCTGACATGATGTGACCAATCGCAAGCCAGATCCCCGCAAATAAGAACCAAATAACGTTACCAATCACACCTAGCGGGCTCGTGCCGATGTCCATTTCATTGGTTAGCTCGTCACGCGAAATCGCTTCCTGACCAAATGGGAAGAATGAGAAGTTACCCATAACGAAACACGCTCTACCCCATGGAATACCAACGATGGTTAGGAATGCGAGCAGTCCGAAAAACCACCACGCTAGTCCCATAAATACGCCACCGAACAGAAACCAAATGATGTTTCCTATTGTTTTCATTCTGTATTCTCCAAATCTTTGAATGCTGTTTATTTGATATGCCGAGTAAGGCAATGCTTGTTCTAATAGGTTCATTATTGTTGAACCTTTATGAACCGTTTATGAATCACTTACATTTTATGTGATTGATATACACCACGGTTCTCTAAATCTACATAGGGCTAAACCCATTTATTTGATACCATACACTTAGATTTTTAGTACCAAAAAGCTAAACAGACACGACAACTAATTTAAGGCCGAATTTATGAATAACACTGAGCAACCTAAAAAGAAAATCAAAAACTGGGTGCCAATCGTCTTCTTCGGACTTCTCAGCACGGTTCCAGTGTTCATGTTCTTAGTCGATGTGTACATCAACCAGTATATGTAACAGAGCCTGTTATCCTAGCTGCATAAATGGATACCGGACCGATTTCCTGTATCCATTTCCATTAGCTCCGTTCTTCTGCAGTCCGTTCTTCTGTAATCAACTCAACTCTTCCGCAATCAAATTAACCCTTAGTTAATCAAATCAGCTCTTCGTTAATAAAATCAAGGATGTTGATCAGCTCATGATCAGGCAGATTCAGCAAGTTATCACCTACATACCATTCAATTTTACATTGGTTTGGCAGTTCGCTGATCGCTGGGTTTCCTATCCAAACCTTGTGTTTCTTCGCTATGTTATCTCTCACGATAATGCCGTCTTCGTAACTCACAGGTAAATAGAGGTGAAGCATGTTGACCTGCGGTTGCTGCGGGTTAACCGTAAACTGAGGGTAATCTTGGAGGATTTGATAAACCTGTTTGGTGCGTTCGTATAAAGCAGGCATCTGTTCTAGTCGTTCATCAAACTGCATCGCTGCTGAAACCACATAAGGCGTTCGGTGATAAACATTACCACCTTGGCGCTTCATCCACGCCGATGCTTTCGCGACAAAGGCTTTATCGCCCAGTAACAGTGAACCACCGAGGCCGTTCAGCCCCTTATAAAGCGAAACATAGGCACTATCAAAACCCTTAGCAATTTCGCTGTATGGCATTTGGTAATACGCGCCACATTCCCACAAACGCGCACCATCCATATGAAGATGAATCGATTGTTCTTTGCAGTATTGCTTTATAGCTTCAAGCTCTTCCCACTCTGGCAATTGACCACCAATTTCGCGCATCGGCAACTCATACAGGGCGGCTGCGATCTCATCAGGCCACGCCTTTAAGTCATCAACATTCCAAGTGCGAAATACGTTGCCGACTGGAAGCACGTTGAAACGATTTTGGAGCTGATACCCTTGGCGTTCATGGCGCATGATATGACTCGACTCATGCATCGCTACTAGTGGGTTTCTTTTCTCTTGGCACGCAATTTCTAATGCTGTGGGTTGGTTCATGGTACCTGTAATAACAAACACGGCAGCTTCATAACCAAGCAGCTCTGCGACCTTGTTTTCAAAGCTCTCGATAAATTCGCCATCACCGTAGCTATCATGGCTCACATTGTGTGTTTCACACCATTCAGCCATCTGAGCGAATGTTTGTGCTGGTGTCGGTTCTAGATGACCGGAAAGCAACAGATCACATTGTTGACGCAACTCCATGCTCATAGTTTTTTCCTTTATTCATTATCGTTCTATGTAGGGTTATTGGATTATTTACATTACCCACCAACGGTGACATAAAATGCCCATATTCGCTTTTACTATTCGTGAATAATTAGTTTTACTCAGTCATCGGCTAGTTGCGCCTCTAAGACACAAAATGACTGGTGTCTTATAGAATTAAACGCAGAAAAGCACACGTATCTAAATAGAGAAGTATGGGCTAATTCGTTGTTGTTCAACCATTCTTCTATTATTGTATAACTATAATTCCAATAAATATTATTCGTTAATGGACAAAGAGGGCTATATGTCGAAAAATCGAGTCTTGGTGCTATTCGCCCACCCTTCTCAACATCGTTCTGAAGCAAACAAACCCTTATTTGAACAAGCCAAACGCGTTGACGGAGTTACCTGTGTCGATCTCTATGCCGAGTATCCGACATTTAAAATCAACATCGACCGTGAACAAAAACGCCTGTTAGACCATGACATCATCATTTTTCAGTTCCCTTTGTATTGGTACTCAACACCGGCAATTCTTAAAGAATGGCAAGACCTTGTTCTTGAATACGGCTTCGCCTACGGCGCCGATGGCAATGAACTACAGGGCAAAAACTTGTTATGCAGCATCACTGCAGGTGGTAAAAAAGATGCCTACCAAAGTGATGGCTATAACCATTTCACGATTCGAGAACTGCTTCACCCAATCGAACAAACCGCTTCTTTGTGTGGAATGAACTATCTTGCACCCTTTGCGTTATTTGGCTCGCGTACCGCGTTGGAAGAAAACCGCATTCAAGAGCATGTCGATAGCTATAAAGTGCTGTTAGAGGCGTTAGTTGCTGGCAAGATCAATATCAAGAAAGCCAGCAAAGCAGAAAAACTCAACCACTACGTAGAAGAACTAATGGCAGAGGTTAAATAATGACGGGATATTTTCTACAAGCGTTTATCTACTTAGTCGCAGCAGTTATTGCCGTGCCTATTGCCAAAAGACTTGGCCTTGGTTCTGTGTTGGGTTACCTCATTGCTGGTGTTGTGATTGGCCCAATCATTGGTCTAGTGGGTGAAGAGACCACAACCATTCAACACTTTGCCGAGTTTGGTGTGGTTATGATGCTGTTCTTGGTCGGTCTTGAACTTGAACCTAAGATGCTTTGGGCAATGAGAAACCGACTTATGGGGCTGGGTGGACTACAAGTTGGTGGCACGACCGCGATTGTAATGGGTATCGCCCTGTTCTTTGGGCAGCCTT
The DNA here is from genome assembly GCF_015163615.1 of Vibrio sp. OPT18. NCBI lineage: Bacteria > Pseudomonadati > Pseudomonadota > Gammaproteobacteria > Vibrionales > Vibrionaceae > Vibrio > Vibrio sp. OPT18. The sequence goes on from NZ_JADDYK010000081.1 coordinate 79,368, forward strand.
GGACCATTGCGCTGACTATCGGTTTGATCTTCGCACTGTCATCTACCGCGATTGTTCTCCAAACCTTTAACGAAAAAGGGCTATCCAAAACAGAAGGCGGCAAGAACGCTTTCTCAGTCCTACTGTTCCAAGATATTGCCGTCATCCCTATGTTGGCATTTATCCCTCTATTAGCCTTGCCAGAATTAATCGAAGCTGCACAAAGCGCGGTCGCTTCGGCTTCTGATCACCATGAAGAGTTAAGCCTTGTTGCTGGCCTACCCGGTTGGGCATATGGCCTTGTGATCACAGCATCTATTGCGATTGTTGTGGTCGGCGGACACTTCTTGAGTCGTCCACTGTTCCGCTTCGTGGCAAGCTCAGGCCTGCGTGAAATCTTTACTGCAACCGCACTGATGTTGGTGATTGGCATTGCTGCACTGATGAGCCTAGTCGGCCTATCACCGGCTTTGGGTACCTTCCTTGCGGGTGTGGTATTGGCGAACAGTGAATTCCGCCACGAACTTGAGTCTAATATCGACCCGTTTAAAGGGCTGCTACTTGGCTTGTTCTTCATTACCGTTGGTGCTGGCATCAACTTTGATGTTCTATTCAACGACTTTGGTTTGATCATTGGCCTCACCCTTGGCGTTATGCTTCTTAAAGCCTTGGTGCTATTTACGTTGGCATTGATCTTCAAAATCAAAAACAGTGACCGTTGGCTGTTTACACTGAGCTTGGCGCAAGCCGGTGAGTTTGGTTTTGTACTACTGAGCTTCTCAGCTCAAAACCACGTATTACCTGCTGACATCGTCCAAACATTGTCGCTGGTTGTGGCACTTTCAATGTTCCTAACACCAGGGCTGTTCATTCTATTTGATAAAGTGATTCTTCCTCGTTACGAACAAAAATCTAACGACCGCGAAGAAGATACCATCGAAGAGAAAGGTACCGTTATCATTGCGGGCATTGGTCGATTCGGTCAAATCGTTAACCGCTTGTTGGTGTCGAACGATGTCAATACGGTAGTTCTGGATCACCAAGCGAACCAAGTAGACTTATTGCGCTCTATCAATATCAAATCTTACTTTGGTGATGCGACTCGTCACGACTTATTGCATACCGCCGGAATCGAAGAAGCCGCGATGCTAGTAGTGGCAATCGATAATCAAGACTCAAGCGTTGAGTTAGTGAAGTACGTTAAACACACCTACCCTAAAGTGAAAATCTTAGCCCGCGCATTCGACCGTGGTCATAGTTATCGCTTACGAGAAGCAGGTGCAGACTTCGTGGAATCAGAGACCTACCATTCTGCTCTTGAAATGGGCGCTGAAGCCTTGCGTTCTTTGGGTCATCACCCATTCTTCGTCGAGCAGCAAAAATCGACGTATCAACGTGTTGAGAGCCGTAAGTCTGAAAAACTCTACCAAGCTTGGTCTGAAGCGGAAGAGAATCCACGCTACGACAATAACTACCGACAAATCTTCATTCACCTTGAAGAAGCAATGAAAGAAGATATGAAAAAAGACCGTTCAGACAAGCACTCTCGCTCTGAACGTGGTTGGACACCTCCACCAAAAGGCTATGCAGATGGCTTTGAGGAAGAAGAGTCTTAAGCAGCATCTAGACTTCAGCTCTAGATAACCATGCAATTCAACCATCAAAGCGGCTATTTAAGCCGCTTTTTCTTTCATTTACCCCCTACAAACCTCAAATGAGCATAAGTATCAGGTGCTGAAACTCGTAATCCGAGAGATTTGTGTGATCTAGCTAAAATTTTTAATTTCTGACCACATTGCAAAAGTGGATTCAATTTTTACATTATTGAAACATTCCAACCCTACATAAACCACACCATAAACATGGCTATATATGCACTCATTCCTGCCTTTCAAGCACCCACCCAATTCATAGCGACCACTCTCTAAGGCTTGAATTACATTGCATATATCGAAATGCGCCGCAAAAGCCCCAACAAACCCATTCATCAATCAAATAAATAACGCACGACATTCACAAATTCAAACCATCAAAATTAACATAAACATTTCAAAGTATGTCTATCGTTACAATTTGTAACGAATGGCGGTTGTCGGTATAGTCCTGCAATTCAAAAAGTGAGACCTTTGCGCTCACCTTAAAGGAGATATAATAATGATTACTAATGATGCTGTAATAATGGGCATGTTAGCTGTTATTCTTGGCGGTGTTTTTATCACGGAAAGTAGCCAAAATAGCGCACTGAAAAAATTCTACTCGTTCGTTCCGGGTCTATTGCTCTGTTACTTTGTTCCTTCTCTATTGAACAGCCTAGGCATCATCGACGCATCAAACTCAAAGCTGTACTTTGTTGCAAGTCGTTACCTATTACCAAGCGCACTCGTTCTACTGATCATCTCAGCTGACTTACGCAAAATCTTCGGCCTTGGCTCAAAAGCCGTCATCATGTTCCTAACGGGTACTGTCGGCATCATCATTGGTGGCCCTTTGGCGATTCTGATTATCGACCAAGTTAACCCTGACCTCGTATCTGGCGATGTATGGCGTGGCCTTACAACTGTGGCTGGTTCTTGGATCGGCGGCGGTGCGAACCAAGCAGCAATGAAAGAAGTGTTCGAGGTTGATGATCAACTCTTCTCTGCAATGATTACGGTTGATGTTATCTGTGCGAACATTTGGATGGCCGTGTTACTTATCATGGCAGGTCGCCAGAAGAAGATTGATGCATGGTTAAAAGCAGACACATCATCTATCGAAGAGCTAAAAGAGACGGTATCTAAATACCAAGAAGAGAACGCTCGCCCAACAACCACAACCGATCTCATGAAGATCACGGCAATTGCCTTTGGTTTAACCGGGTTGGCTCACTTATTCAGTGACATGATTGCACCGTGGATCTCAACCAATGCGCCGGAACTTGCGAAATACAGCCTAACATCCGGCTTCTTCTGGCTGATCGTAATGGTAACAACGTTCGCGCTGATCGCTTCATGCTTCAAATCTACACGCAGCCTTGAGCACAGCGGCGCGTCAAAAGTCGGTTCAGCATTCATCTACATCCTAGTTGCAACTATCGGTATGCAAATGGATGTGACAGCTATCTTAGACAACCCAGGTTACTTCTTCATTGGTATTACATGGTTAACTATTCATGCCCTTCTGATGATTGTAATGGCGAAGCTAATTCGTGCACCATTGTTCTTCATGGCTGTAGGTAGCCAAGCTAACGTAGGCGGCGCTGCATCGGCACCTATCGTCGCGGCTGCATTCCACCCAGCATTGGCACCAGTAGGTATCCTAATGGCGGTATTGGGTTACGCTCTCGGTACATACGGCGCTTACATCTGTGGCCTCATCATGCAAGTTGCTGCTGGTTAATACGACTAGCGCCAACAATCTGCTGAATTTTAAATCCGATATTGGTTTGCCAATGTCGGATTTTTTATACGCGTTATAAAGAGGTAATGAAACAGCAATTAAAACTTTAAGTTCATACTTATATTTAATGATTAGAACCTACCAAACAACTATTTCTACTTCCTTCATAAACCACACTCGATTAATTACTATATTTCTACTGTCTTGGCATTGTTAACATTCAAAGAAATTTAACATCGGTTAAATTTATACATACATCTGTCATATTGCGTAGCAAGCCGTATGTGTTTAGCATCTACCCTCATAGAGAAAACGAAACTTAGAGATAGAACCCCCACGAAAAGGAAAGTATGGCGACAAGCCAAGTCCTGCAAGATTGAAAGTCGCCATACTCCGAAACCGTATAACAATAAATATATGAATGGTTATAGAATAAAGTTATCCCAAATGACTTATCTCAAAGAACCGAACACTCCCACAAAGAACATTTTCCTCTAGGAGTAGAGATGAAGAATTGGAAAGTAAAATCGACAAAGCTAGTTAAAGGTCAGTACCTAGATTATCGAATCAGAGCGCAAAGCATAAACATTGACGCGAATGGGCTGTTAGAGTTTTACGACATGGGCATCGTTGTATCTAGCTTTAGCAGTGACGAATGGTTTATCTGCTACCACACCAATGTATTTGGCTACACCAAGAAAAGCTACTGTAACCCGTTTCAATTTGCTCACTGTAAACAACTCAAAGAGATAGAAGAAGCAAGGCAAGAGATTGTCACGAACTCGCCATTAGCGCTGTTTATTAAAAACCGAAAATGTAGACCAAATCCGGTTGGTAGAAAACCAAATTTTTAGTGAGTTTAAGTTACGAGGAATATACAGAATGAGAAATATCCTTGATAAATTTAAAAAAGACATTGGTGTTTGGTTATTTTTAACACTCATCTTTGGTTATTTTATCTACGCTTCATTCAATATATGTTGGAGTGACATATTCAGCTAATTGGCTAAAGCCATCCCAATTAATATCAAGCTTTAGCCTATTTAATATCATAAGGGAAATACAACTAGTCAAATAAAGACGCCAATTAATTTTCCACCACAGGGCTGATATTAAAGCTCAACATAAAATCTGGATGCACTTTTTCGTCTTTCTCAAGGTAATAGTTCGCTTCAATGCCAAATTTCCAAGGGCGTCCATTCAGAACCGTTGTTTTACTAACACTGATGTTTAACGGAATTTCCGCCTGATCCTTATTCCAGTCATAGGTGAATGTCGGCGCAGAGCCAACCGTCCAACCACCACCTAATATCTCTACCCAAAACACTTGTGTCGATGTCTTGTTGATTCGAGTATCAGAATGGTTGGCTCCGTCTCCAGAAACGCCATACAAGTGGTTGGGGAACATACCGACAACTCGTTCACTACTCGCCTTCCCGACCATAAACTCTGGCCCGACAGCAAATTGATCCGCCGTTAAGTCACTGCTGCCCGTCGGCAAAGAAGCAAAGAGACCGAAAGCGACAATTGTACCGCCCTCCATTTTAGGCGCATAAGCTAAATCAAATGAGATGTCTGTAACGCCAGACTGATCCATATGCTGCGAGCTTGCTGGTGTATCCACATGGAAATCGTTCTGTACATAAGAGATAGCCGGGCGGAAAATGACTTTGTCGCCGTTATCCATAGGGAAAGGGAGAGTTGGTTGTAATACTGTAGCGAAACTGTCTCCTCCACCACCGTAACCACCTGAATACTGGAGCTTTAGATTGAGACTAGCGTAAGCTGTATTTGGGTTTGCAAGTTCCTTTGCTGCCTGCTCTGCTGCTTGATTGCTTTCTTGATTAGCAATCGCAAAATTCGGCGTTAATAATATTCCAGTTATTATCAGTGCGATTGGTTTACAAGTCATGAGCCCTCTCTTCAATAGTAAAACAATAAGATGTAACTGCTTATTGAGTATTTTAGAGATTACCGGGCAGTAAAATGGCCATTAAGTGACAGAGAGATAAGTTAATCCTAGGTAGAATTTGGATACAAAAATGCCCCAAATCGCTTTGAGGCATTTTCAATTAATCAGGAAGCTCGGGAGTGTTTACTCCTTTTGCTTATTCCCAATCAAGAATTACTTTACCTGACATACCAGAGCGCATCATGTCGAAGCCTTTCTGGAAGTCGTCCACTTTGTAGTGGTGGGTAATGATTGGTGTTAGATCTAGGCCAGACTGGATTAGTGAAGCCATCTTGTACCAAGTTTCGAACATCTCACGACCGTAGATACCTTTGATAACCAAACCTTTAAAGATTACTTGGTTCCAGTCTACTGCCATGTCTGATGGTGGAATACCTAGTAGAGAGATCTTACCGCCGTGGTTCATGTTAGTTAGCATGCTATTGAACGCAGATGGGTTACCAGACATTTCTAGGCCTACATCGAAGCCTTCTGTCATGCCAAGA
>NZ_JADDYK010000081.1:85231-107977 GCF_015163615.1 Vibrio sp. OPT18
TCAGACATTACGTCTTCAAGCTTCTCTTCCATCACGTTTACTGCGCGAGTCACACCCATTTTCTTAGCAAGATCTAGGCGGTACTCGTTTACATCAGTGATTACAACGTGACGAGCACCAACGTGCTTAGCAACAGCTGCAGCCATGATACCGATTGGACCAGCACCAGTAATTAGCACGTCTTCGCCTACTAGGTCGAAAGAAAGTGCTGTGTGTACTGCGTTACCAAACGGGTCAAAGATTGAAGCTAGATCGTCAGAGATTTCTGCAGGGATCTTAAATGCGTTGAACGCAGGGATCACAAGGAACTCAGAGAACGCACCAGTGCGGTTAACACCAACACCTGTTGTGTTACGACAAAGGTGAGTACGGCCGCCACGACAGTTACGACAGTGACCACATGTGATGTGACCTTCGCCAGATACACGGTCGCCGATTTCAAAACCACGAACTTCTTGGCCGATGCCAACCACTTCACCCACGTATTCGTGACCTACTACCATAGGTACTGGGATTGTGTTTTGTGACCACTCATCCCAGTTGTAGATATGTACGTCAGTACCACAAATTGCGGTTTTCTTAATACGGATAAGAAGATCATTATGACCCATTTCAGGTTTTTCAACCTCGGTCATCCAAATGCCTTCTTCAGGCTTAAGCTTAGAAAGTGCTTTAATTTTCATAATGTTACCTAGTTCATCTCGCCTAACTGTAAGGCGAGAATCAAAAATCTATATATTCTACTGGGTGTTGCTCTATCTAATTAAAGGATGCTCGTGGCATCCCTTTAAAATTAGATGATACCCATGTCTTTACCAACTTGAATGAACGCATCGATTGCGCGGTCTAGTTGCTCACGAGAGTGTGCAGCAGACATTTGCGTACGGATACGAGCTTGACCTTTTGGTACTACAGGGAAAGAGAAACCTACAACGTAGATGCCTTTCTCTAGTGCGCGTTCTGCGAATTCAGCCGCTACTTTTGCATCACCAAGCATGATTGGGATGATTGCGTGGTCAGCACCGCCCATAGTGAAGCCAGCTTCTTCCATGCGAGTACGGAAGTGAGCAGAGTTTTCCCATAGTTGAGTACGTAGGTCGCCAGATTCCGCAAGAAGATCTAGAACGCGGATAGACGCAGATACGATTGCAGGTGCAACAGAGTTAGAGAATAGGTATGGACGAGAACGCTGACGTAGCCAGTCGATCACTTCTTTCTTACCAGAAGTGTAACCGCCTGAAGCGCCACCCATTGCTTTACCTAGCGTACCAGTGATGATATCGATACGGTCTACAACGTTGTGGAACTCGTGAGTACCCGCGCCGTTTTCGCCCATGAAGCCCACTGCGTGAGAGTCATCAACCATTACTAGTGCGTCGTACTTGTCTGCAAGGTCACAGATAGCAGGAAGGTTAGCCACTACGCCGTCCATTGAGAACACACCGTCAGTTACGATTAGTGTGTGACGAGCGCCCGCTTCTTTAGCAGCGATAAGTTGCTGCTCTAGCTCTTCCATGTTGTTGTTCGAGTAACGGAAACGCATTGCTTTACACAGACGAACGCCATCGATGATAGATGCGTGGTTTAGTGCGTCAGAGATGATTGCGTCTTCTTTACCTAGAATTGTTTCGAACAAACCAGCGTTTGCATCAAAACAAGATGTGTAAAGGATAGTGTCTTCTTTACCTAGGAACGTAGAAAGCTTTTGCTCTAGTTCTTTGTGAGAATCTTGAGTACCACAGATGAAACGTACTGAAGCCATACCAAAGCCGTGCTGATCCATACCATCTTTAGCTGCTTCGATAAGAGCTGGGTGGTTAGCAAGGCCTAAGTAGTTGTTTGCACAGAAGTTTAGTACTTCTGCACCAGTCGAGATAGAAACCGCTGCTTTTTGTGCAGAAGTAATAATGCGCTCAGACTTGTAAAGACCTTCTTCTTTAACTTCTTCGATTTGAGTTTGAATCTGTTGGTAAAATGCAGAAGACATTGTCTCATTCCTTCCTAGTTATTATTTTGCAGCATCGCGCGCCGCTTTATGTAGGGATGTAAACGATCTCAACACGATCATTTACACTGTAAAACTTATACCTATATTCTAGTTGAACATCCCCTTTCCGATTATCCCTTTAGTTGGAAAAACATTAGTGAATTACAGGCACGAATAATAGTTCATCCCAGTGACACAGGGCACATTAACGCCCTTCACTTGCTCTTTTAAACGCCAAATCACCTTTAATTTCCGTCTAATTTCGCTTTCATATCAAATCTCAATCTTTCATCTCAAAACGATATAGTGATGAATGCCCGCTTCTCTCAGAATGCGCACCAGCAACGCCGCTATACAAATGAAACACGATGAGAAGAGAAACCAAACACATGAACCTATCAGACCACATCATTCAAGAAGCCTTCGAAAACGACTGGCACACCTGCTTTTATCAGCCAAAGGTTGAACCTAGTATCGAGAAAGTGACTGGTGTTGAAGCGCTGTTTCGTTTAGATATTCCAGAAGAAGGGATTTTCTCTCCAGGCGTGTTTATTGATCGTGCGTTTGCATTGGGTTATGAGGAAGAGATCTTCTTTAGTGTTCTTGAGCAATCACTGACAGAAGTAAAATCTCTCTCATCTCACTTGAACTTAGCAGTTAATATCAGCAAGAAGGTGTTGGCTAACCCTGATAACGTAGAAAAGGTTCGTGAATTACTTTGGAATACGTCGTTCAAAGCAAAGCAGCTTACTTTTGAACTCAGCGAAAACGATCAGTTGGATGACCAACTTTGTGAGCAGATTAAACGCTTTCAATCTCTTGGCATTAAAATCTCAATCGACGATTTTGGTATTGGCTATTCAGATATGAATAAAGTGATGAGCCTTAATGTCGATGAAGTGAAGTTTGATAAATCAATCGTGAATAGCGCAGAACCAGCACGTTCGGACTTGGTGAAGCGCACGTTGGCGTACTGCAAAGAGTCTGGAATTGAAACCGTGGCAGAAGGTGTTGAAGATACGGATACACATCAACTCGTCCACCAGCTAGGTTTTGATAGCTATCAGGGCTTTCTATATTCAAAGCCACTGCCTTTGACTGACCTTAGACTTGTCATGTAAGAGTGCGAACTCAAGCAAGGTTAACTTAAGACAAACTCGACGCTTTTCTTTTTCTGCTTAAGGTCATGATATCGAATGCATTTGAAGTAAATATCGTGTTTGTTTTGGATGTTCTGAGAGAATGGGTTATTCACCACTTTCTTTATATCAGCCTTGAAAAATGGCATGCCGAGTTTGCTCATGTACGGCTCTAAGTAGAGATCATAAAGAAACTGGGACATTGCAGGGTCAAGAGTCGGAAAACGAAATTCAGTGCCAGCCAAATTATCTGCCATGTAATCGAAGATCTTACGTCGGATCACGACGCTGACTGCACCAACACTGCAAAGCATTTTGCTGAGGCCGTCGTAAACCACATGCCCGATAATGACGCCCTCGAACAAGAAGCAAAGCACCTGCATATCTTCTTTTCTCACCCCGAGATACTGAGCAACCTCGATAAAGTCTTTGCCATAAGTTTTGAGGTGCATCCCTTGTATAGACTTAATCCTTTTCGCAGGAAGCGAACCCATGTTGTATGACTCTACGCTGGTAACCTCATAGTCGTAACCGATCTCGGCACTAAACGGACGTTCCATATTCTTGGTTGCAGCTTTGACTTGAACCATCTCTTCCACTGAAAAGTCATACTCCACCTGAAAGAAGCTTGCGATACCAAGGCGACGAACAAAACTAGGCAATGTCTTTGCCCTTTCCCACTGGCTCACCATCACCTGATTAACACCGGAAAATGCTCGATGAGAATGGGAAAGTAACTCTGCAAATTCTTCTTGAGAAATTGAGGTTGCTTCGCGGAGCCTTTTTAACTCTTCTGAAAAATTCTCTTTATTCATCGGTCACTTACCTAGCTTTTTTATCAGTGTAGTTCACTTAAGCTCGTTAATAAATGAAGCCTTCAACATCGCCTTACCACGTCAGTTAATTAATGAAATTGATTCACAAATCAAAGTAAATCGCTCACAATTACCATTAAGTTCATCGTTGAAACTCGCTTAACTGGATACTTATGATTAACCCAAAACTCATCGCCCTGCTTCCGGATCTCGCCTCGTTCATTTTGGTGGTTAACGAAGGTAGTTTTACGGCTGCAGCAAAACAGTTAGGCGTGACACCGTCAGCCTTGAGTAAGCTCATCACTCGCTTGGAAAAAGCGCTATCGGTGAAACTGTTTGAGCGTACCACTCGTACCCTTATCATCACGCAAGCGGGTCAATTGGTTTACGACCAGAGCGTGGTGATGATCAACGCAGCTCAACAAGCCGTTGAACTGTCTACCTCAGACCATACCGAACCTGCAGGCTCGATAACGGTAGCGGCGCCTGAAGCCTTCTTGAATTCGGTTTTGCAGCCTTTTATTGTGCCTTTCTTAAATCAGTATCCAGAAATCCAACTTAAGTTAAGAGCGGCTGACGGCGACATCGATATTTTGCGTCAAGGCATCGACATCGCTTTCCGCCTGACCGATAAGCCCGACGAAAGCTTAGTATTGAAAGAGTTAGGCAAAACTAACCTAGTGTTGTGTGCAAGCCCTGAATATTTAGATGCCAAAGGGATTCCTCACCACCCTACCGAGCTGTCTGAACACGACTGTTTGTATCTTGCAGAGACAGACAAAGATCACATTTGGGATTTTCTTAAAGATGATGAATTTCACACGGTACCCGTCACTGGGCGTTACGCAGTTAACCACTCGCAGATGCGACTGAAAGGTGTGAAAGAAGGCCTAGGCGTCGGTATTTTCCACGACTTCGTGATTCAAGATGCGTTGGCTGAAGGGTCTGTAGTACAAGTGTTGGAAGATTGGACCATCAAGAGTAATTACCATGGTGCGATTGCGATGCAGTTTGCTCAAACCAAGTACATGCCCGCTCGATTGCGTGTATTCATTGATTACGCCATGGAGCACTTAGGTGACAAGTTGGCAGGAGAAATAAACTGATGCTGAAAGGAATACACCACGCGGCCATAATCTGTTCAGACTACGAATTGTCGAAACACTTTTACACTGAGATTTTAAAACTTGAGATCATTGCAGAGAATTATCGTGAGGCTCGCCAGTCGTACAAGCTTGATTTAGCGCTACCTAATGGTGCTCAGATAGAACTATTCAGCTTCCCTAACACACCAGAAAGACCAAGCTTTCCGGAAGCTCAAGGGCTGAGACATTTGGCCTTTTGTGTTGATGACGTTCAACATGTCAAAAGCTACTTGGAAGAACAAGGCATTGAAGTCGAACCGATTCGAGTTGATGAATTTACGGGGAAATCATTTACGTTTTTCGCAGACCCAGACGGCCTGCCGCTAGAGCTTTATCAAATTTAAAGTCTTATTAATAAACAAACACCTTAATAACAAAACAGACCTTCTCAAGTCGAGAAGGTCTGTTTGTGATTCAATTAGCTCAACGCCGTTTTGAACTTCTCAACACGTGAGAACAGTAACCAGTCCAAGAGCATCGCAGCCACAATCGTTGCTCCCGCCAGTGGAAACAGTACCGAAATAACCACCACCGTCACCAAGCCAGCTTTCCATAAGCCTGCATCACCAAACTTAGGTGGTGTACCGAGCTTGCGTTGGCCTGATGGTCTGCGCATCCACCACATCACACCGCCAGTCACTGACACAACGATGAACGCCAAGCAAAACAAGGCATTTAGAAGCTTATTGATGATACTAATGTCACCTTGGTGCAGAGAAATACCAACAGCTAGCGTCTTGGCAATGAAGTTGTAATCTTGCCATGTCACTTCACCCAGAATACGGCCTGAGTATTGGTCTAGGTGTGTGGTGCGATCTTGAGTTGGATCGATGATATCACCGCCCATAGTATTGGCTGTCACCGTGTAAACACCCGTTTCTGAACGTGGGAAATTCACCTTGTAATGCGTGAAACCAAGAGATCGTGCTTTCTCAATAACATCATCAATCGCGAAACTGCTCGCCGCAATGACATGTTGAGAGTGGTCTTCTCCCATCTTAGAGTGATCATGAGGTTCAGACGCCTCTTCCACATGATGAACGTGTTCTGCTGGCTTATCTTGAGACAAAGGCAATGGTGTTTGCTCCAAGTTCCAAGGGAGCTCTTCTTCTGAACCATGGTTGAGGGAAGCATGCGTCTTATCTGATAATGGAATATCGTCCCACATTTGAGCAGGGAAAGTGCTCCATGCTTGAACAAGCTTACCGCCCCAAAAACCTGTCCATGCCAATCCAGATAGAATAAACAACAGCAGAATAAGCGATAAGGTACCACCGATGTTCGCATGCAGATCACGCATGAGAACACGTGGCCCGGATGACACTCTCAGCTTGAGAAAACCAGCACGGCTCGCGTTGCCTCTCGGTAGCCATAAATAGATACCGCTGATAAGAAGCAGAATAGATAAACTGATTGCCACTTCAATCAGGTAATCACCCCAATCACCAGTCAACAAAGTGCCGTGAATATCATTTGCCAGTTGGTACAGGCTATCGCTGCGTGGAATTTCTCCGACCACTTCGCCAGTGTATTGATTTACCGTGGCGAAAACAGACGTTCCGTCTTCAAGTGATACCGAAAAGCGGTTAGCGAGATCAGGCGCTTTGCTCGGAACAAACTGCGTAACAGAACCTTGTGGGTATTGAAGTTGTACTGCAGCTAACTGTTGTGACACTTTAATCGGCTCGCCCGATGCAACTATCTCGATCGCATCGTGGTGAAAAGCTAACTCGATCTCATCATCAAACAGCATCACCAAGCCTGTAATGCTCAACATTAACATAAACGGGATAACGAATAGCCCAGCATAGAAATGCCAGCGCCATGTGAGGAAGTAGAGAGTTTTATTGTGGTCTTTGCTTTTTATACTGGTTTTCGAACCGGTTGTTGCACTGCTTTTAGACTGCGAAGTTGCTTGTGCTTTCGCAGGGGTTTGAGATTCATTTCTCAACATTATTATTTCCTTTGACACACGCAAACATACCTTCCGAAAAATCAGAAAGTAACTTGAGCATGTTTAACTTTACTTAATACTTTATTTTTTTAATTATTCTAATGGGTTAGGTTTAAGCAATAACAAAGGGAGGGCCGCGTGGGGCTTGCCTCGTGTAGCGTTCGCTTAGAGCCAAAAAAGCGTAGCTGTCGGAGACAATAGAACTCAGTCGAGTTGTCAGTAGTGTAGTGGGAAGTTCATCTTGGTGGAACGTGGAAAAATGGCTAAACGGACACGGCTTTCCTTTATGAGTATTAGGTTCACCTTCTTCAATTTGAACCAGTTCAAAGCCATTGACCGTACATAACGACGCCCATACTCCCGCACTATTACCATGAGCATTGATAACAGGCATTAATGTCACTAGCGCCCAGCTTAATGCTGTTGCAAGTAACATGGAGAAGTTGAACGAGGTTCGGCGCATTATTCCAAGTCTTTATAAATTTCCCTTATTATGAGGGACTTGGAATATAGGTAAACGTAAAGATTAACAGCAAGTTAAAAAATTGAAGCTAACGCACACTCTTTTTCGTTAAATACTGGTTACAACACTAAAACTAAGAAAGTAATACTCATCTCTTTTCAGCAGACTTTCAATAAAAGAGACAATAAAAAACGCCGCCTTACACCTTCCTCTAAGGAGGGGAATGTAAGGCGGCGTTTTAGAAATCGAATCTTGAAGTTTTGCTCTTTGTTACCTATCGAGCAAACTCAATTGATTAACGAATTAACCGAAGATCTTGCTCCAGATGCTTGGGTTACGCTTCTCATGGTACTCTTCACGAAGGCCGTCAATAGTACGAAGTTCTTGCTGTGCCGACGCTAAGTCACCTTGGTCTAGCTTCTGCTCAATGCTATCCAGTGATGCACTGATCTTTTTGAAGCCTTCCATGAAGTTGTCTTCTTTCTCGACTGGGTAAACACCCGTTTTCAACTCTGCCACTAGCGTATCTAAACGAACGATAGGCTTTTGCATCTCTTCAATGCTTTGAGCTTCTGCCGCTTGTTTGAACGCAAGCTTCATTTCTTGCATGTTTTTCTTAAGGTCTACATTAGCAAATGCGTTGCCAGACAATACTGACGCAGCGATTAAGCCAGATAAAAGGATTGAGCGAGTTTTCATTGTTTCTCCAAGTGAAGCGGTGTCTTTGAAGTTAGAGCCATCATTACTGTGGCACTTCGACTTTATTATTTTCGGCTAGTGTATACAAAAATCTGTCAGGCACAAAAATTGATTGTGTCGAAATGCAAACCCGCCGACATTCTCTTAAACAAGAGCTGAGTATTCTGGGATGTCATTACGACCGCGCAAGGCCAAAAAGGCTAGGAATTGCTTTGGCGAATGGGTAATTACTTTACTCGAATCGACACTCACTTCATCTAACAATGCTGCGACTAAGTCCAAGCCACCGACATCTAAACAGAAATGCGCATCGCTGCCTGTTGTAATAAATGCGCCCTTCGCTTTCGCTATTCTTGCAATCTCATAGCAGCGGTCAACACTGCCAACTCGGCTATTGCCTTTGAGTGTGGTGTTATTGATTTCAATCGCCACGTTGTTCTCAACCGCACATTGAATAACGGCTTCAAAATCGAAATCAAAATTAGGATTGCCTAAGTGACCAAGCGCATCAATTCGACCGCCCTTAATCACATTCACGAGAGCCTCTGTATGGGTAGCGACATCCGATGGACGAAAAACGGGCTCGTGGAAGCTTGCAATCACCCAATCCAGATTCTTATCAACGCTCGGATGAATATCAATTTCACCTTGCGTGTTCATGATGTTCGACTCAACACCACGGATGATGGCAACCTCTTCGATAAAACGAGGAAGTACACGTTGGTTACTGAAGAACCAATAGTGAGGAGCGCCCGGCATTGATTCTGAATGGTCGGTGGTACAAAACATGGCTAAACCATTTTGCTTTGCCGACTTGGCGTTTTCGATCAATGTGCTGTAAGCATGACCACTTGCGTATGTGTGGGTGTGAGTATCTACTTTGAGTTCCATGAATCAATGCCCTCTTCGCTCGGTCAAAATACGTTTTTCAGAAAGTAACTCTGAATCTCTTTCAGGAAAAGAATGCTTCAGAAAATGAGTGCCTAATGGCAACAATTCGACCAGTTTATCAGCTGAAAGTGACAATTAGCACCCAACCATAAAGGTTTATTACTGGTTCATTTACACAACACAAGAATACGTGGCTAACCGAACCAGCCAATGCTTGGTCTTATCTAAGTCGAACCGTACACACTCGGTAATTGCGCCAATTTTTTGCAACCTACCCAAGTTCGTCAATACTTAAACCAGTCTACAAACTGGAGTGTTAGATGAGAAGAAGACGATATCCGCTGAGTATCCACATCACTAGCCTTTTCCTAATTTTGACAACACTTGTCGGTGCGGTATTGATTTCGATAAGTTATCGGCACTCTCAAGAGCTGCTGTTAGGCACAGTGCGCGAGATCAGTAATGAGCATCGCGACAAGCTGGAATCAGTATTTAAACAAGCCATTGCCCCTGTTATCACAACCTTAAATGTGATGGCGGTGAGCCCGTTTGTTGCTCATCAAACTTCCGCTGTCGAAAAAGACTCTTGGCTTGCTTCGGTCGATATCATCTTCAAACAAAACACCAATTTGGTCGCTCTATTTTATGGTTCTGAAGATGGTGACTTTAGAATCTTTCGTCCATTAAGCACCAATAAACAGAGAGCCGAAAACAGCGCCCCCGCTAAAGCGACCATGATGGTCAGCAGCACCAATCTAGACGGTGAAAACTTTATTACCTACCTTGATGGAGCACATCAAGTGATCAGTACTCGACAAGCAGAGAGTAAGTTCAACCCCACCACTCGCCCTTGGTTTCGTAACGCAAAGCCTGACGGCTCAATACAACTCTCTGAGCCCTATCTGTTCTATTTCCTGCAAACCAATGGCATTACACTCTCTAGGCGTTCGGCCGATGGCAAGCATGTTGTTGGTGCCGACTTTACATTGAGTTCGCTCTCTTCTCAGATCAGTGAATTAGCTTATTCTCCGCAAACCCGACTCGCCCTGTTCGATCAACATTTTAATCTTCTCGGTCAGCATCAACTTGAGCTATCAATACCCAAGCCTAACTCCCAGCCTGATGACACAAGTAAAACTGAGCAAACGAACAACCAAACGCCGGGAAAACTCTCTGGCAGTGAGCAAGACCAAAGCTTCTTTAATGTGCCCAAACGTGAACAGATGGAAGCATTGAAAGCGTCCGTCATCGCGCCGCTTATCTCTGATGAAGAGAAGTTTAACCTCAATCTAAAAAACGTTGAGTACAACTTAAACACTTGGGCACTAACGCTAACGCCCGTTCAACTGACTCAAAACGTCACCTTATATTTGGCAGAAGCGACGCCACACAATGAACTGCTTGCTGATCTTATCTCGATGCGAGACAAGCAAGTTGCGGTCGCGATTGGGATGCTGTTCATCTGCTTCGCTATCGTATGGTTTGTTGCTAATCGCTTGTCTCAGCCACTCAATACGCTGATGCAACTCACCGACAACATCGCTCGGTTCGACTTCAGGCGTACTCACTATCCCAAAAGCATGATTCAAGAAGTGGCTAACCTCGCCCATTCAATTGAGCTGATGGAACACACGCTACATGATCTGATTACCCTACTTCGAGACACGGCCGGGAATCAGGAGTTTTCGATCTTAGCTAAGAACATTGCGCATCAAAGCTATTTAATCACCAAAGCAGAAACCATTGTCCTTTTCACTCAGTCCAAAGAGAAAGACGTGTTTGATACGGCGGCCAACCTTGCCATTCTGCCTTTTAAAGCCGATATCAATGACTTCATCAAACACACGCCTTGGTTGCTGTGTCAGCTTAAATCTGGTGAGACGATCCATTTAAACCGAGAAGACAATGTTCTCAACTATTATCAGGATTCGATCTTCAATTCAGACCTGTACCTGTTTCCACTGTTAAACAGAGAAAAGTTGTTGGTAGGGATTGTGGCAATTGGCTATGAAAGACCTATCACCAAGATGCAAGCCGATAAGCACGCCTTTTTACGAGAGCTGCTCAGCTTTGCGGAAATAGCGAAAGACAACATCGACCAAATGCAGCAACAAAAAGACATGCTTAATGCCTTTATCGAGCTCATTGCTTCGGCGATTGATACCAAGTCACCATACACGGGCGGGCATTGCCAACGAGTGCCTGAGCTCACCAAATGGCTAACTCAAGCAACCATTGATGATGACCGCTATTACCCGCAATTCTCATTGGACAGTAAACAGTGGGAAGAGTTGATGCTCGCCGCTTGGCTTCATGACTGCGGCAAGGTGACCACGCCTGAATATGTGGTAGACAAGGCAACAAAACTGGAAACCATTTACGACCGAATCCACGAAGTGCGAATGCGTTTTGAGTTGTTGAAACAGCAAGCGGAAACCGATTACTGGAAAGCCATAGCGAACGGTGCGCTACAAGAAGAACAACTCAAAATACTCGAACAAAGCCTGTCTGAACTGGATGAGGAGTTTGCCTTTGTTGCGGAGTGTAACCTTGGTGGCGAATCTATGACGGAAGAGCAGCTAGAACGCTTAGATCAAATAGCCAAACGCCAATGGAAACGCACACTGGATGATCAATTGGGGCTATCTTGGTCTGAAAAAGAGAGGTTCAACACTCCAAAGGATGGGGTTGAGAAAGAGAGAACGGAACCAACAAGTCAGGAAAAGGGTTTGCCTGTTATGGAGCCCCTACTCGCAGACAAACCCGAGCATAAAATACCTTGGGACAATGGCTTTAACCCTGCTGATGTATGGCAAGAAGCGTTTGTACTTAAGCCCGGAGAAGTTAAATACAACCAAGGTGAACTGCACAATTTGAAAGTACGCCGTGGTACGTTAAACGATGAAGAACGTTTCATGATCAACGATCATATTATCCAAACCTTCACCATGCTCAACAAGCTGCCTTACCCATCTTACCTTCAAAACATTCCAGATATCGCTAGTGGACACCACGAGCGTATCGACGGTAAGGGCTACCCAAGAGGCTTAAACGAAGACCAGTTACCTCTTCCGTCCAGAGCGATGGCAATTGCTGATGTCTTTGAAGCGCTAACCTCTAGTGATCGCCCGTATAAGAAAGGCAAACTCCTCAGCGAATCACTCAACATCATGACCGACATGGCGACCAGCGGTCATATCGATCCCAAGTTGTATCTACTGTTTTTAGAAAACAAAATCTACGACAAATACGCTGAGCGATTTCTAGAAATGAACCAACGCTGCGAGATTGACCCGCACGAACACATCGACCGAGTAAAAGAATACATACGCTCATTGTTCTAAATTTTAAGCTAACCATTCAGAGGATAAGCCATAGCTCAATGGTTAGCTTTTAGCTGCCGAGTCCAATACCGCAACGTCCACTACAGTCGCTACAGCCACTGTGGTGTGCGATTTTTGTTTGGCTTTCGCCTTGCTGTGTCTTTTTGCCAGCAATGTATTGGTGATGCTCGCCACGACAATCAGGTTAATACCAATCATCTGCTGAGTAGAAAACACATCATCAAAGAACAAGCCCTGCCAAAGCGCGCTAAACAGCATGTTAGTAAAAATCAGTGGTGCCAATTGGGAACCGCTGTCTGCCAGCTTATACGCCTTAGAACGGAAGATTTGGGTATTGATAGTAAACAGTGCAAGACCAAGAGCTCCAAGAGCAATCCAACGTAAATCGTCAAAAGACAACAACGCCGACAAGGTACCTTTCTCTGCACTTTCAAGCACATCAGGCACTGCAGAAAGTGAAGTAAACACCACCATTGGGATCACAATGATTGCCGCGACTAAAAAGGTCCACGCGTTAAGCTCTGCTGGTGTCAGGCTAGTTTTAGACGCTCGGTACAAACTCACTTGCGAGCCAGAATTAAATCCCCCCGCGAGAAGTCCAAGCAGAAGTGCAGGCCTAAAGAACTCCGAACCCAACTCAAACTGCGACCAATCCCCTGCCATCATCACTACGCCAACAAAGGTGACAGCTAAACACACGATCGTTGTTGTATGAATCTTGGTTCTAAATATTAACTTTTCTAACAATGGAATAAACAGAGGACCAGTACTGAACAACACAACCCCTTCAACCAGCGTTAAGGTTTGCAGTGAAGTAAGGAAACACCACTGACACGCCACCATAAAGATCGCCCGCATCACCAAAGGTTTCCACATTTCTCGTGTCGGCTTGCTGATTTTGTAAAAGGTCAGAAAAAGAAATAAGAACAGACTGGGTAACAAAAAACGCACGAAACTGAGTAACGAAGTGGGCATCACTTCAGATAGATACTTGGCCATCAAGCCACTTAAAGACAAACTGAACGTCGACAACAACATGAACGTCGTCGCCTTGGTAATATCAGACATAATTATCACCTCCTATGACATCTATTTTAGAGGCGTGACGTAATGAAAAATAGCGAGTAATATTAACCATAACTGTAAGGAAAACTTACCAATGAAAAAACTCGTTCCGCTTAAATCCGTTTACGCTTTCATTGCTGTCGCTGAGACTGGCAGCATGACTGACGCCGCTCGGGTGTTGTATGTCAGTCACTCTGCGGTAAGCCAAGCAATAAAGTCGTTAGAACAGCTGGTCAACAAGCCTCTATTTCAACGAGTCGGTCGTCGTGTTGTTCTTAATGCCGCCGGTAAGCGATATTACCGAAAAGTCGCCCCAGCGCTTGAGCAAGTGATAGAGGCAACCGAAGAGCTTGCCAGAACGCCTAACGATCACCGCATTACCCTCAACATGGTCAATTCGCTCGCGATGCACTGGTGGATCCCACGAGTTCCCGACTTCCAAGCTTTTGCTCCCTCACTTGATATCCGTATTTCGACGCTAACTGGCCCTTTCGATATTGAACAGGAAGGGGTTGATGTTGCGCTTGTACATGGCAAACCCAACGAGTGGGAGCAATATTACAGCGAGAAACTGGGCGATGATGATCTGGTCTTGGTGTGCAGCCCTACTCTATTAAAAAACCAGACCGGATTGAGCGTCGAGCAACTCGTCAAACAAAACCCGACCATTGGCGTTTTTAACCCCAGGCGACAACACGACTGGCAAGTGTGGTGCGACAATTACCAAATCCCAATGCCCACGTTCCATAGCAATCTGACGTTCGATGTCTCCATTCAAGCGGTGCAAGCTGCAATTCGTTCACTAGGTGTATTAGTAACGCATCGCTTGTTTGTGAAGGATGACATCAGCCATGGAATGCTCGTTGAACTGGGTAAGCCGGTTGCTAACCCGCATCAAGATTTCTACTTTGTTTGCCCGAAAAACAAATTAAAACAAGAAAGTGTGCTAAAACTGAGAACATGGTTAAGACATGAATTCACACGCTCAGAGACAACACTGGACGGTGACGCTCAAGAGCAAGACCAAACTATCAACCAATAAGCGAGTAACAGCTCAGCAAGCTTACAAGAGGCCATTATGATTATTACCACCACACAATCAGTCGAAGGCAAGCGCATTGTCGATTACAAAGGGGTTATTGCCGGAGAAGCTATTCTAGGGGTGAACGTTTTCAAAGATATGTTTTCAGGAATTCGTGACTTTGTGGGTGGACGTTCTGGCACCTACGAGAAAGAACTAGAAAAAGCACGTAACTACGCATTCAAAGAGTTAGAACAGAAAGCGATTGAAGCCGGTGCCAACGCGGTGGTGGGTGTCGACATCGATTATGAAGTCTTGGGTACAGGTAATGGCATGTTGATGGTGTCTGCTAGTGGCACTGCGGTGGTGGTTGCTTAACTGAATCACTCGCTAAATCGTGTGATTACCAAGAAAAACGCCCCTTAGCTAAATCGCTAACTAAGGGGCGTGATTATATGCGTTGCCAAGTTAGATTTAAATATCTCTAACTCGCGCGATCTGTGTGCTCAGAGCGCATGGCATCAAAAGAGGCAATTCGAGCCAAAAACTCTTTTCTATCTTTAGGCATAATTGAGCTTGCCATTGGTAAGTTAGCCTTCATCGCATCGACGGCGCGACCACGAACCAATACCTCAAAGTGCAAGTGCGGGCCAGTAATACGACCAGTAGCACCCGATAACGCAATTTTCTGACCTCGCTTAATTTGCTGACCTTTCTTAACTAAGAAGCGGCTCAAGTGAAGATAACGCGTCGTATATACGCTGTTGTGTTCAATCACCAAATATTTACCAGCATACGGGTGGTCACGAAGTGCCACCACACGACCATCACCTGTTGAGTAGATAGGTGAACCAACAGGTGTCGCAAAGTCGGTACCATTGTGCGGTGAGATTCGCCCAGTTACTGGGTGTCTTCGTGTCGGATTGAACGAAGAAGTGATTCTTCGGAATTTTCTGTCGACTGGGTATCTATCAAAGGCTTGCTCTAGACTATTTCCCTCTCTGTCATAAAAAAGACCATCTGGTGCTAGAAAAGCTGCGACTTCTCGGTTTCTTAATTGAATAGAGATACCTTGAATTTCTGTTTTGCCCGTTAGGTGATCATCCGTGTACTGCTCTTTGACCAATACATTAAAGCTGTCATCTGCTCTCAGCTCACGAGCGAAGTTAACTTTATCTTTCAACGTGCGAGTAATATTGGCTATCTGAGCTGTCGTCAGCCCTGCTTTGTATGCCGATGTTGAAAAGCTACCGTGGACACTACCCGCATAGAGTTTTTCTTTCCATTCGCCTGGGATCTCGTGGAATTTATAGGTAAAGCTACCATCATCGTTTCGAGTAAAAGCAGCTTGCTCAACCAGACTCTCGTGATAAATCAGCTCCACAAGCTGTTTTGATTCACTATCCAAAAGCAACTCTAGATGGTCACCAGGCTTTATTGTGTCGAGTTTCAAAGACTCCAGATCCGCTTCCATCACCTTTTGAACGGTTCCATAAGGCAGTTGCCATGACGAAAAGATGTTGCTTAGTGTATCGCCAACTTTCACAAAATAATGGACTTTAACCAAAGAGTTGGGAGTCGCTTGCGAGTCGATAGCTGCCTCATCATTCGGTTGAGAATCTTGATAAGGTGTTATTTTTATAGAGATTTCTGGTGCTGGTTCGGAGTGAAAAGAGAGCAAAGCAGCAAGGGAAAATGCGCTGATCGCAGTAACGATCAGACCAATACGGAGGAACTTCATAAAATACTTAGCGGTTATAACGAGGAACTTAGAAAGTGTTATAACATAACAATTAAATCAAAAAAATAAATGAAATGTAAGAAACCATAGCGCAATAGGTGTGAAAGTATGGTGAGCATGCAAAGCCCACCACCTTAGTTAACACGGATCTTTACCTAATATTACTCTTCACGAAGTGCTTCGAAGCGTTCTAAGCCGCGCAGCATCTCAAAGTCAGGTTCATCAGCTAATAGCTCTCGCATTGAACCACTGGCTTCGATAGAGCGCTCTAAGTCATCGATCGCTTGACCTTCAGCACCTAACCTTGCGTAAGCACAAGCACGTTGATACAAGGCGTGAGCGTTTTGATCGTCCACTTCCAACACGCGATTACATAAGCTCATCGCCCAGTGGTATTCCTGCATGTCCATTGCGGCATCAGCTTTGTAAGTTAGTGCTTCCAAATCACCCGGGCGGACTTTTAAGATCTCATCGTAGATTTCAATTTTTTGCTCGGCAGTTTGAACATTCTGAGCCCTCAACCACAAGTTGTGAATCTCATTGATGATTTCGATTTCTCGGTTGTTCTCTGAGATGATTCGAGTCTTGCGCTTAAGATCCCTTTCAAGAAGGTTAAACTTCTTCTCATAGTCTTGGGCAATGTCATTGAGTCGTCGATCTGCCATCTCTTTAGTGGTGTGTTTCAACTCTTTTAGCGATTGCCAACCCACCAGTGCAATTAGGGAGGCAACACCGGCAATAATGTAGAAGAAGTAGGTTACGGTTACATTGGCGTAATTCAGAGACTTGTCTGCCACAGTCAGTTCCCGGTCAGTCATCTGAATGGTCAAGCGTCTTTCAAGATCCTGCTGTTCCATTCGAAGCTGCTTCAACTCATCCAAGATATAGCGTTCCATCAGCGGTCTATCCAAATACTCTTGTTCCGAGTACTTAACCTCTTCGCTTGCAAAACTCATCGAGCTGAACACCGAGATAACTGCAATCAATAAGATTCGAAGCATTATACATTCCTTATATATTTATCTTTAGACTTACTGTATCTCGTAATAGGCATACAAGCTAGGAAGTCGACAAGTTTGCTATGTCCATATTGGAATTAACACTCTAAAACATCATTGATAATTATAAAACACCTGAAGCAACATCATTAATTTCTAAATTATAAAAATACCGCGTAATACTGTTCTATATAATTAATTCGCGATGCGAATATACCGAAAATTGATTTATTGCATCGAGATGAATCTTATATTAATAACGATCAGAACGAGGTTAATTTGAATAATCCACGATACGATTTAGTAAGCCGTGTACTACACTGGGTAATGGCTTCTGTAATCATCTATGCAACAATCGCAGGGTATGTGATGCACTATGTCACCAGTCATCCAGAGCTGTTTTCTTTTCTGTCAGTGCTCAACATGTCATTGGCGACCGTTGCGACGCCACTGCTTGTGGTTCGTTATATCTGGAGCCACTTTCGCTCATCGCCAAACATGCCAACCTCTGTGCCTGAAGGGCAAAAATGCGTTGCCAAGCTTGCACACTCTTTGATGTATCTTGTGATGTTTATGGTTTTCAGCACCGGCTACTTAATGCTAAAAGAACCGTACTCTTTATTTTGGTTAGTGAGTGTAAATAATCTAATTACCGACTCTGCAATCAACGGCTTCTTTTTCTATTTACATCGTGCCAGTTGTATTGCCCTAGCCTGTTTAGTTGTTCTTCATGTTTGTGCTGCACTTAAACACCACTTTGTCTCTAGGAACTATGTATTGAAGATGATGCTCTAGATTCAGAGAATTCAAGACGGTTTGCACAAACAAAAAAGCCATAGCATGTTCGCTATGGCTTTCTTCTTTCAATTTGATTACTTGTTGTGAGTATCTATCATCACTTGCCAATATTCGCATTTGGCTAAGAACTCTTTTAAATAAAGTTCTGGGTTAGCAAGCTTCTCACCGCCTTTAACATCAGCGCCAGTCACACGCCAAAATCCACGAGTCACAAGATTTCTGTGGTAGATAAAGTCGTTAATTTCGTTTGTTTTTAACGGAAGCTGTTCACCAAAGGTTTGATCGTACAAGCTCAACGTAGCAGCTTGCTCACTTGGCTTCTCCCTTAAAAAGGTATCCAAATCCAAACCTAATAACTGTTGCTGCTCTTTAGATAGGGCTTTAGCTAATTTAGAGATCACACTGAACAGAGCCAACTCAACTTTTTGAGACGCTAATAACGATGCACCTAAAAGCGCATATTCATTGGAAATGTGTTGTTCTGTTGATGAAACGGTTGCTGTTGTCACTGTGTTAACCTCAAATAATCATAACGGGTGTTACTGAACTGGATAGAGTCTTTTCACTAAGCTGAATCTTATTCTTGTCATTAAGAAGAATCTTACAGTTAAGCAGAGTCTTTCAGCAGAACACGGTCAGCATCAATAATGGTGAAGCCCGATGCATCTTCATTCTTTTCGACTTGCACTAAACCTTTAAAACCAATCTGCGACAACTTCTTCGCAAGGTGATCCGGTGCTGTTTCAAAAACAACATTCATAAAAGGTAAAGACTCAGCATCAACAAAACCATGCTCGTTAAACAGTTCCATTGCTTGAGATAAATGGTCTGAGTCGGTTAATTCGATAATTTCTACAACTTCTTCCAACAACATTTTCGATTCCATATTCGCAAGAAAGTGACTGACACAAGCCGGTTCTTTTTGCTTGCATACATCCCGATGCCCGTAGACACCCCTTTAGTAGTAGGGAGATCATAACATATTAATAATCGTAAAATATGTTTTATTTTCCCTAAGCTACTGGGAATACTAGAAAAGAATAGAAATTGGTGAAACATAAGCAACACCAATTCATAGTATCGATAACGGTAAACCTGATTTGAGGCGATCAGGCGATCGTTGCTTGAGAGTCGCTTGTTTCTACAATCGATTCTTGTAACAAGCCAGCATAAATACCATTGTGCGCCACCAGCTGTTGATGATTACCTTGCTCAACAATTTCACCCTTTTCCAACACCAAAATCGTATCTGAGTGACGAACGGTACTCAAACGGTGTGCAATCGCAATCACGGTTTTTTCCTTGAAAAGGCGCTGCATTGCTTTTTGAATCAGGTCTTCGGTGATTGAATCTACCGAACTGGTCGCCTCATCAAGCATCATCAATTGACCACCCTGCGCAACCGCTCGAGCGAACGAGATAAGCTGCGTTTGCCCTACAGACAAGTTAGAGCCGTTCTTTTCCAAGTGGAAGTCATAACCTTGTGGCAATTGTTCAATAAACTTATCGGCATAAACATAGCGCGCCGCCTGTTCAACCTCAGTTCTAGATAGATGCGTTTTACCCAGCGCGATATTGAATTGGATGGTCTCTTCAAATAAGTGCACGTCTTGCATCATCATTGAGAACAAATGAGCCGAGTCTTCACTTGAGATCTGTGACAGCTCTATTCCATTCAACAAAATGCTGCCTTCATAGTCTTGGTAGGTTTTAGAGATCAGACGCAGAATCGTCGACTTGCCCGAGCCCGTCGAACCCACAAGCGCGATTTGATGCCCTTTCTCCAATACAAACGAGACATTCTTTAGAACGTAGGGAGAGTCGTCTTTGTAGCGGAAGCTTACGTTCTTAAACTCTAGGCTCACAAACTGTTCAAGCTGCTTCTCAACCTTGTTAGATGACAACAGGTTGCGCCCTTCTTCTTCAGTCGGCTCAACAAACAGTTCTTCAATATGGTCAAACGCTGCAAATGAACTCTGAATCGAAGCGATCTGCGAAGTAAAGTCACGAATCGGAACAAACACTTTCTCTAAGGTGTTGATGAACGCAATCAGCACACCCAAGGTGAGCGCCCCTTCTAACACTTGCTCAGAGCCATACCAGATCATAATCGCGATGGTGATTGAGGTGATGCCAGAGATAAACGAGAACAAAATCGCATCGTATTTATTGATCTTCTTCTGCGCTCTTAAAAACTCATCGGTATAGCCTTGGTAGCGTTGTTCGACTTGCTCTTCCGCTCGGTACATCTGAACAGTTTTCATACCAAATAAGACTTCTTGTAAAAAGCCAATACCGCGAGCCAACGAAGAACGAGTCACCTTATAGAGAGCACGAAGTCGGTTTCTCACATACACCGTCAAATACATCACTGGCGGCATAATGATCAATACAATCATCGTTAACTGCCAATCAATGAAGAACATCATCACCAACAGAGCAATGGTATTGATACTGTCTTTAACTAGCCCTACAACCGACTGAACAAACGTCTCGCCAATGGTTTCCAAGTCACTGGTTAATCGTGAGAGCGTTACCCCAATCGGTGTGTTATCAAAATAGCTGCGCGGTAGTTTGAGCACACGAGCAAACAACACTGAGCGCATGTCAGTTATCGTGTATTGCCCGGTTTTACGCAGGTTGTACGAATAGGTGGTATCCACCACATAGCTCGCCACCAGCACGGCAACGAGATAGAAGACGTATTCGAGCAGACCATCCATATCCCCATGACTCAGGTGAACATCGATCACTTGAATGATCAGCCAAGGGAACAACAAGCTCGTGATGACAGAAAGAGGAAGCATAGCGATACCCAGAATCGCAGAGCCTTTGTATTTCTTAGCAAACTTAAAAAAGTGCTTGAGGTACTCGAGATCAACACCTTTTAACATGCCACTGCCTCCGTTTCATTCTGCTGTAGTTGCCATGTATCGTAATAGTAATCACAGGTTTTCAATAACGTGGCGTGGTCGCCCTTCGCGATCACTTTCCCTTCATTCAACACGATGATTTCATCCATATATTCAAGGGCATTAACGCGGTGTGAAACCACAAGAACCGATTGATTTTCTAAACGCTTAAACAAACCTTCTAAGATCTTACGTTCTGTTTCATAATCGACAGCCGATAGAACGTTGTCCATGATGATCAGATCGGTGGGTTGCAATAAAGCACGCGCAATACTTAAGCGCTGCTTCTGACCACCTGACAGCATGATACCTTTCTCACCGACTAAGGTTTGATCGCCGTGTTCAAAACGCGTCACATCACTGGCCAACTGGCTGAGCTCTAGCACTTCATCAACCTGACTCTTTGCCAAATCCGTATCTAGGCTACCAAAGCGGATATTATCTTCGACGGTTGCTGAAAACAGGTAAGGGTCCTGAGTCACAGTTTTCACGTAACGGCGCAAGTCACTGCGTGAGAAGCTAGTGACATCTCTTTCACCAAGGAAAACAGAACCTTCTGGTACATCCAAGTGATGATTTAAGCAGTTCACTAACGTTGTTTTACCCGCTCCGATTCCACCTAGCACACCCACTTTCTTACCTGCTGGAATATCAAAGCTGATGTCATCGAGAATCACGCGTTCTTCACCTGAATAGCTGAAGCTGAGGTTGCGAACAGAAAACGTTTTTCCCTTTAGCGATTCAACATCTAATTCAGTCAGCTTATCTTCATCAAGCTCTGGGACTTTGGCATTAAGAATGGTTTGTGCACTTTGAATACCCACCATGCCACGCTGATAAATGGTCGCGATTCTGCCAAGCTGCATCAATGGCATAGCGAGCAAAACTGAGTAAGTCAGAAAGGCGGTAATCTCACCAAGTGTGAGTTCCTGTCTCATTAACATGTAGCCACCAAGCCCAAGAATGATGATTTTCATCAGGTCATTGGCGTAGTCGAGTACTGGCATAAAGAAGACTTGAATTCGTGTAATTTTAAGGCGGCACTCAAGCAATAACTGGTTCAGCTTTTCAGTTTCGGCTTTCACCCAAGGTGACATCTGCTGACTCTTAATCAAGTCAATCCCAGATAGGTAACTCATTAGCTGAGCAGACAGGTTTTGTAGACGCTTCATGTGCTCTAAATGCAGCGTTTTCATACGCTTGAAGCCCACACGGAAAATCACAAAAGCAATTGAGATAGGAATGATCGAATACAGTGTGAGCTCTGGCGATATGCGCCACATGTAAAGAGGCGTCAGCGACAACGCAAGCAACGCATTAAAGAACTGCAAGAAGCCGACACCAAACAGCAGTCGAATGCCACTCAGGTCATTGTTGATAATCGAGATCAGTCGGCCCGAAGCAAAGCGTTCGTGAAAGCTGCTCGGTAAGCGATTCAGCTTTTGTAAAAGAGTACTTTTTAGCGCAGCCTCTGTAATTCGCCCCGGATTAAGCGCATAAATACGAGACAAAATTCTCACCACTACCATGGCAACCGACATACCGACCACAATCCAAACATAGGTTTGAAGCTGTTGGTGGCCAGTTGAAGAGGCATCATCAATCAAATCTATCGCCAATTGGATATAGCGAGGGATCTCTACTTGTAACCAGTTGACGAGAAAGATGAACACAATCGCCAATAAGTACGAGGTGCGATTCATGCGCAGATAATGGGCAATAAACTGTCTTTTATTCATAGTATTCTTTGTTTAGGGCAGGCTCACAGCGAGAT
>NZ_JADDYK010000081.1:108028-110847 GCF_015163615.1 Vibrio sp. OPT18
TTAACGATATAACCGGGCAGTTAAGCTAGATAGGTTCATCGTTGAGGTAAAGATACATCAAAAACACTTAGTTGACAATATCAACCATATTCAATAATTAGTTTCCGCTATTAAATTTTAGCATTGCTAGAAACAACTTTGCCGCCAAAAGTGGCGGCAAATAAATAGCTTAGCAGGCCTGGGGCTGTTGACCTTTCGAGCTGGGTTTTGCAGCATCTTGTGGGAAATTTATACAAGGAAGAGGTTTTGACGTGTAGTTGGCCTACATGAAAAGCCGATAACGCAGTAGAAATGAACCACAAGAGCTGCCCGAAGGGTTCGGCTAAAATCGTTTTATGCTTTGTTGAAGAATATTTGCTTAGAATGACTAGGCTACATACTCTTCGCCGCGCCTAAAACGATTTTATATCGAACAAAACTTAACCACGAAAGGTCAACAGCCCCAAGTATTGATAACGGCTAAAGCATCTCTTTGGCAATCAAATGCAGCAGAAACGTTTCCCGCTCAATGCTCATGCCCTTTTTAGGGCTCTCTGCCATCGTCTTTTCGTTATGAGCGATCGCTTCATGGATATTCATCCACACCGGTTTCATCCCATTTTTCACTTCATAATCTTCGTAAGCCGTTTCACCAAGCTCACGATCGATCTTGCATGAGTAGCAGTAAGAAATCATGTGCATCATGTCTGCATCGTCTTTGTACCAAGGTCGAAACTCTTCAAAAATGCCGAACGGCTTGATGCTATGGATATTCTTCGCGCCAGTCTCTTCTTCGAGTTCACGAACCATACCTGCGATCACATCTTCGCCTTCATCCAAACCACCACCAGGAATGGTGTAGTCGTGATAACGCTCTGTATACAGCATCAGAATGTCTTCACCATCTAACACAATGGCACGGGCAGCGTTGCGCTTATAGACCGTTTTATTGTCTAGATGGTCGATATCAGGGTGGATGGTTGTTTTTAGGTGTCTCATGATTCTGACTGCTCTACTGAATTTGGCGGCATCATATCATAATCATCAATAGATTCGAGGTTCACAACCGCTAACCAGAACTGATCGGACGGGGATATTCCTACGGTAACTTGAATCCACTTAGCTTGATCTAACACTCAAAAAGTCGTTAAACATGAAGAAATATCAACCTATTTCAATATCTTGACCAAATTAGGACAACCTTTTCTGAAATCTAAAATATACTAATTTCATAGAGCTTCTCATTTGGTTCTGTAGAACTTAACGCATTCGATTATAGAGTTATCACGTAGGAGATAGACATGAAGAAAATTGGTTTGATGGCTGTATGTGCCGTTGTATTAGGCGGTTGTGCAAACGACTATGCAGAATATAGCGAAGGCCAACGTGTTTCAGTCGCTAACCCAGCAGCGGTTTATTGTGTTCAACAGGACGGTGAATTAGACACGGTTACTGAAAACAATCAGCGTACAACTTACTGTGTATTCGATGACGGCGAGCGCATTGAACAGTGGGAGTACTACCGCAATAACCATGAGCAAGAAACTGAAAAGTAATCACTTCTATTACAAGTTTCCAATCTCAAAGCTGTAATCCCCCCCTAAAAATTCAATTATGTTATGTAAACTGTCTGCCATAAGGCAGCGGTTTACCGTATACATACACCAATTGAACACTGTTTTATTTCTGACACATCTCTGACATTAGCCTAACCTAGGCCGATAGAATGCCCGCCTGTTACAAAATTTTACACATAGAATTATTATGAAAAGCCAATCAAAAACGAAAGAACAAACTCAAATGTCATTTGAACTGCCAGAGTTCACCCTTTCTCAGTCGACATCTCAAGTGATCTACAAACGCTGCCAAACCGCTCTCGTTGTTTTAGCGATTGGTATTGTCGCAAACCTTACTCTTCGAATTGATTTTGTATTGTTGAATGGCAATGTTGGTGAGATCTCGGTGACAGAGATGCTGCAACAGTTACTGCTTATTGTCGCGTCTGGATCTTTTGCTTATCTAGCGAGAGAGAAGCGTGAAGTTAAGCATGCTGCTATGCTCATCAGTGCATTTTTCGGTGTGATGTTTATTCGTGAAATGGACTTTTGGTTCGACAAGATTGTACATGGCGCTTGGGTTGTTCCTGCCCTATTGGTTGCTGGTAGTGCAATTTTCTATGCGATTAAAAATGGTAAACAAACCATTGATCAACTTGCGCTTATTCTTGCTTCCCCACACATGAACTTGCTAGTAACTGGCGTGATGCTTCTGTTGGTGTTCTCTCGCTTATTTGGCATGGGCAGCTTCTGGCACAATGTTATGGGCGATGATTACGTTCGAGCGGTTAAAAACATCGCTGAAGAAGGCACTGAGCTTTTGGCTTACTGCCTGATTGCGTTTGCGAGTTTAAAGACCGTTATTGGTATCACGAGAAAGAAATAATCACCTATCGCCACCAGCGATGTGTGTGATCCGATTCCGGATCTAAATAACGATTCAATAAAGTCAGGTTAGTATCTAGTAGAGCTAGGTATTCCCTGACTTTTTTTATATCGGTACCCACTGAAGTCTGCTGGATACAGCGCTCCAATGCTGGGAGTAAACTCTCCACAATGTCAAAGTCAGATGAACGTCCAACGAGCTCCTTGGCAGTTATCAATGCTTCCAAAGACAGTCTTTCTGGCTCTCGTCTAACCAACTCTAAATCTCGCTTAAATGCGCCCGCACAAACACCTTCAAGATAAACTCGGTAGGTCGTCAGTACGTCCATCAACAGAAACAATTGCCCTTGAGCACTTTGATGTGGGTATGGCACCGCAACATGAGCATCCAACCTACGA
>NZ_JADDYK010000081.1:110899-153299 GCF_015163615.1 Vibrio sp. OPT18
TCTATTTGCAGCTCTACCCCAAGTGCGGAACACTTCTCGACGAGAACTTTAAGCAAACCTTGCTCGTCCATGAGCGATTGAATTTCGAATATACGTTGTAAGTGGTAGTCATTCGACACGAAAGTCACTTGCACACTTTGCCCGCGAGTAAACAACCCGCTTGCAATCATCTCTGAGGTCAAGTTTTGTATGTTCTCGACAGTGTTGGTCGAATGCTGCTCGAGCAAAATCGCTCCTAAGAAAAACGGATGTTCACGCCGCTTTTCAAGCTTCCTAAAATATTGGTGCATCGCATCGGCTTCAGACAGAGTTTGCCCTTTCGTTATCCCACCACAAAATGCAACCGCGGTTTGCTGATTCGACTCTTCTACCAAAGGCTCCGCCAGATACTCAAACAAAGCATCAACTCGACTGATTCCTTCATCAGTCAATTTATTCTCATTCAGTCGCTTACCCAGCACAATAAGGAGGTGATTAATGCTCATTTTATGTTCAAGTCTCGTTTTGGGGATTAGATGGAGTGAATTATGTATACAATACTTGTTAACAAAAGTATTTTGAAATTCTTATATGTTGCTCGCAATAATGCTCACTATTGATAGCGACATCTTAGGTAATACAAGAATAGACGTGTCGCTTTACAGCAAACATAGCACGCTCTTGTATTTCATCGCTCTATGCTTGTTAGCACTGGTCGATAAAAGAGCGCTTTCTATCAATGAATACGCTCAATCACATAACTGTTTCATCCAAAGAACAGGTTCACTCAAAGAAGTGAAACTAACTAAATACAAATTTTACACAGAGTTCGTCCATCGAACCGTCTTCACAGGAAGTTACTATGCTGTCTATTTTTGATATCTACAAAATTGGGGTTGGGCCGTCCAGCTCCCACACAAATGGACCAATGATCGCTGGGTTTAACTTTACCCAAAAAATTGATGCTCAGCTTAAGCAAGTGAAGCGTATTCAAATCGACTTATACGGCTCGTTATCATTGACGGGTATTGGTCACCACACAGACAGAGCGACCTTGTTAGGTTTACTAGGTAACCGCCCCGACACCATTAAAATCACCAGTGCTAACCAAGCTATGCGCAAGGCGATTGAAGATAAATCTCTATTGGTTAGCGGTAACCATGAAATTCATTTCGATGTAGAAAGCGACCTTCTCTTCCACAAAACTAACCTTCCGTTGCATGAAAATGGCATGACTATCTCTGCCTTTGACGCAAGCGGTAGTCTTCTGGATATGGAAACCTACTACTCGATTGGTGGTGGCTTTATCGCAACCGCTGATGAGCTACAAAACGGCAAACAGGAAGCAGAAACACAAGTTGAGTTCCCTTTCTCTTCTGCTGATCAGTTACTTGAACTATCAGAGCAACAAGGACTTAGCCTTGGTGGCTTAATTCTGCGTAACGAAGTGTCTTTCCAAGGTATGGATGTAATTGACCAGAAAGCCGACCAAATTTGGAAGGTGATGTCTCTGTGTATGCAGCGTGGCTTTGATACTGAAGGCATTCTTGATGGCGGCCTAGAAGTAACACGTCGAGCACCTGCTTTGCTTAAAAAGCTTGAAGCGAATGCCTCAATTGAAAACGATCCAATGGAGATCATGGATTGGATTAACCTATTTGCCTTTGCTGTGAGTGAAGAGAATGCAGCAGGTGGCCAGGTTGTCACATCACCTACTAATGGTGCGGCTGGCGTTATTCCTGCGGTTTTGATGTACTACCATCGTTTCATCAAAGAGCTAGACACTAAGCAACTTAAAGACTTCTTGGCGGTCTCTGGTGCAATCGGCATCTTATACAAAACCAACGCTTCGATTTCTGGCGCAGAGGTAGGTTGTCAGGGTGAAGTCGGCGTTTCTTCTTCAATGGCTGCTGCTGGCCTAACTGCCCTGCGTGGTGGTAGCAACGAGCAAATCTGTATTGCCGCTGAGATCGCGATGGAACACTCACTGGGCATGACATGTGACCCTATCGGTGGTCTGGTACAAGTACCATGTATTGAACGTAATGCTATGGGCGCAATGAAAGCGATCAATGCATCGCGCATGGCGTTGAAGCGCACCAGCAAGTGTCTTATTTCGTTAGACAAGGTTATCGAGACCATGTATCAAACAGGTAAAGACATGAACAAGAAGTACCGTGAAACTTCTCTAGGCGGCCTAGCCGTGATCCACATGGCACCACCGTGTGAATAACAGACAAAAACACGAGTGGAGAAAGCCTCTATAGAGACTGCATTCTTGTAAACTTAGTTTTCAATATCTCAACAAAGCCAGCCACCAAGCTGGCTTTTTTATTGGCTAAAGCCCAGCAGCCAATTGAAAGTGATACTCACTCAAAATAACTTACAGAATGCTCACCTCTAACTTTCCCTTTATTAGTTCATTACTTAGCCACAAATGATGATGGCTAAATTTCATACCGCTATGCATCCACTAGCAAAATCTAACGTTGCAAATTTCATTCATGAGAAATATGAATGTACTCATAAGAAAAGATATATCGAGTAAAGTTCTGTTTGGGACAGATGTTTCAGTTTATGTATTACTAGTAATGATATTATAATCGGGTAATTACACTACATATTAATACAAATGTGAGAATAAAATAATGTGGAATAGATTAAACAAATCAATGATGTTCTGCCAAATGATGTTCGGGCTTTCGTTCTATGGCGTCATGGTGATCTTGACTCGTTTCTTCCTTGAAGATCTGAACTACAATGAAGCCGACACCATGATGGTTGTTGGTGCTTTCTCTGCAATCGGGCCGCTATTTGCTATCGCTGGTGGCTTTATCGCCGACAAGTTTTTAGGCGCTTACCGATCTTTAACCATTGCCTTCCTAGGGTTCGCAAGTGGTTACGTTCTACTGGTACTTGGTGCAGCAGCAACCAATGTTCCGATGGCATTATGTGGTATTGCGTTAGCAAGTTATGCACGTGGTTTGATGTCCCCTTCTTACCCAAGTCTTTACAAACGCACGTTCAAAACTCAAGAAGATTTTGAGAACTGCTACCCAATCAACTACTCAGTAAACAATATTGGTGCTCTGTTAGGCCAATACCTGTTCCCAATGCTAGTGCTTGTTGTTGGTTTCCACGGTGGTTTCCTTCTTTCTGCGGTTCTAGCCGGTGCTGCGCTTCTAATGATGATCTTTGTTCGCAAAGGCCTTGTTGAAGCAAGTGCAGAAATCGACCAAAAACCAGTAAGCACTAAAAACTGGGCAGCGTTCCTTGGTCTTTCTGCAGCAATGATTGGCTTGGTATTCTTCATGTTCTCTAACATGGATATTGGCCAAAACATCGTATACGCAATTGGCGGTGCAGCAATCGTCTACTTTGTTTCTTCGATGTTGAAATCGAAGAAATCAGACATGCTGAAAATGGGCACTATCTTAATCATCACATTCCTGACGACATGTTTCTTCGTGTACTACGGTCAGATGATGACTTCGATGACAATGGTAGCGATCAACACAATGCGTGGCGATCTATTTGGCTTCATCCCTGTCGCACCTGAAGCTTCAATGGCAATGAACCCACTATGGTGTATGGTTGCTGGCCCTATCATCGCGGGTATCTTCTCTAACCTAGAAAAGAAAAACATTAACTTCTCAACTGCAACCAAAGTCGGTTTCTCTTTCATCCTTACGGCTATCGCTTTCGGTATCCTTACGATGGCAGTAACGACAGTGGGTGACGATGTTCTGATCCGCCCAGAAGTCTTCCTAGCGATTCACTTCTTCCTAGCATTCGGTGAAGTGATTGTAGGTTCAATGGTTGTAGCCTTCATCCTGTCTGTTGCACCTAAGCACATCGAGAACTTCTCAGTAAGTTTGTTCTCTGTTGCTATCGCACTATCAGGCATTGTTGGTGCCGTATTCTCAACGTCTATTGCACTAGAGAAAGGTCAAGAGATCACACAAGAGATCGTGCAAACGGTTTACGGTGATTACTTCCAAATGCTGACTGTTCTTGCAGTCGTGATGGTAGGTATCGCAATGGCAGCATCGTTCATTATTCGTAAGATGCTAGAAGCTGCGAAAGCCGCTGAAGAAACGATTGAACTAGAGCAAGCAAAAAGCTAATTCTGTTCGCTAAGTCAAACCAATCCTAAGAGCCCTTTAGTTTTCTAAAGGGCTCTTTTTTGTCGGTTCTGTTTCTTAATATAATCTATCGTATAAGTTAGGTAGGACATGTGTAAATCAAAGTAAATGATAACTATTAGTATTGAGTGTTTTTTAGTTCAGGATTATGATGTGGAAATCAAAATCTAAGAGAGCCTTATATGAGCAAGCCTAGCCCTATCACATTAACCGTTACTCAAACCTCAACAATTACTCCAAACATGCAGCGCATAACGCTTAGCGGTGAGGGATTAAGTAAATACCCAACAGAATGTGCCGGCGGCTACATCAAGCTTTTATTCTCGCCACTCGGCACAACTGATTTAAGCCAACTAAACGAAGGTGAGCGCCCAACCATGCGCACTTACACCATTCGTCAGTACAACCCTGTAGAGCAGTGGATTGAAGTTGATTTTGTTCGCCATATTACTACAGATTTGCAATGTGGTTTTGCAGCTCGATGGGCAATGAACGCAAAAGTGGGCGACACGGTTTCAGTGGCTGGCCCTGGTTTAATTCAGGGGCTGAACCTAGAGTCAGACTGGTTCTTCCTAGTGGCAGATATGACCTCCCTACCTGCGCTTTCTGCAAAAGTAAAAATGCTCCCAGAAACAGCGACTGGTCACGCTGTCATTCAGATCAATTCAGCAGCAGATAAGCAAGCACTTGAAAACCCTCAAGGCATCAAAGTAACCTGGTTGATTGAAGATGAAACCTCAGAGTCACTTTCACAAACCGTGCGTAACACAGAGTGGTTAGAAGGTCAGGTGTCAGTATGGACAGCGTGTGAATTCGAAAGCATGCGCGAGCTGAGACAATACTTCCGCAACGAAAAAGAAGTCGCGAAAGAAAACATCTACATCAGCAGCTACTGGAAACGTGGCGTCACTGAAGATGGTCACAAAGTGTTGAAACAGCAAGATGCTCAAGATTTAGCGGATTAAGCCTGTTACGCCATACATCTTCTTGCTAGAAAAATAGAAAACGCCCTTAACGAAGTTTGTTTCGCTAAGGGCGTTTTAGTTTGAATCCGATGAAGAGCAAGGCTGAAATATAAAATTAAATACTCTCACCCACTTCAATCTTGTAACCGAGATCCAGCTTCGCGACCCATTCTTTATTGCCTTGTAAACGCGCTACAACTTGCTGTGCAGCGACTTTACCAATCTGCTCCCTTGGTGTTACTACAGTCGCTAAACGAGGCGTCATTGCCACTGTGATGTCGTGCCCGTGGAAACCTGCAATTGCCATCTGTTCTGGTACTTGAATACCACGACGTACACATTCGTAAAAAGCACCGATTGCTAAATCATCGTTGGTGCAGAAAATGCCATTCACTTCAGGGTGCTTCTCTAGTAACTCACCAATAAGTTTCGCACCAAGCGTAAACGAGGACGCGTCTTCTGTTTGCAGAGTCACGGGCGCTTTATCAGCTTCTTGCATCGCATGTTCGTAGCCCGCCATTTTTAAGCGAGTTCGTTCATCCATACGAGCCGCTAAGTAAGCGATATTGGTGCGTCCTCTGTCGAACATGGTTTTGGTCATCGCTCTAGCCGCTTCGAAGTTATCAAAGCCGACAGCTTGTTCAATTCTTGGCGATACCGAGTCCATAATCTCGATCACTGGGATCGACGCGGTCTGCAGCATTTTTCGAGATCTATCGGTGTGAACATTCTCAGACAGAATAATCGCATCCACATTGTACGAAAGCAGCGAAGCGATGCTTTGCTCTTCCAGTTCAGCGCTATAACCATAGTGGGCAATCATGGTTTGGTAGCCCGCAGGCGCGGTAACTTGTTCAATACCACGGATAACTTCGGCGAAAACTTGGTTAGTTAACGAGGGAACAAGCACACCGATAGCATTACTTTTAGCGTTGGAAAGGATATCTGGTGCTCGATTAGGGATATAACCGAGCTCGTCGACTGCAGCGTTGATCTTGTCTCGCAGTGCTTCAGACACTTGAGAAGAGTCTCGCAGACAGCGACTTACGGTCATTTTGGTGACACCAACTAGGTTGGCAACATCTTGTAATGTGGGACGTTTTTTCTTATTCGACATAGTATTTAATTGTTATAGTTATGAATTATGTTACTGGTAACAGTGTATCCAACTGACGTGGAATTTGAAGTCTAATTTAGTAAAATATTGATATAGCGTCATAAATACAAACGCCCTCAGTAGAGGGCGTTATTGGTTATTTAAGCGTTAACTTTTACTTCTGTCCTTGGGGACTGACTCCAAGTGACATGGAATTTTTCGGCTTCCTCTCTATCCACTCGTGAATAGGTATGAGAACCAAAGTAATCACGTTGTGCTTGCAGTAAATTCGCAGGCAGCACCTCGCAACGCAATGAGTCAAAGTAGCTTAATGCAGAACTGATTCCTGGCATCGGCACACCATACAAAGCTGAATTCGCTACCGCGATACGCCAAGCTAGTTCGCGCTCTTCTACTTGTTTAATGAAAGCCTCATCAAACAACAAGTTCGCAAGTTCTCTATTTTGTTGGTAAGCCGACGTGATGCTTTGTAAGAAGGCCGCGCGAATAATACAACCCGCACGCCAGATCTTAGCTATTTGGGTGAAATCGAGATTCCACCCCTCTTTGTCTGACGCTGTTTTCAGTAAATCAAAACCTTGCGCATAAACAGACAGTTTGGCGCAATACAGAGCATCATGAAGTTCTGAGATGACTTCAATTTTATCTAGCTGACTCGCATCGGTAATATTGCCCCTTAGCAGTTTGCTACCTTGAACACGCTGTGCTTTTTGACCACTCATCGCACGCGCATAGACCGCCTGTGCAATGGTTGGCGTTGGGCAACCTTCTTGCAAACTGTTTACTGCTGTCCATAAGCCAGTGCCTTTTTGACCAGCCTTATCAAGCACAACATCAACGAATGGCTTACCCGTCACCACATCTTCTTGTTGAAGAATATCGGCGCTAATTTCCATCAAATAACTATTAAGGACGCCATTATTCCATTGGTCAAAGACTTTGCCGATCTCTTGAGCTGGCATTTCAAGTACATCACGCATGAACTGATACACTTCGCAAATAAGCTGCATGTCAGCGTACTCAATACCATTGTGCACCATTTTCACATAGTGCCCAGTGCCCGAAGGGCCAACATACGCAGCGCACGCTTCACCTGCTTCAAACTGAGCGACAGGCAAACCATTCACATCAACTTTCGCAGCAATCGCTTCCCACATCGGCTTCACATATTGCCAAGCTGATGGGTCACCACTAGCCATCAACGCAGGGCCAACACGAGCCCCTTCTTCACCACCAGAAACAGCTGTACTAAAGAAGCGTAGTTTGCCTTTGTGGTTCACTTCTCGGGCTTCAGTATCAGTCCATAAGCTATTGCCTGTATCGATAATAATATCATCGCGCTCTAAACCGGCTTCTAGCAAGTTACTTACCACGATATCAACCGATTTTCCTGCCGGAACCGACAATGCAATCACTCGTGGTTTCGCTAACCCCTGAAGAATGTCTTCAAGATTAACACCACTAGTAAAGAGGCCTTTTCCTTCAAATGTCTCATTGAGCTGCTTCGCTTCAGAGCTAGTACGCTCAATGTTGTCTGTATTGAGGTCAAAGCCTGCGACATTGAAGCCATTATCAAGTAGGTTGAGTGCCAGGCTTTTACCCATCACTCCTAAACCAATCATCGCAATGTCATTTTTTGTCTGAGTCATGGTTTAACCTATCTGCTTAATTTGTTTGAGTGCACTTTCTACTACCTGTTCAACATCTTGTGAGATATCAACAAACAACGCCTCGCCTTCACTCGGTTCAACCAAGGTTGCGAATTGGCTTTTCAACATTTCTTGACCATTGAAGTAATGGTTCTCACGCGCTTTATGGCGGTTCCAAATAGTGTCGAAGCTACCTTGTAGGTACACGATAACTAAGCCTTCATTGTTCTTTCGTAGAATGTCGCGGTATTGTGGTTTCAATGCAGAGCAAGCAATCACAGCACTTGGTTGTTCAATGTATTGCTTGTTAAGTGTTTCTAGCCATCCTTGACGATCTTCATCAGTCAGCGGAATTCCTTGGCGCATTTTTTCTACATTGCTTTGCGGATGGAAGTCATCGCCATCAAAGAATTGAAGATCTAAAGCATGTGCGATACGGCTACCAATCAGGCTTTTTCCGCATCCAGATACGCCCATCACGAGTATTTTTTTGCTTTTCATAAGGCAAGCCTTCCCTAAGCCCCAACCAAAACTGGGGCTGACAATCGAATCTAATAGTTAAACTTGTGTTACTGCTAATCGGTTCCTGAGCGTTAAATTCACTCTGGAACCTTCGTTGTTATTGCCACCAAAGCGCGAGCTGAGGGAAGATAATAACCAGTGCCAGAACCAATACTTGAAGTGCAATGAATGGCAGTAGTGAAGAGAAAATCTCACCTAAGCTGATGTCTTTCGGTGCTACCGATTTCAAGTAGAACGCCGCGGGACCAAATGGTGGTGACAAGAAAGACACCTGCATATTTAGACAGAACACAACACCAAACCAAACTGGGTCGAAACCAAGGCCAGTGATGATTGGAACGAAGATTGGCATTGTTAGAAGTGCCACACCTACCCAGTCAAGGAACATGCCTAAAACCAGCAAGATAGCCATCATGATTAGCAGTGTTACTGTTGCGTTGCCGCCACTGAGTGCAAGGATCGTTTCTTCAACAAAGTCGATGCCACCCATCAGGTTGTAGATACCAACCAGAGCACTTGCACCAATGCCGATCCACATGATCATGCCGCAGGTTCGCATGGTTGCTATGGCACTCTCTTTCAGCATATTGAAGTTCAATTCACCGCGGATAAGCGCGCTGATCATGATGCCGACTACACCCAAAGCCGAAGCTTCCGTTACTGAAGCAATACCCGTATAGATACTACCAAGAACGGTTGCTACAGAAAGCAGAGGGAAGAACAGAGCCTTGAAGTAGCTAGGTTGATTCGCTAAGTCTTCTTCTGTCTCATCATCACTTGGAAGAGGAGCAAGAGAAGGGTTCAGCTTACAACGAATCAATACGTAGCCGATGTAACAGCCCGCAAGGATAAACGCTGGTAAGAAAGAAGCCTTGAATAGGTCGCCAATCGACACACTCGCTGTCATACCATAGATGATCAGTACGATACTTGGCGGCAGCATGGTGCCGAGCGCGCCACCCGCACAGGTTGTACCAATAGCAAGCTTACGGTCATACCCTAAGCGAAGCATTTGAGGCAGTGCAAGAATACCTAGTAGTACAGTTTCACCACCGATAACACCTGACATTGAAGCCAGTAACACAGCTACCAATAACGTTTGTACCGCAACGCCACCTCGAACCTTACGGCCGACAGATTTCATTGCATCAAACAAATCACGAGCAATGCCCGAACGGTCTAGTAAAGCGGCCATCAATACAAACATCGGTACTGCGAGGAACACATAACCAGAAGCAAAACTGTAAGTACGGCTCGCAATCAAAGGTAAAGCATCAGGGCCAAACCAACATAGAGTGAAGAAAATCGCGACAAAGCCAGTTACGAACGCAAGCTGCATACCCGTCAGGAGCAAGCCAATCATCATAACCAACATGAGCAAACTGCCCCATGCGATACCAATAGAAGATAAATCAAACATCGTCATTCTTCCTTAGACCCATCAACTCTTGGATTAGGTGCAATACAAACTGGATAACAAGAACACACAAAACGACAAAGATCAGGCCTTTCAACAGCGCAGGATAAGGCGCGTTTAACACTGAGCCTGATGTTTCAAGGCGGAATTCACCCCATGGTGCAAACCACGCTTCTTCTGCGGTGAAGTAAGCCGCGTAAGCAAGCATGCCAGCAAAAGCCAAACCAACAATGTGGTGAACAAGATTAAGATATTTACGTGTTTGGTTAGAGACTGAATCGTAGATAAGAACCACACGTACGTGCTTATTCGCGGCAAAAGCGTAGATGCCACCAATAATGAATAAAGAACCACCGATGAAAGAAGCTGTTTCATGTACCCATGTGGTCGGGGCATCAAATGCATAACGCATCACAACTTCGTAAAATGAAATCAATACAGTAAAGATAAACAGCCAGCTAACGAGATTACTGAACTTTATAATAAGACGATCAAGTACGTTTCTTGGCTGTTCGTCGTTTTCAGCTGGGGCGTGGGGGATTTTGTCTGTCATGGGCCAAATTTCCTGGGAGAATACGGGAGAGCAATGCCCTCCCCCGTCAGTAAGCTAAGTTTAAGTTACAGCAAGCCGTTTTCTTCTAAGAACACAGTCACTGATTTATAAACTTTCTGCGCGTTATCAGAACGCTCTGCGAAGACTTTCCACTGACCTTTAGCGATTTCACGGAATTTCTTACGCTCTTCTTGAGACCAGTCGTGGATAGTAATTTCTGGGTTCGCTTGTGCTTCTTTAACTGCAGCTTGGTCAGCCATTTTCAGTTGAGTTGTCATGTCGTAAGAGAAGTCACGCACTGATGTTTGTAGAATCGTTTGTAGATCAGCTGGCATCTTGTCCCATTTTTTCTGAGATACAGAGATGTCGATAAGCGGTAATGAGTGGAAACCCGGTTGAACTGGATGCGTTGCAATATCGTTCATGCCCGCTTTTTGGTTGGTAGAGAATACCGTGTAGTCCGCGGCATCAATTACCCCCTTGCTTAAGCCGGTAAATACTTCAGAACCTGGCAGGTTTACCGGAGTCGCACCCGCAGCTGCAAACACTTGTTGTACTAGACCTTCAGGCGCACGAAGCTTAAGACCTTTAAGATCTGCTACACCGTCAATTGGCTTTTTAGAAATGAAAGACTCAACACCCGTTGTAGAAGCACCAACGAACTGAACACCGTAAGGCTTGTACAGTTCAATCATTAGCTCGTTGCCGCCACCGTAGTTCATGTACT
The DNA here is from genome assembly GCF_015163615.1 of Vibrio sp. OPT18. NCBI lineage: Bacteria > Pseudomonadati > Pseudomonadota > Gammaproteobacteria > Vibrionales > Vibrionaceae > Vibrio > Vibrio sp. OPT18. The sequence goes on from NZ_JADDYK010000081.1 coordinate 121,974, forward strand.
GAAGCAGTTGTGTTGTATCAGACCACGCACCCACCATGTTGCCGATAAGACCGAATGCTGGATCTTTACCAGAGAAGTAACCTGTTGCTGTGATGTGGCCATCTAAGATGCCCATTTTGATCGCGCCAAGCGTTTCTGTGTGTTTAACCACAGCGCCAACAGGCAATAGATCGATATCAATACGTCCGTTAGACATCGTCTCTACTCGCTCAGCCCACTTCTGCTGAACCTTGAAGTTCAAATCGCCAGATGGATCTGAAGATTGAATCTTAAGTTTAAAGTCTGCAGCCATTGCTGAAGTAGCAAATAGACCAGTGAGGGAAGCAGCAATCAGCGTTTTAGTCAGAGCTTTCATTTGGGTATCCTTATGAGTTTCACAGAGTCCGGTTTGTAATTATATGTTACCGGTAACGTTGAAATGAATGTTACCGGTAACTTTACAGCCTTGTCTATGAGAAGGATCACATCTTTAACATTAGTAAAACGTTTGCTATCAATAAGGATAATGTGACTGAAAAGTCACATTACAAGCAGTAAGGGAGATTTAAAAGTCTTTTAAGTCAATGAGATAACTAAGCCAGCAATAATTAGAGAGACGCCTACACCGCGAGTCGCGTGCCACTTTTCCTTTAAAAAGTAGATCCCCATCACTACGCCGAAAATGATACTCACTTGCCTAAGTGCAACAACCAAGCTGACGTTCTCTGTCATAGTCATCGCAAACAACACTAAGCCATAGGTCGAAGCCATCATAATGCCAGCAAGTGTTGCTCTTTTACGTAGTAACCAAGCGTTATGAAATTCTATTCTTTGATTCGACACGAGCAACCACAGGCTCAGTGGAAGCACAATTGCCCAAAACTGAATACCCAAATAGAAAATCGCCGTGTGTTTATTGGTAATGCTAGGTGTGCTTAAGGGCTCTAATAATAGAAGCGCCTCTTTATCAATAATGGAATACCCCGTGGTACCGATGGCGGCGATTAACGCCCACAGTACGCCAAGATTCAGGTAGGCCTTGAACCTTAATTCAGAAAACTGCTTAAGCGGAACAAACAGACAACCCAGTGTGATCAATGCAAAACCAAGCCATTGATTGATTGATAATTCATACCCTATTAACACCGTACCCAAGCCAACCATCAACACGGGCAATGCTCGTGCCATTGGGTAAATCACCCCAATATCGGCCTGCTTGTAGGCTATACCTAAGCCGATTAAATAGATGATTTGGCAAATACCACTTAAAAGAAGTAGCTGCCAGAATAAGAGCGTGATGTTCACAAAGCCGACACTATAAACGTACCAGATCAAATAGGGAGTCAAGATCGCGGCAGCGGCAAAGCCAGAAGCAAGGAAAAAAGACGACCCCGAACCTTGATTAGATTTACCTAGAACATTCCAACCCGCATGAAGCAGAGCCGAAATTATCACGATGACGATGGCAGAAAATTCCATTTCATTCCTAACTTATTAACTGACTTATAAAAGCCGTAGCTGAAAACGGGTGATAAAAAAGGCCTCTTGGTAAGAGACCTTTGATCGATTCAATTGGGCAAGCCCAAAGAGTTACAGATATGTACGCGTTCTAACGTATGACTAGCGCTCCAGCTGCGCAATTGACTCAATACTGATCGCGTCATGACGCCAATACTCAATATCACAGTCAATCAGATCGCCGTTTTGGTTGTAGTTCACACGCTCTACGACCATTGCAGGAGAGCCAGAAGTCGCACGCAGAGCTTGTGCTGTTTCGCCAAGTAAAGACGTTGTGCTCACTCGGTAACGGATCTTCTGATACACCACACCAAAGTGTTCGCGGTAGATGTCCGTCAACGATTTAGACAAGTCATAATCAAGCAAGTTAGGGAACAACTCTGGTCGAATGTAGTTGGTTACATACACAACGGGCCTATCTTCAAGATAACGAACTCTGTCTACTCGATAAACGTCCGAAAAAGGTTGTAACTCAAGAAGCCGAGTCGCCTCCTTGGTTGCTAACATGCCTTTCGCCGCCACCAACTCTGTTTTCGGCTTACGGTTCTGCGACAGAGCCATATTAGTGAAGTTCAGCGTTTGTGTTGGATCGTAACGAAGCGGCTCAGGAGAGATAAACCAACCACGTCGGTCTTCTCGATAAATGCGCCCTTCCGCTTCAAGTGAAGACAAGGCTTCGCGTAAGGTAACTCGAGTCGTATCAAACGATTCAGCCAGCTTACGTTCCGCAGGCAGCTTCTGTCGTGGTGTTAACATCCCCGACTCTATCTGCTCTACGATGACATCTTTGATTTTTACGTACTGCACTTAATTTCCTTTCATTCTTGTTCTTGTCGTCAGCCACTCCTTGACCAACTGCAACATAAATGGTTCGCTAGCGTTTACGCCAAGCTTGGGTGCGTTTCTCAAATAACTTGTTGATTAACATATGAATCAACTTCGCACTCGCTGCAGATATCATGATCATCACCGCCATGGCTGCTGCTGCACCGGTTTGGCCTGCGTCGTCCATATTCAGTACTGATACTGACGCTGGAATCGTATTGGTAGAATACAAGAATACTACCGCAGATGTCGTGGTAAGTGCATTAATAAACAGGTATGTCGCAATATCTAAAATCGCTGGCAGACAAACGGGTACCGTCACCTTAAAGAACAGCTTGTATTGCGGTAAGTTTACCGAAGCCGCCGTTGCCTCAATTTCCGAAGGCAGCTGTTTCAATGCCGTTAACGCCGTCATGTGCCCTACCGTGTAGTAGTGAACCACGGTATTAATCACCAAGAACGCCATCGTGCCATACAAGAAGTTGAGTGGGTTACTCAAATCATTGAAGTAGAAGATATAACCTAAACCCAGAACCATACCCGGAACGGCCATCGGAACAACGCTGAGCATTTGCATTGCTTGACGAACAGGCCCGAATGCGCGGCCTTTCTCAATGCAGTATGCCCCTAGGAAAATCAGAACAGTACCAATTATCGCAGTCCAAGCACCAAGCGTTAACGAGTTGAAGAATGGCGCCCAACCATAGGTACTCATTTCTGCAAAGTTATAGTTGTTTAGCGTCAGCGCTTTGTTCCAAGGCCAGAAGGTGACCATCGAACCGTATATCGCCATGCCCAACACGATAACCACAGCAGCAGAGATGATGGTGCAATAAAGGAAACATAAGCCATCACGCAGAGAGCTAGGTTCAGGTTGGTACGCGACAGAACGAGTATCAAACAAGCTCTTCTGTTTCTTTTGAACCCAGCGGTCAACGGTAAACGCAAGCAACGCAGGCAATAGCAGTAAGATACTGGTTATCGCACCCATAGAGAAGTTCTGTTGACCAACCACCTGCTTAAAGATGTCAGTCGATAACACGTTGTAGCTACCACCGATCACCTTTGGCACACCAAAGTCACAAACCACCAGCGTAAACACAACGATCAGGGTGCTGATCAAGCCGTATTTTGCCGCAGGTAACGTCACCATGAAAAAGGTTTTTAACGATGAAGTATTGAGTGCACGTGCTGCCTCATAAAGGCGAGCGTCAGAGGTTCTTAATGAGGTGGTCAGAATCATCAAGGCGTGTGGAAACGTCCAGAATATCAAGCCCAGTGAGATACCAATCAAGCCATAAACCGAGTTGCCACCCAAGACTTCTTTAGCGATACCTTGGTTACCAAATAAGAATATAAGACTGATTGCGGGAAGCAGTGACGGAGCAAGAATAGGCGCAGAACCCAGTACTTGAAAAAGTCCTTTAAAAGGCATGCATGAACGAGTTAGCGCATAGGCATAACCAAACGCTAAGACACCCACAACAACGGTCACTAACAACCCGAGCGTGAACGTATTACCTACCGACTGCCATAGGCTTTGAGACGCAAAATACGTTGCGAAATTCTGTAAACCTACAAATTCACCGTCTGCGTTCTGAACACTCTTTTTCAACATCGCCCACAGTGGCATCAGGATAAACAACGTCATAACTACAGACAAAAAGGCCAACAGCCCAAACAGAATTACGTTGTCTTTGCTTAACCGAGCCAGAAAAGGTTGTACTCGTCGTTGAATTAGCAGCTTAGATTGCATCATTTGAGTCGATTCCATGATTGTTTACGCCGCCTCGTCTTTCATCACTTGCAGGCTTTTCGATGGGTAAGCTCTAAGGCCTTCTTGATCAAACGCCACGTAACGAATATCACTGCGACGCAGCTTCAATCGGTTGAACTCTTTGACGGGTACATCAACGATGATCTCTTTCGCCGTTGAGTCATGTTGCAATTGACACTCAACACGATAAAACGCCCCTAAGAATTCACTTGATACGATTCTCACAGGTAAGGATTCACTAAAACGATCAACAAACTGGATTTGCTCTGGACGAACGGCAATATCGAAAACATCCCCCAGATTTGGCGTGAGATTATCTAAGCCAGGTAACGGCAACATTGACTCAGCAATGCGCATCTTGCCTTGAGCTGCAACAGAAGCTTGAATGAAATTCATACTGCCGACAAACTCAGCCACAAAACGACTGACGGGTTTTTGGTAGATCTCTTGAGGAGCACCCACTTGCTCGATAACCCCGTGATTCATCACCACAATGCGGTCTGCCATCGTTAATGCTTCATCTTGGTCGTGCGTCACCATAATAGTGGTGATACCCAGCTTACGTTGCAGTTGGCAGATCTCATCACGTAGGTGTGTTCTTACCTTCGCATCCAACGCAGAAAGCGGTTCATCGAGTAGCAACAAGCCTGGAGAAAGAGCCAATGCGCGAGCAAGAGCAACACGCTGCTGCTGTCCACCAGATAGCTGATTTGGAAATTTCTGACCAGACGTTGGTAAGCCGATCGTCTCTAACCAAGACTCAACCGTCTCAAGGGCTTCTTTGGTCGACATGCCTTGGTTTTTAAGACCAATCGCAATGTTTTCTTCCACAGTGAGATTTGGAAACAAAGCGTAAGACTGGAACACAATGCCGAAGTCGCGCTTTTCTGGTGGTAAGAAGGTCGTGTCATTACCATTTTGCTCGATAGAGCCTGATGTTGGTAAATCTAAACCTGCAATCGCACGTAATAAGGTGGTTTTTCCACAGCCAGATGGGCCAAGGAAGCAGACGAACTCGCCTTTATCTATCGATAGGGAGATGTCTTTTAACGCTGTAAATTGGCCAAATTGCTTTACAACGTTTTCAATATTCAAATAAGTTTGGTTGCTCATACTACAGCACTCTCTATATGGTATATACCAAATTTAAACTGAGAATATTGCAGTTGAGTGACAAATTTATAGTAGCTAAATGACAGTTATATTGCAGATATAATAAGCATTAAAGATTGCTATTTGTTCAGCATTAACAGTTCGTTCAACGTTGTAAGCCCTCAGTGACTTGCCCATAAATCACTGAGAGCCTAAATGTAAACTTCTAATTTAAACGCTAGATTAATCTATGATTCAACCTTGTCGGCTTTGCCCGCCGCACCTGCGAGTTTGGATAACTGTTTATCTAGCCACAATGGTGTGTCACCCGAATCTTCCGCGTTCTCTTTTCTTCGTACCGCATCACGCACCATCATCGCACCTACCCAACGAAATGGCTCTGGCGGGAAGTGTCCTAACGGGCCTTTAGTTAAACCGCTTCGTGTCCAAGCGTTGTCGATATCGAGCACCATTGCTGACAAAATCTTCCCGCCCATACGGGTTTGAGCAACGCCATTGCCTGAATAGCCAAGCCCATAATAGATGTTGCTTTGGCCTTTTAGATTACCGAAAAATGGCAATCCGGTGACCGAACGATCTGAGCCGCCAGACCAGTTGTAATCGAATTCACTTTGTTCCAATTTAGGGAACAGTTTTTGGAAGGATTGATTGAGAATCGGCAGGTAGTTGGTCGTTTGGTTAAACATGCTTTCAACTTGATTGGCAAACGAGAATTTATTGCCGCCTTTGCCCAACATGAGTCGTCCGTCCTGGGTATCTCGGTAGTAGTGGACAAAGATACGCGAATCCACCACCGCCGCCCCTTTCTCTGGGCCAAATTGTTTGAGCTTTTCAGGAATAGGCTTGGTCACTACCATATCGGAAGAGACAACCACAATGCTGCGTTTGAACTCTTTAAAGTGATCGAGCATCCACGCATTGAGTGCCAAAATCACTTTATCTGCAAATACGGAACCGCCTTTGGTTTGAATTCGAACTGGGGAGCCATAATCGAGTGATGTCATCTCTGTGTTTTCGTGAATTTCGACACCCAGTTCAAGCGCGACTCGGCGCAAACCTCTAGCCAATAACGCTGGCTGCACACTACCCGCAGCTTCTGAGTAGTAACCCTCAATATGGCGTTCAGATCCCGCTTTATCAGCCAAAGAATTGTCGCACTTCTTCCAGCTATTGATACCCTGCTTAACCAGCTCATTAACAACAGGCTCCATTCCACCCTTTTGAGCTTCATTGGTCGCCGTGTAGTAAGTTCCGCTGCGATATAGATGCGCGTCAATCTTGTGTTCGTTACAGAAGGCTTCGATCTCGTATATAACCTTTTCCGATTCCTTAACCAACCATTTCGCTTGTTCTTTTCCATAGAGCTTTTTCAGCGTCGGATACTTAGTCGACCACGTCAGCATGCAACCGCCGTTCGCCCCAGAAGCACCGCTACCACATAGGCCTTTTTCAATCACGACAACATGCTTTTCGGGTTGCTGTTGTTTGATTAAAATCGCCGTCCATAAACCCGTATAGCCACCGCCAACAATGGCGATATCACAGTTGACGTCTTTTTGGAGCAGCTTAGCCGAATCTAGCCCCGCATTGATGTTGCCAAACTCTTGTTCCAACGCTTGCTTGAACCAATATGAGTAGTGCTTTGTCATTTGTTGTACCTTACTTAAAACCTAAAGGCGTAAAACTAAAAAAGGAAGACCGAAGCCTTCCTTTACTGATTTCTAACTTCTAATGAACTAAATAGCTAAATAGTTAAGTAACTAAATAGGTCGTCAGATTAAGATTTTGGCTCTGATTTAGCGTCAAACTTGTCAGACCATGTTTTAAGAACGTCGGCACGTTCGCTGCCCATGCGAGCGAAGTCCATTTTTGCCATGTTCTTTTCTACATTAGGGAAGTTCTCTGCTTTGCCTGTCACATCTTTGTGACCAACAACTGGGTACATTTCGATGTAAAGCTCATTCGCCGCTTTAGAAATAGACCAATCGATAACACGTTGTGCTGCATCAGAAGGCTTAACAAGGCCTACCGCTTCAGATTCCCAGCCGATGCCTTCAGGCGTAATCACTGAAAGTGGCGCGCCTTGAGTTTTCAGCTTAGCGCCACGGCTCGCCATAGAAATACCGATAGCGACTTCGCCCATGCCCGCTTGAACACATGGCTTAGAGCCTGAGTGCGTGTAGTGAGCAATGTTTTGATCTAGCTTCTGCATGTAGTTCCAACCTTGGTCTTCACCCATGTTTTGTAGCCAAGCCGAAACCTGCATGTAGCCTGTACCAGAAGAAGCCGGGTTTGGCATAGCAATGTGGCCCTTGTAGATAGGCTTCGTTAGGTCATCCCAAGACTTAGGTGCCGGTAGGTTCAATTGCTTAGCCACCACTTCGTTAAAGCAAACTGCATTGAAGAATGCGTCATTGCCATACCAAGCTTGAGTAGACTGTGGGTCGTTAAGGTTAGCGCGTAATGCTTCTACCCCTTGAGGCGTATAAGGTTTCAGGATGCCCTCTTCTTTAAGCAATGCCATTGAAGAACCAGCAAGTCCCCAAACTACCTCTGCGCGAGGGTTATTTTTCTCGGCCAATAATTTTGCCGTCATGATCCCAGTTGAATCACGTACCCACTTGATGTTGATGTCTGGGTTTTCACTTTCGAAAGCATTTTTGTATTTAGCCAGAATGTCAGTTTCAAAAGCAGTGTAAACCGTCACTTCCTGTGCTGCATAAGCGTTACCAGCTAGTAGAGTTACTAAAGCTGCAAGTGATCCTTTCATAAAACGGTTTTTCATCATTTTCTCCAGTCAGGCTTAACTCTAAAGTGAGAAGTTGCCAAAATTAAAAGTTATCGAGGTTTAAAGCTGCCTAGGTTTGGAAGCAACCAAGGTTTAACGTTTCTTAAATTAGAAGCCTCATCAAGAGGCGCCTATATCCATAAATTCATTTAGATTGTTAGTACATGCCTTTACATTGGTATGTACCAGATGACGAGTATTAACCTAATCGACTTTTATGACGGTTAAATGAACAAAAAATGGCAATTTAAAGATCGTAAAATTTCTCAACACAAGTGATAAATTTGAATATGAAGCTTTTGTGAAAATAACGTTTGGGCTATTTACGACCGTTTAAATTGGTTGTTAAAGTAACCGAAAACATTGGTATAGTCCAAAATGCAAATCACGAGAATTGAACATGAGAAACGAATACCTACTACTGACACCGGGTCCTCTATCTACTTCTGAAACCGTTCGCCAAGCGATGCTAAAAGATTGGTGTACTTGGGATGATGAATACAACAAAGACGTTGTTGAAGTGATTCGTAGCAAGCTAGTGACTTTGGCGACGAAGCAAAAGGGTTATACGAGCGTACTAATGCAAGGTAGCGGCACCGCTTCAGTTGAAGCAACAATCGGTAGCGTTATCTCTAAAAGCGGCAAGCTTCTTGTTGTTGACAACGGTGCGTATGGTGCTCGTATTGCTCAAATCTCAGAATACTTAAACATTCCATGCCATGTCGTTTCCCCAGGCGAAATATCACAGCCTGACTTGAACGAAATGGAGACGGCATTGGCTATGGATTCAGACATTACTCACGTTGCGATTGTGCACTGTGAGACCACTACGGGTATGTTGAATCCAATCGAAGACATCGCCAAATTGGCAAAACAGCACAACAAAACCGTCATTCTAGATGCGATGTCGAGTTTTGGTGGCATCCCTATGGATATAGCTGACTTAGGTATCGATTACATGATCAGCTCGGCAAACAAGTGTATTCAAGGTGTACCTGGATTTGGCTTTGTTATTGCGAAGCAATCGGAACTGGAAAAATGCAAAGGCCAAGCTCGTTCATTAAGCCTTGACCTGTTTGACCAATGGCACTGCATGGAAAGCAACCATGGTAAATGGCGCTTCACCTCTCCAACTCATACAGTGCGAGCTTTCTACCAAGCTCTACTTGAATTGGAGCAAGAAGGTGGCATCGAAGCCCGTCATAATCGCTACCAAACCAACCAAACTACCTTGGTTGCAGGTATGCGCTCTCTTGGCTTTGAGCCACTGCTTAATGATGATCTTCATTCACCTATCATTACTTCTTTCTATTCTCCAACTCATAGCGATTACCAATTCAAGGAATTCTATGACCGCTTGAAAGAACAAGGTTTTGTGATTTACCCGGGCAAGGTTTCAAACGCAGACTGCTTCCGAATCGGTAACATCGGTGAAGTGTACCCGTCAGACATTGAAGCTCTAATTGGCGCAGTGAAAAACGCTATGTACTGGGACATCAAATAATGACGACGACCAATCAAGAGCCGATTCTAAAGGCCACACACTTTCGAAGCGAAGGCGATGTGAACACCACGCCAGCACGCGAAAAATGGAACGAATCGCTAAACGATGATGCGACTCAAGCGATGTTAAAGCGTGATGCTGACGTGTTTCTTCATCAAGCCATGTCAACGCCTTGCCTAGACACACTTGAAGCAGCCGAAGGCATCTACATTCAAGATGCGACGGGCAAAAAGTACATGGACTTTCACGGTAACAATGTTCATCAACTAGGCTATGGTCATCCCCACATCATCAATAAAGTGACTCAGCAAATGGCGTCATTGCCGTTTTCACCGCGTCGCTTTACCAATGAAACTGCGGTTCGGTGTGCTGAGAAACTCACACAGATCTGCGGTGGTGATTTGAATCGCGTGTTGTTTGCTCCCGGTGGCACATCAGTGATCGGCATGGCGCTAAAACTTGCTAGACATGTCACCAACAATTTCAAAGTAGTGTCATTGTGGGACTCATTCCATGGCGCGTCACTCGATGCCATTTCAGTGGGTGGCGAAGCTTGTTTCCGCGAAGGCATGGGGCCATTAATGGCTGGCGTAGAACGCATTCCACCAGCGGTTTCCTATCGTGGTGCTTTTCCGCTTCGCGGGCAAAGCGCAGGCGGTGAAAGTGAGGCTGCATGTGATGTGCACTACGCCGATTACCTTGAGTATGTGATTGAAAAAGAAGGTGGCATTGGTGCCTTCATTGCCGAAGCAGTGCGTAACACAGACGTTCAAGTACCAAGCAAAGCTTACTGGAAGCGCATCCGTGAGATCTGCGATAAGCATAACGTCATGTTGATCATCGACGATATTCCAAACGGTATGGGTCGCAGTGGCGAATGGTTCACTCACCAAGCTTTTGATATCGAACCTGACATTCTTTGTATCGGTAAAGGTTTTGGCGGCGGCTTAGTGCCAATCGCAGCCATGATCACTAAAGACAAATACAACACGGCAGCGCAAGTTTCTCTTGGTCACTACACCCACGAAAAAAGCCCAATTGGTTGCGCGGCAGCACTCGCCACCATGGAAGTGATTGAGCAAGAAAACCTACTTGAAAAAGTACAAGCGGACAGCACATTCGTGCGTGAACAGCTGCTTCAAATGAAAGAGAAGTACCCAGTCATTGGTGACGTTCGCGGCATCGGCCTGCTCTGGGGGGTGGAATTGGTCACCGATCATATCACCAAAACCCGAGCTTTCGATGAAGCGGAAGCAGTACTTTACCAATGTCTAAACGATGGCCTGAGTTTCAAGGTTTCACAAGGTAATGTGATTCAGTTGAGCCCACCATTGATCATCAGCCGCAGCGAACTAGAAGTCGCTCTGTCTGTATTCGAAAAAGCGATAGCAAAAGTCTGTAAAGACTTTGAATACCTTTAAACCATCATCTAACCAATAACTTAAACAATCATTCATCTCCCAGAACAACTTGAGCTGGGAGAGAACAGAAATAGGACAAGACTATGAACACAACATCACCTATCCAAGCGGTTATCTTTGACTGGGCTGGCACTATCGTTGATTTTGGATCATTTGCTCCAACCAGTATTTTCGTTGAAGCATTCAGACAAGGTTTCGACTTTGATATCGACTTAGCAGAAGCGCGTGAACCTATGGGGATCGGCAAATGGGACCACATCCAAGCAGTGGGTCGAATTCCAGCTGTTGACGCTCGTTGGAAGGCTCAGTTCGGACGCTCGATGACAAGTGAAGACGTTGACGCGATCTACGCGGCATTCATGCCTCTTCAAAAAGCGAAAGTAGCCGATCACGCAGCACCTATTTTGAATGCGATAGAAGTGGTCAATAACCTAAAAGAGAAGAACGTGAAGATCGGGTCTTGTTCAGGTTACCCACGTGAAGTGATGGATGTTTTAATTCCTGCTGCTGTAGATTACGGTTACCGACCAGATAACGTGGTAGCGACCGATGACTTACCTCAAGGTGGTCGCCCTGCTCCATTTATGGCACTGAAAAACGTAATCGACCTAGGTGTAACTAGCGTTGCTGCGTGTGTAAAAGTAGACGATGCAGCACCGGGGATCGATGAAGGTCACAACGCAGGCATGTGGACAGTTGGACTTGTATTATCGGGGAACGAAGCAGGCTTAACGTATCAAGAATATTTAGATGCAGACGAGACAACACTTGCAGCTGCACGTGACAAAGCAAGCGTTAAGCTAAACAAATCAAACCCACACTACCTAATCGATACCATTGCAGACCTACCAGGTGTCATTGCAGACATTGAAAAACGTTTGTTAGCTGGTGAGCGCCCATAACTCCTAGAACTTCGACAAATCAGGGGCGATAGCCCAATAATCCGCACACATGAAAAAGAAACCTCGTATCACCTAAAAATGGGACGAGGTTTCTTCGTTTCCAACATTTGAGACAACATATTATTGACAAACAGCACAGTAAATAACACTTTAAATGTATAATTTTTAACAATTTCATTGACTGCGATACGCAATCAGACTAACAATATAATTACTGATACAAGATAGGTTCAACTGAAACAACACTTTGAATTACTTATTATACGCAGTGTCGTTACCCAATAAGTGATCGTTTTACTAGTAAGTTCAGATAACAATAATAGTTAATCCAAGGATAAGATTATGAAAAAACTGTCAAAAATCATGTGTGCTGTTGTTGCTGCTTCAGGCTTAGCTGCTGCTCCTTCTATTGCAGCTACTACTTATGTTGGGGCAAAAGTAGGAATGGGCTGGCTAGATAGTGCCTGTGTAAGTGATGAAAAGTGTGATGATGATTCAATCGGTGCTGGTATCTACTCTGGTTACAATTTTAGTGAAAAATTTGGTATCGAGCTAAGCTCAGACTTCCTTGGTGACTACAAGACAAGCTTTCCTGCTGGCCCAGGCTTAAATGCGAACTTCAGCGATCCACTAATCGCAATCTCACTTACGCCAATGTATCGTCTACCTGTCCAGCAAGAGTTTGACGTATTCTTCAAAGCAGGTCCTGCTTACATCTCACACGGTGGCGAAGATGACGTTGTTCTTACGGCCGGTATCGGTGTTGAGAAGCAGCTATCTCCTGACTGGGCACTGCGTGTTGAATACCAATATTTTGATAATTTCGAAGACAATTACATCCAAGATCTCAACTCGAACTTATTGTCTGTTGGTGTTAGCTACAACTTCGGTACTGGTAGTACAACCGCATCAGCAGCAGCTGCTACAGCTTCTGCGGTAGCAGTGACTCAAGCACCATCTGAGCAAATCACAGAGACTGCTGAAATTGAAGAAAAAACGACAGTTATTGTAACTCAAGCTCAAACAGAGAGCTATTCTCAAGAGATGTTTGCAACGAACAGTACAGAATTGTCTACCGACGGAAAAATTGCATTGATGCCATTGGTCGAAGTACTGAAAGATCATCCTCAATCATCAGTTGATGTCGTTGGCCATACCGATTCAACAGGTTCAGCAGAGTACAACATGATGATCTCTAAGAAACGTGCTGCCGCTGTAGCCGCTTACATCGAAGAGCAAGGTATTGAAGCAGACCGTATCTCAGCGTCTGGTGAAGGTGAAGAGAATCCTATTGCATCAAATGATACTGAAGAAGGTCGCGCTCAAAACCGTCGTGTTGACGCAACGATCCCTGGTTTTGAATACCAGCAAGAAGTTAAAGTTGAAGAAGTTATCGTAGAAGCGGCTGAATAATAGCACTCTACTCTAGCGAGAATAATTAAGGGCGGAACACTGTAAAGTGCTCCGCCCTTTTCTTTGTCTGGCTATACTCATACGCCGTAAGCCGTAAAGATTAGCCTACCGCCAAGCTGAACAATCAGAGACTAGACGATTTCCCAACTGTGGCTCATCTCTACGCCAGCGCCGAGCATCAGACATACTGAACAGTATTTCTCTAATGAATCCGCACAGACTTTAGCAACAAGCTCAGGATCAAGGTTGTCACCCGATACTTCAAAATGAATATTAATCACAGTAAAGATCTTTGGTGCGGTTTCACGTCGTGTTGTTTCAAGTTTTGCATTACAACCAGTGATGTTCTGGCCTGCAGATTTCAAACCATCAACCACATCAACAGAGCTACAACCACCAGCCGCCATTAACACCATTTCCATCGGGCTTGGCGCAGTTGCACCACCACTTCCATCCATCACGACAGAGTGACCTGATTGAGATTGACCTAAGAATTTAAAGCCTTCGACCCATTTAACTTCTGCTTTCATACTGTCCCTTAGATGACCGATAACCGCCATCACTGTCTATTATTTATTGTTAGTACCGACACCCTACTACTGGCGGCATTTATGAGCAAGATTTTCTCAATGACATATTTTTTTCATGAATGATGCAATTTTTTCCATCTAAAACCTGTCTCTATTCGTACATTCAAAATCGAATGAGAAGAACGTCAAGATGAGGTATCTATGAATAAATTATCTAAAATATTGGTATCACTCGTGGTTGCGCTACCACTGATTTCGCTGTTTGTAAGCCAGACTGGCACTGCCAATACAATGGATAAAACAGCTAACTCAGGTAAAAGTGAAATCGCGACACTGGCTGGTGGTTGTTTTTGGTGTACAGAATCCGACCTAGAAAAGCTGACAGGCGTCACTGACGTTATCTCTGGGTACTCTGGTGGTGAACTAGAAAACCCAACCTACAAACAAGTATCCTCAGGTAAGTCTGGTCACATCGAAGTGATCAACGTGACTTACAACCCTGATGTTGTTAGCTATGAACAGGTTCTTGACCAATTCTTCAGACACATCGACCCAACCGATGACAAAGGCTCTTTTGTAGACCGAGGCCGTCATTATCGACCAGCTATTTTCTATCATAACCAAGCACAAAAAGATGTTGCTCAGAACTTCATGATGGAGATCGACAAAGCTAATATCTTTGGTGAACCACTAAAAACAGAACTGATTGAATTTGAAAAATTCTGGCCAGCGGAAGACTATCACCAAGACTATTACAAGAAGAGTAAAGTTCGTTATAACTACTACCGCTATGCTTCTGGTCGCGATCAGTACCTAGATAAGATCTTCGGTGACGATAGAAAAGAGAATCCACAAACTATCCGTCAGATCATCGACAGCAAAAATGCGACAGCTAATGCTAAGACCTACGTCAAGCCATCTGATGCAGAGATCAAAGCGAAGCTAACCTCGCTGCAGTACGATGTAACACAAGACGATGCAACAGAGCGCCCGTTTGACAACAAATACTGGGATAACAAGCAAGAAGGTATTTACGTTGATATCGTAACTGGGGAGCCATTGTTCTCTTCAAAAGACAAATACAAATCAGGTACAGGCTGGCCGAGCTTTACACAGCCAATCAGCGAGGCTTATGTAGTCACAACTACTGACTACAAATTGCTTTACCCAAGAACTGAGGTTCGAAGCAAGTTTGGCGATTCTCACCTGGGACATGTATTTAAAGATGGTCCAAAACCAACAGGGTTACGTTACTGCATGAACTCAGCCGCAATGCGCTTTATCCCAGCGGATAGATTAGCAGAAGAAGGCTATGAGGAATACGTTGAGATGTTTGAGGGCTAAGCATTCTGCATTTAACGAACAGCCTATGACAACAAAGCCAGCAGATCGCTGGCTTTATTTTTATTTACAGAGCTTTATTTATAAGCCTGTTCATCTTATTAACCCGTTAACACCGTGTCTTCTGGGTATTTCAACAAGGAAGGTTCTGGGCGAGCTAACATATAAGCCAAGGTCAAAGGACCGATACGTCCAATCACCATAACAACAATCATGATGTATTTACCAGGCTCAGTCAGGTTTGCGGTTAAGCCAGCTGTTAAACCAACCGTTGCAAATGCTGAAATCACCTCAAACATGACTCGATCAAACGCTGCCTTTTCAGTAAGCATTAACAAAAACATCGCGGTGGTTAATAACGCCCCACTTACCACAATAATGGCCAATGACTTTGTTACCGCTTGCCAAGTTACGGTTCGCTTAAACATCACTACATGCTTTTTCTGACGTAGGAAGGTCCAAGTTGCGACAAACGCGACCGCAAAGGTCGAAACCTTAATACCACCACCCGTTGAGGTAGAACCGGCACCAATCAACATCAGTACAATCATCACCAATAATGCAGGTTGCGTGTACTGAGACAAATCCACACTATTAAAGCCAGCAGTACGAGCACTTGCCGACTGAAAGAATGCGGCTAGCCACTGTCCTTGAGTCGATAACCCTTCCATGGTTGCTGAGTTATTTCTTTCCAACAGCCAGAACAATACCGTACCTACCAACAATAGAGTCGGAGTGGCGGTTAGCATAATCTTGGTGTGTAAATGAAGATGTCGAAAACCTTTACGCCAGTTACTCGATAGGTCGCCGACGACTGTGAAGCCTAGCCCGCCGAAAATAAACAAGCCAGCTAAGGTAAAGATCACTAATGGATCATCAACAAAACTCATCATACTGTCTGAAAACAGTGCAAAACCTGCGTTATTGAATGCTGATATCGCATGAAAAAGTGCATAAAAGCTACCCGTTGACCATCCCATCTCTGGCACCCAGCGGAAACAGAGCAATACAAAACCGATAAATTCAGCCACTAATGCAAAGATGATGATCTTCTTAACTAATTTGCGAAGGTTAATCTTACGATCTTGGCCAAGCGCTTCTTTCGCTAATGCTTGTTGTTTCAGGCTTAACCGAACACCAAACATGTAGAGCAGTACCGCTGATAAAGTCATCTGCCCTAACCCGCCCACTTGCATCAAGAACATCAGCAAGATTTTTCCAGCCAGAGTAAAGTGTTCGCCCGTATCAACAACACCCAAGCCTGTCACACTGATCGCCGAGGTTGCTGTAAACAGTGCATCCGTAAAGCTTAGGCCTGTCACGGAGAATACAGGCATCGTCAACAATATTGCAGAGGGGATAAGTACGCCTAAGAAACTCGTAAGGATAATCTTAGGTTCAGAGCCTTTACGTGGCTTTTTATCACTCTTGAGCGTGTAGAAAGTACCTTTTCGTTTTAACGAATTCATACTGTTACCTTATTGCCAATTACCAATTGCGTAGCTTTCTAGATAAGGTCTCTTTCGGCCCAGCGATGATCACCACATCTCCAATTTCTAAACTCACATCCAGTTCTGGTGCTTTAGTGAGGTTAGGTCCTCGCTTGAAGCCAAGTACCTCAACACCATTTTCTTTACACAGCTTGAGGTCGCCAAGTTTCTTACCCAACAACTTGGCACCGATAACAATTTCGGTCATCGCTAAGCCACTGCCGAGGTCGATAAATTCAAGAACGCGTCTATCCAGCATCTTCCTTGCGACACGGATACCCATGTCTCGCTCCGGCATGATGATATGGTCAGCGCCAATTTTAGAGAGGATCTTACCGTGGAATTTATCGTTCGCCTTAACCCAAACGGTTTTAGCACCCGACTCTTTTACGACCAGAGTAGTCAAAATGCTCGAGTTCACATCAGAACCAATCGAGACCATAACCATATCGTACTCATCGAGCCTTAACTCTTTAACCGTCTCTTCACTCGTACAGTTAGCAACAATCGCTTGTGAAACAAAGGCCGCGGCTTCTTTCACTCGCTCCTCATCAATATCGACGGCTAACACCTGTGAGCCTGAACTTTGAAGTTCTTGGCAAACAGATAAACCAAAACGCCCTAAACCGATAACTGCATATTGTTTGTCGCTCATTTGAAATCCTGTTTAGAAATTTTAATTACACGGGATAGCCAAACCTACATTAGTTTCTATCTCAAAAAAAGTCAGTTCTGCAATAAATAGAGTTATACTATTGTTATAATCGCTTGATTTATAAAGGTAGAGAACAACTCGAGTTTCTGCTAATTTCCAATTCATAATTTCTGCGGCAGCACACACAATGAATGAATTCATAACCCAAGTACAAACCTACATCAACCAGAGCCATAGTGATTGGGCAAACAGCGTCCTATTCATCACTATTGCGAGTTTTCTCGCTTGGGTAGCTTGGCGAATTATCCATAATCGCTTAGAAATTCTGGTTCAGAAAACCCCATTTCACTGGGACGATCTACTGCTAGAGGCACTAAAAACCCCTGTCAGCACGTTACTTTGGTGTTGGCCTGCTACTGTATCTGTCGGGCTAATCCTTCAAGACCAGTTTGGCAATGAAATCAACTGGTTAAAAACGCTTAAACACATATTGATTATCTGTACCTTCGTTTGGTTTACCTTACGAATGATCACTAACACTGAAGCGTATGTCTTAGAGCAAAAAACCAGAGACGAAACCACAGTACAAGCTATAGCGAAAGTCGCTCGCTTGTTCTTTATGGTGATGGGCGGCCTTACGATCATGCAAGCATTCGGTCTCAGCCTGTCTGGCCTTCTGACCTTTGGTGGTGTGGGTGGTTTGATTGTCGGTTTGGCGGCAAAAGATCTACTCTCAAACTTCTTTGGTGGCATGATGATCTACTTCGACCGACCTTTTAAAGTCGGTGATTGGATTCGCTCTCCCGACCGTCAAATCGAAGGTACTGTCGAACGTATTGGCTGGCGCATGACCATTATTCGCACCTTTGATAAACGACCGTTGTACGTGCCAAACTCAGTATTCAGTAACATTGTGGTGGAAAACCCATCGCGAATGCTAAACCGCCGAATTAATGAAACCTTTGGGCTTCGTTACGAAGACGCGAGCAAGTTAGCTGCTATCGTGGATGACGTAAAAGCCATGCTTGAAACGCACCCAGATATCGATGCTAAGCAAACGCTCATTGTTAACTTTGACAAGTTTGGCCCATCAACGCTGAACTTCTTTATCTATACCTTCACCAAAACCGTCAACTGGGTGAGATACCATGAAGTTAAGCAAGATGTATTGCTGCAGGTGTTAGCGATTATTCACAAACACAATGCGGATATCGCCTTCCCAACACAAACACTCAAAATCGACCCGCAAGGTTTTAGCGAAGTTCAAGATATGGCTATTTCAAATCCATCAGGTCATCAATAAGCAGCGTATCTACTGTTTATAGGTAACTAAATGGGTTATCGATAATGAAAAAGAGTGAAGCGTGGTAACATGGCGCCAGTATTTTAAAGCACCCAATTACCACGCTATGATTTTACCTGTCATTCTAGCCGGCGGCTCTGGTAGCCGCCTCTGGCCACTATCTCGCGAGCTTTACCCAAAGCAGTTCCTCAATATTGCTGGCGAACAATCGATGCTCCAGCAAACCCTTATACGCCTGCAAGGTCTTGAAGCGCACTTGAGTAATGCAGAATGTGCGGCTCCCTTCATTGTCTGTAATGAAGAGCACCGCTTTATTGCTGCGGAACAGGCTCGCTCGGCCAACATAGAACACAGTGGTATTTTGCTAGAACCTGTCGGAAGAAACACAGCTCCCGCCATCGCACTGGCAGCCTTACAGGCTTTAAGTCACTCGAACAGCAACCAACAGAACAAGTCAGACCCAATATTATTGGTACTGGCAGCCGATCATCACATCGCTAAAACAGCGGAATTTCAGCAAACGGTGGCGAGAGGTGTTGAATACGCAAAACAAGGTAAACTGGTTACTTTTGGTATTACTCCAAGCGCACCAGAAACTGGCTATGGTTATATAAAACAAGGAGATCCACTCTCCCACTATGCTTTTGCCATTGAATGTTTCGTTGAAAAGCCAGATCTAGCCACTGCAGAACAATACGTTAATTCGGGACAATACCTATGGAACAGCGGTATGTTCATGTTTAGAGCATCACGCTACCTTGAAGAACTTGCTGAACATAGTCCAGAGATATTAGCGGCTTGTAAACTCGCTCTTGCAAAGCAAAATACCGACCTCGACTTTATCCGTATAGACGCTGAAGCATTCAAAAGCAGTCCGAGTGATTCTATCGATTATGCCGTGATGGAGAAGACCTCACACGCCGCAGTGATCCCGATGGATGTCGGTTGGAACGACATTGGCTCATGGTCCGCGATCTGGGATGTAAGCGAAAAAGATGAGCACAATAACGTCATTGAAGGTGATGTGTTGACCGTCGACTCTCAACACAACTACATCCATGCTGAAAATAAGCTGGTTGCTACGGTAGGCGTCGATAACCTGATTATTGTCGAAACCAAAGACGCTATATTGGTTGCGAATAAAGACAAGGTTCAGGGTGTTAAATCGATTGTCAGCCAGCTGAATCAAGCAGATCGCACAGAACATGTTCATCACCGCGAAGTGTTTAGACCTTGGGGTAAATACGATGTAATCGATCTAGGCAAACGCGACAAAGTTAAACGTATCACCGTAAAACCCGGTCACAAGTTGTCGTTACAAATGCACCACCATAGAGCGGAACATTGGGTAGTCGTGGCGGGTACTGCGAAAGTGACCAACGATGAAAAAACCTATCTGGTTAAAGAAGATCAATCCACTTACATCCCTTTAGGCCATATTCACTGCCTAGAGAACCCAGGGGATCTCCCACTCGAGATGATTGAAGTACAAACAGGCAGTCATTTAAGTGAAGACGACATCATTCGATATCAAGACAGTTATGGGCGAGACGTGCGCAAGCAACAAGTCCACTCATCAAAGCACAACCAAACGAAATAAAGCAGCGACAAATCGATGAAACCAACATTAGACCTTAGCTGCTTTAAGAACAACGATATTCGCGGCATCATTGGTGACCAAATCAATGGGCACTTCGCCTACCTGCTCGGCAAGGCATTTGGAGAGTACGTCCTATCCGCTACGCCTGAAACCTCACTCGATGGTTTGGCTCAGGTAGTGATTGGTCGTGATAACCGCAAAACCTCCCTGTCATTACAAGAAGCCATGACCAAAGGCTTGATCGAGTCAGGGATTACCGTGATTGACCTGGGTATGACTGGCACTGAAGAGGTCTACTTTGCGACTCGTTACCTAAAAGCGATTGGCGGAATACAAATTACAGCTAGCCACAACCCAATCAATTACAACGGCATGAAATTGGTCGGTGTAGACGCTAGCCCTATCAGTAAAAACAGTGGTTTAGATAAAATCAAACGACGCATTGAAGAACTTAATCAAGAGCTGAACTGCAATTTACCGTTCGTTCATGCACAACCAAGTAATTCTCGTAGAACGACCAGTATTCTTGCTCCGTACGTCGAGCACCTACTCTCGTACATAACCCCATCAAAGCTGTCACCGATGAAGATTGCGGTTAATGCTGGGAACGGCGTTGCAGGACATATCATTGATGCTTTAGAGAAAAAATTTAACGAACTCGGTGTCCCTATCACCTTCATCAAGGTTCATCATACCCCTGATGGAAACTTCCCAAATGGTATTCCAAACCCTTTAATTAGAGAGAACCAAGCAGCCACTCGAGATGCCGTTTTAGAGCATTCTGCCAACCTTGGAATTGCTTGGGATGGAGACTTCGACCGATGCTTTTTCTTTGATGAGCAAGGCAATTACATCGAGGGTTATTACATTGTCGGGTTGCTTGCTGAAGCATTCTTGGTCAATCAGCCTAACGCGACGGTATTGCACGATATGCGCATGACCTGGAACACAATTGAAGTCGCAAAAACGCATGGTGGAAAAGCGATTGGAATTAAAGCAGGACACGCACTGATCAAAGAGAAGATGCGTGAAACGAATGCCGTCTATGGGGGAGAAATGAGCGCACACCATTATTTTCGTGATTTTGGATATTGCGATTCAGGCATGATTCCTTGGCTATTGGTTATCGAACTGATGTCGAAAACTCAACAATCTCTTCACCAATTAACGAGTACTAGTATAGATAGATTCCCCTCTTCCGGGGAGATCAATCGAAGAGTATCAGACCCAGAGCAGGTCATGGCTTGCGTGTTATCGCACTACCGAGATAATGCCGTTGAGATCGATCACACAGACGGGATCAGCATCAATATGAGCACATGGCGCTTCAACTTGAGAAAGTCCAATACCGAGCCATTAATACGCCTTAACGTTGAAACCAAACAAGATAGAGATTTTCTATCATTTAAAGTCGACGAGCTACTGTCTTTTCTCATTTAAGAATACAGACACTTCCAGTTTTCAACTAAGATCCACAAAAAAGCCCTTACTAGCGATTGCTAATAAGGGCTTTGAATTTTCAGCCGATTAGTGACCGGCTGTAATAATTGGATTACTTGTTACGGCGAGCTTCAACAGCGTCTGCCAGTTGGCGAAGTACTGTTTCAGTATCTTCCCAACCAATACATGCATCAGTAACAGATTGACCGTAAGTTGCAGCTTTGCCGTCAACCAGGTCTTGGCGACCTTCAACAAGATGAGATTCAATCATCACACCAAAGATAGCTTTGTCGCCACCAGAAATTTGTGCGCTTACGTCATCAGATACGTTCATTTGACGCTTAAACTGCTTAGAGCTGTTTGCGTGGCTGAAATCGATCATCACTTTTTGTGGAAGACCTGAAGCTGCTAGCTCTTCTTTAATCTTACCAACGTGTTCTGCGCTGTAGTTTGGCTCTTTACCACCACGTAGGATGATATGACAATCAGGGTTACCTGCTGTTTCAACGATAGCTGAGTGACCGTACTTAGTTACCGATAAGAAGTGGTGAGAAGCGCTAGCAGAGCGAATAGCATCTGTTGCAATCTTGATGTTGCCATCAGTACCATTCTTAAATCCAACTGGGCAAGATAGGCCAGAAGCCAGTTCGCGGTGAACTTGAGATTCTGTAGTACGTGCGCCGATTGCACCCCAGCTGATTAGGTCAGCAACGTATTGAGGCGTGATCATATCTAGGAATTCGCTTGCCGTTGGCATACCCATGTCAGTTAGATCCAGCAGTAGCTTACGTCCTAGACGAAGGCCATCATTGAGCTTGAACGTATCGTTCATGTACGGGTCATTAATTAGACCTTTCCAACCAACAGTTGTACGTGGCTTTTCAAAGTAAACACGCATTACGATTTCAAGGTTATCACCAAGTTCATCGCGCAACACTTTCAAACGTTTACCGTACTCAAGAGCAGCTTCTGTGTCATGAATAGAACATGGACCTACAATAACAAGCAAGCGGTCATCGCTCTCTTCTAAAATATTGTGGATCGCTTTGCGGCTTTCAAAGGTTGTAGAAGAAGCAACTTCTGTTGCTGGAAACTTTTCTAAAACAGCAACAGGGGGTAATAACTCTTTTACTTTGTTAATTCTTACATCATCAGTCTGGAACATTGCTTACTTCTTCCTTTTTTCTATCCTTGAGCTGAATGTACGTTGTCTCACGTCACTTTCTATCAGCACTAATCTTCTTGTTCCCTGTAACTTAACTAGTAAAAACTCTAGTTTCAATCACTAATTAAAAATAAACGCAATTTTTTTTGTGTTTTATATTTAAAACACCCTGTATACCATTATTTACACGCTATCGATTGCGTATTTTATAGGAAAGCAAGAACAGCCAATATTCAAGCTTCATCATGCATGTAAAATTGTGTCGAACCTAAAAACAAAAAAGCTCACGTGATCAGCGTGAGCTTTTATTTAATTACATTCTTTTCAATGGCTTGACGACATTATCAAGCCCTTCAATCTTCAGAGCAAGGCACAGTTTTAATAAATCGCCGAGTTCACCAGACGGGAATCCCTTTTTATCGAACCACAGCAAATATTCTTCAGGTAAGTCAATCAGTGTACGACCCGCGTACTTTCCAAATGGCATCTGCATTCGAGCCAACTTAATCAGGTTCTCTTTCTCTAGCATTATTCGCTCTTTCTATGCGTCATCTATGTTGTGTAGAGTATCACCTAAACGCTCGACCCAATAGTTGATCGCGTCTTTTGCATCATCCAGCGAATCAATCATAGTTGAAAAGTCTTTATTACCCGCTTCACGGTCGATGGCTGCAAACAGTGGTGTGCCCTCTTGAGCATCACTGACCAATAACTCTACACTCGCACTCCCAACATTGGTGTGCTCACCAGTCGTGACCTTAGATATGGTTGACATCGCAAGGCCAAACGGAAGAACGCTGCTCGTTACAGCTAAGATCGGATTGGGCATTTCAACGTTACTCAGAGCGATACTCAAGCGCAGCGTTTTTCCTGTAGGTTCATCGACAATTGTTTTATGAGGCGATATTTTCTCTTCCAAGCGCGCAACCATGTGCTCAGTGAGTTCCTGAATCTCTTCCTGATCCAACGAACCTTCTTCTGCTAAAACAAAAATTTGGTCGATCACTACAGAGTCGTAATCATCTAACTTGGATTTCAAACGCTGTGCGTCACGTAGCCCAACCCTTGTCCAAACCAAGTCGACACCTCCGTCAGGCCCAGCCTGAAAATCTTCGTAGCTGGTAAATTGAGTAGCGGTTCTAATTGGGCCGCCTGCACAACCAAACAAGAAAATGCTGGTTGCAACAAGCAAAAGGACTTTTAAAGAGTTCATAACGCACTTAGCTAAAATTAAGGAATCTAAATAAGTATGCCATACCCTATGTGAAAAGGTTGTAGAAAAAGGGGGTTAAAAATCAGAGCTAACTCTAAAATTAATCATGTTGAACAGTGTGTGCGTACTCTACAATTACCTGATTTCCTTCAATATAAGCATTTTGGATCTCACCATCAACACTCATTCTACTTTTCAGGTACACCACTTTAGGCCCAGACTCATTGCCCTCTTTCAGCGAAGGGAATACATTCCTTGGTTCCAAATGAAGTAAACGACAAAAGTGACTAATGAAAGACATGGTTAATGGCGTCTCCCCTCTTAGCACTCTTGAGAAATCAAGCTGGTTCATGCCTAGCTTTTTTGAAAACTCCATCTGCGTAATTCGCATTCTCGATTTTTGTGACATCCACGTTTGATACAACGCGTCTCTGTCTAGTTCTGTGAATTCCATACCGACTCCTTTATATAATTCATACCAATCAATTGTCCGGTTTTTCATACATGGCGTGTCAGGGTTCGGTTAGTGGAAACCAAAGGTTTGGTTTTGATATGCGCGCAATTGTTGTACAGAGCAAAGAGAAACAACCCAAACTCATTCACAAAAACGATTAGAGCAAATACTTTCTTTATTTATATCAATAATTTATACGTTGACGAACTAAACATATAGCAAGTTAATTTGTATTAAGAATTAAAAGTTCGAGATTGGCATTCCACATTTCAATCGATTGATTCGCATTTATAAAACTGGTTGGCTACATTTCGATTGCTCAAACGCACTTCTGGCAAACTATTTGAAAGAATAGGACGCAAAGCCACCGGTCTGTCGACAAATATTCTGTCTATGATAGCGGGGCCGCCACTTAATAGGATTTAAGTGTAAATGCATGCCGGAGTGTTCTCTTTTTTGTCGGCCAAATACAGTAAGGACAAATAATGAAACAACTCCCAAAAAAATCACTCATCGCGCTATCGCTTCTTAGCGTAAGCGGTGCAAGCTTCGGTCACGGTTATGTCTCTGCATACAACAATGGCGTTGCTGAGAGCCGTGTTGCCTTATGTAAGTTCCCAGCGAGTGATACGCAAGAGAAAAACACCAACTGTGGTGGTATCCAATACGAACCACAAAGTGTAGAAGGACCTGAAGGCTTCCCGGAAGTCGGCCCTGCTGATGGAAAAATTGCCAGTGCGCAATCTTCTTTAGCAGCAGCGCTAGACGAGCAAAAGGCAGACCGCTGGGTTAAACGCCCGATCAAGTCTGGTTCTCAGTACTTTGAGTGGACGTTCACAGCTAACCACAAGACTCGCGATTGGAAATATTACATTACTCAACCAGACTGGAATCCAAACCAGCCTTTGGCACGCAGCTCTTTTGACTTGACGCCATTCTGTGTTGTTGAAGGCAATATGGAACAGCCACCGATGCAAGTCAGTCACTTGTGTAATGTGCCAGAGCGTGAAGGTTATCAAGTGATCCTTGCGGTATGGGATGTAGGTGACACTGCTGCGGCTTTCTACAACGTTATCGACGTGAAATTTGATGGCGACGGCCCTATCATTCCTGATTGGGATCAAGGTGGTCAAATCAATCCGACACAAGACCTGAATGTTGGTGACGCTGTTTATACGCGTGTATTTGACCAATCTGGTGAGAACGCTTCATACAGCACAGAGCTTGTGATTGAAAGTTCTGAGCAAGGCAAAGCCAATAACTGGTCTTACGCGCTTGCCTCTAAGATCAATCAAGAGCAGACGCAAATCAAAGCAGGCCAATTGAACGACCATGGCGATTTCGCACCCGTTTACGGCACTAACCCTGTTTATCTAAAAGCAGGCTCTGGCTTTAACAGTGTAGAAATCGGCTACAAGATTGATACTCCAGAACCCGAGCATGAGCTAGAAGTAACAGGTCTAGAGTCAGAGTACATTATCGATGAGAGCCAACCTACTCAGCTTGATCTTACGTTAGCGGCAACTGGCGATATCCAAGCTGAGCTTACCGTGTACAACCATCACCGTGAAGCGCTTGCATCTCAGAAATCGGAGCTAACAGACGGACAAGTTGAAGGTGTTCAACTGACTCTGTCTAAGTCTGAAGCTGGCCACCACATGCTTGTGGTTGTGACGAAAGATGACCAAGGCAACTTAGTGGATCAGAACACGCTTGATTTCCATCTGATGGACGAGCAAACACCGCCACCAGCGGGCGATTACGACTTTGTGTTCCCAGAAAGCATTGAATCTTACACTGCAGGAACAAAGGTTCTAAGCAGCGATGGTGGTGTTTATCAGTGTAAAGAGTTCCCATACTCTGGCTACTGTGTTCAATGGGCCCCAACAGCAACTCAGTACGAACCTGGTGTAGGTTCACACTGGCAAGATGCTTGGAACAAAGTGGACTAATTGTTAGCGAGTTACTTACTTTCAAGTATGTAAGCTTGTGTAATTAGACAAACAAAAACGGATGCCCAGAGCATCCGTTTTCTTATTCAGCAACAGCATAAATGCGGTTATTAAAGTAGATAGTGGTCTGCCAACAGAGCCACAAACAAGATCATGAGATGATAGATGGAGAACTTAAAGGTCTTCATCGCCATATTAGGTTCATCACGATATTTAAGTATCCAAGCGTGATAAACAAAACCGCCGTTGAGCACCAATGAAGCGCTCAGATATATCCAGCTACTCATGCCAACCAATACAGGCAATATACACACGATGCTAAGCAACAAGGTATAGAGAAAAATAGACGTCTTGGTGTATTCGATTCCGTGGGTTACAGGCAACATGGGGATGTTCACTTTGGCATACTCGTCACGACGATGAATTGCCAACGCCCAGAAGTGCGGAGGTGTCCAAATAAAGATGATCATCACCAACAACCAAGCGTTTGAATGCAGCTCGTTGGTGACTGCCGTCCAACCTAATAGTGGAGGCATCGCGCCTGCAATCCCTGCAATTACGATGTTCTGTGGCGTCGCTCGCTTCAGGTACATGGTATAAATCACCGCATAGCCCAATAAGCTTGCAAAGGTTAACCAAGCCGTGAGTTGATTGACCCATATCACTAACGTAGTAAACCCAAGCAAACCGATACCTGCTGCAAAGCTGAATACTCGCACACTGCTGAGCTCACCTGATGGTAAAGGACGTCGATTTGTTCGAGTCATCTGGCCGTCGATCTTTTTATCGATCAAATGGTTAAACGCAGCCGCTGAACCTGCCATTAACCCTATCCCTATCATTCCGAACAGAGTTTGTTGCAAAGGCAATCCATTCGGCACGGCCAAACACATCCCAACCAATGCCGTCAACAACATCAAAGCCACCACTTTCGGCTTAGTCAGCGTTAAATAAACTTTCCAAGTGGCTTTGTTTTTTGCAGCCATTTCGTTATCCAAAGCTGTGTCATTGTTGGCTGTTATCTTATGAGTTAAGTCTGCGTCTTGAACCACCACTTCATACTCCGTTGACGTTCTACTGACCATGATTACCTCCTTGTAATACACTGTTCTTCACCAAGCTCTCACTCGGTTTGCGTTGCCACACCACAAAATTGGTTACAACCATGCAGATGAGCAGCATCGCTGCGACTAGGTTATGCAAAACCGCGACTGAGATTGGCAGGTGAAACCATACATTACTGATCCCAAGGCTGATTTGAGTAAACAACACTATTGCGACAATCACGCTCAGCTTTTGGTGAGGTGCTTGGCCAAACTTCCATAACTGGTACACGACCATCAGCACCGTTAATGTCGCCACAATAGCCCCGAACCTGTGCATGACATGGATGGTGAGCCTCGCGGGATACTCCAACACGCCAAACTCATAGTTGTCGTGTCCATGTTGAGCAAAATCGAACGCATTTTTGAAATCGAGGTAGCTCATCCAGTTACCTTCACAAATAGGCAATTGGGTACACACCAAAGCGGCATAGTTTGACGATGTCCAACCACCAAGCAGTATCTGCCCCACTACAATGAGTAACCCAAACAGCGCCCAAACTTTAAGTGTTGGAGAATAAGAAGCCTCGCCAAAACGGCTTTGGAATTGAGACAAACGACAGTAGAGCAGACACAACAGTGACAGCAACGTGAAGCCCCCCATCAAATGCGCCATAACCACAACGGGCATCAACTTGAGAGTCACCGTCCACATTCCAAGCAAAGCCTGAAAGATCACAGTAGCCGAGATAAGTAATGGAAGACCGACTGGTGTGATGTTCTTTTTAATACACCAAGCAACAACGACAAAGATAAGCAGCCCTAATGTTCCTGCAAAGTAGCGATGTATCATCTCTATCCACGCTTTGTCTGCTTCGAGAGCCCGATCAGGGAATTGCAGATTGGCTTGATTCACCGCTTGGGCATCAGAAGGAACGGTGATCTTCCCATAACACCCTGGCCAGTCAGGACAGCCAAGGCCAGCATCAGACAAACGTGTATAAGCGCCGAGAACAATCACGGTAAGGGTTAACAAGATAGTTAATCTCATCACGAGCATCAGTAAATCAGGGGCTTTATTCTGCATCACTTATCTCCCTATACTTATTCCCTTTTCGCTGCTTAAGCTCAAGCATTCGCGGCATCTGCTAAAGCTTATAGACTTAAGCTCATCAACTACCCGACTCTTGATAGCTTAAGTAGCTTTCTTAAATCATGAATCATGCCTTTGGATTGCTCGACTAACTGCGACGGTTCCGAAACGCTTTTGTACTCCATAACCAACTGACCTAGTGGGTCAATAATGACAATGGAAGCCGGCGAAAACTCGGTACTTAACTGATCGCCACCAGCTAACAAAGACAAATCCGGCTTATCAAGCGACCCCGTTAACGAGTTACCTTCCGATACAAAAACAACGGCGGTCACTCGCTCTTTATTTTTCCCTAACGCCAAGTAGCTTTGATTCAAATAATGAAGCTGTTGTTCACACAAGCTTTCGCACTCTATCGGCGCAATATAACCCACTAACCACCCCTCTCCAGCCATGGGTACCGTTACGCCGAAATCCGCTAGTGTGGTTCTTGGTTCTACCAATTCGCCCGAGTTAGTGACGCCTGATGTGTACCAATTCTGATCCAACACGGTTTTGGCAATAATCGCAGGCAAAGCGAAAATCAACACTAATCCGATTAATACCAGACGCCCCTTAGTACGACGGCTTTTAAGCTCGGCCATATTTGCATCGGTACTTTCCCTGTTCATTTGTGTTTGAGATTTATCCATCTTTCTTCCTTGTTGCAGGTGATGCGTTTAAGCCGCTATTTAAACTTCAAGTGCCTACTTCTTATTCATGTGGCTATTTTTCTTAAAATGACGGAACCCAATCAACAACATCAAAAACAGAAGTACAGCAGCCATTACAAACCATTGAAACGAGTAACCAAAGTGCTTCTCAGATTTCATCGCCGTCGGTCGCCATAACAACTCATAAGGCCAGGAATCTAAGCTCTGAGGTTGGAAGGCAAAGGGCAGCACTTCTTGCCCTGTATACTGTGATAACGCTGCTATGTTTAGGTTTTGGATTCTATTCGGTGTCGTATTTTCTAAACCCAACTCATGACTTAAAGGGTTAACGGAGCGTGTATACAAGCGCCCTGACATTTTGGTTGGTACAGTGATAGTTCCTAGTTGCGGCAGTTCTCTTCTGTCATTACTTGCCGGAACAAACCCAAGATCGATCAACAACTGTTTTTCAGCCACTAAGGACTGGTTTTCATCTTCAAGACGAACCTTACCCAACATGTAAATCACATACCCTACCGTTCCTTGGTTTATCTGGTTGTCTAACAAGAGCATCAAACCACTCGCATCTACTAATTCAACATCCGCCTTTAACCCGTTTAGGGTTTGAGGATTTAATGACTCTTGCCCAGATAAATCCATATCTCGCAACTCAGAAAAAACGACATCTAAAGGTTGTGACGATAGCTGTGCTCTCTCAGCTAATTGCTGTTCATAACGTAATTTCTCGTTACCACGATCGAGTTGCCATAAACCTAACTTGATTAAAGCGCCGACTGAAACCACAGTTAAAACAACCGCTATCCAAAAACCTTTACTGCGGAACTTGTGTTCATCATCAATCAATCGGTTTGGAGTTATCACTATGGTGTCATCTACCTTTGTTCTGTTATTTAAAGTCGTATTGGTCGCTTTGCTGTTTTTTATCGCTTTCAATTTGATGAAAGGTCTAATCCAAATCGCCTCGGGCAAACACAATGGAAAAAGACTCAGTCACTTCTTGGGTCGTCGTGTCATGTGGTCAGCCGTTGTCGTGTTACTTTTATTACTTGCTTTGGGATCAGGAATAATAACTCCTAACCCCCGCCCCTATTAATCCCCTATAGGCTCAACCGTTAAAGCACATAAACAAACACAAACAGCCCTAACCAAACCACATCAACAAAGTGCCAATACCAACTGCCCGCTTGGAACGCAAAGTGGTCTTTTGGAGTGAAGTGGTCTTTCGCAACCCTTGCCAGCAACACAATCAAAAAGATCGTCCCTAAACAGACATGTAAACCATGAAACCCAGTCAGCAAAAAGAAGGTATTACCGTAGATACCAGACTGAAGTGTCAGCCCCATCTCTTGATAAGCGTGAAGGTACTCTTCAACTTGGAAGAACAGGAAGAAGCCTGCCAGAACAATGGTTATCTCCAACCAGACGATCAAAGCCATACGCTTATTTTGTTCAAGACTGATATGTGCCATGTGCAGCGTCACAGAGGAGAGCAGCAAAATAATAGTGTTCTTAAGCGGGATACCTTGCCAAGGCATGGCTTGTGTCGTTACGCCATCAGGGGTAGTCGTTAGTGGCCATATTGATTGGAACATCGGCCACAATACTTCATGGGTCATTTCATTATTGCCCGCACCACCAATCCAAGGCACAGAAATCATGCGAGCATAGAAAAGCGCGCCAAAGAAAGCGCCGAAGAACATGATTTCGGAGAAAATAAACCAACTCATTCCTTGTCTAAAAGAACGAGAAATCTGCTCAGAATAGAGACCACTCAATGATTCTGTGATCACATTGCTAAACCAACCTGCGAGCATGTAAAGCAGCACAGCAAACCCGACTAACAACACCGCTTTGCCAAATACACCACCAGCGGCGTCGGTTCCCATGTTTTGCACCGTCAAGCCAGCGCCAACTGCGACCAAAAACAGTGCTACAGCACCCACCAATGGCCAGTGGCTTTGGTGTGGAACGAAATAAACTTCCTTTTTAGAACTCATCGCTCAACTCCTTTTGTTGATTCTGGTTCTGTAAATCCCTAGTTACTTGCGAGTGTGCTCGCTTTTGGTGAGCCAGATTGTAGTGTGCTCAATATTG
>NZ_JADDYK010000081.1:153352-170833 GCF_015163615.1 Vibrio sp. OPT18
ATGTAGTCACTTCAGGCTTACTTGCCTCTCCACTCACCTGACTCGTGATGTTAAACAGCGTATAAGAGAGCGTAAGCGTATGTATCGATTCTGGAATATCTAGCTCAATGTAAAATATCAAACCCATTTCTGCGCTCTTGTGCCCGTCCAATGGTTGCTGATTAAAGCAAAAGCACTCCATCTTATTGAAGTAAGTAGCCCCCATACCTGGAGAAACCGATGGTACGGCTTGGCCAACCAATGAGGCTCCAGAGAGGTTTTTGGCAATGTAGTTAGTCTGAACCACCTCACCAGGGTGAACCTCTAACACCCGAACCTCAGGCGAAAACTGCCATGGCATATCTGGCTTGATGTGGGACATGAATTCGACTCGAACCGTACGAGAGTAGTCAGGCTGCATTCCCTGAGGTTGAACTGCGGAAACGGTATTGGTTTTACCATTGATCCCTAAAGCCTCACACATCACATCGTAGAGCGGCACCAAAGCGAAACCGAAGCCAAACATCGCAACCACGCTCAACACCAAGTAGCCCGTCAGCTTTTTAGTCGATCGCTTATTAGACAGGCGCTTTGGTTGTTTTTTATCTTGATTGGGATCGCTTTGCTTATCACTCATGGTTCTGTCCTCTAATCCACTTTAGGTGGATGAGTAAAGGTGTGGTGAGGCGCAGGGCTTGGTACTGTCCATTCAAGACCTTCAGCTCTATCCCAAGGCTTGCTTGGCGCGGGCTCGCCCCCTCTTACACACTTAATTGCCAACCATAAGAAAATCAGCTGAGACAACCCAAAGGCAAAGCCACCAATCGACACGACTTGGTTAACATCAGCAAACTGAATGGCGTAATCTGGAATACGACGCGGCATACCCGCTAACCCTAAAAAGTGCATAGGAAAGAACAGTACATTGACTGAAATCACCGACGTCCAGAAATGCCACAGGCTGAGCTTATGGTCGTACATATGCCCAGTCCATTTCGGCAGCCAATAATAAGCGGCAGCCATAATCGAGAACACGGCACCGGTCACCAGAACATAATGGAAGTGAGCCACAACAAAATAAGTGTCGTGATATTGGAAATCAGCTGGCACGATAGCGAGCATCAATCCAGATAACCCACCAATCGTAAACAGAACAATAAAGGCAATCGCAAACAGCATTGGGGTTTCAAAGGTCAAAGCCCCCCGCCACATGGTCGCCACCCAGTTGAAGACTTTCACACCGGTCGGCACCGCTATCAACATGGTGCAATACATGAAGAAAAGTTCGGCAAATACTGGCATACCCGTGGTGAACATGTGGTGCGCCCAAACCAAGAATGACAGCAGTGCGATACTACAGGTCGCATAAACCATCGAGTGATAACCAAACAGGCGCTTACCACTGAATGCAGGAATGATGGCTGAGACGATACCAAAAGACGGCAAGATCATGATGTACACTTCGGGGTGCCCAAAGAACCAGAATATGTGCTGGAACATCACCGGGTCCCCACCACCTGCGGCATCAAAGAAGCTAGTACCAAAGTATTTGTCAGTCAGTACCATGGTCACAGCCCCCGCGAGCACGGGCATCACAGCTATCAGCAAGAAAGCGGTAATTAACCAAGTCCATACGAACATCGGTAGCTTGAACCAAGTCATGCCCGGTGCGCGCATGTTCACTATGGTTACGATCACGTTAATCGCCCCCATGATCGAACTGATCCCCATGATATGGACTGAGAATACGAATAGCGCGGTACTGTCTGGGCCATAAGTTGTCGAGAGTGGCGCATAGAAGGTCCAACCAAAGCTCGGGCCGCCCCCTTCTGTAAACAAAGACCCGATTAAGATTAGAAATGCAAAAGGCAAGATCCAGAAGCTGAGGTTGTTCATTCTCGGCAACGCCATATCGGGTGCACCGATCATCATCGGGATCATCCAATTAGCCAAACCCGTAAATGCAGGCATCACGGCACCGAATACCATGATTAAACCATGGACAGTCGTCATCTGATTGAAGAAATCTGGCTCAACAAGTTGTAAACCCGGTTGGAACAGCTCCGCACGGATCACCATTGCCATTGCGCCGCCCGTTAAGAACATTGCAAAGCTAAACCACAAATAAAGTGTACCAATGTCTTTATGATTGGTTGAATACAGCCAACGAGCCCAGCCTTTAGGTGCCGCATGTGAGTCGTGATCATCAACAGGCAAATCATTATTGCCCAAGGTGCCTTCCGCAGAATGGCTCAGTACTTGATCTTCTGCTGGAGCCGATTTCACCGGCTTATTGATTGGTGAACTCATAACTGATCCTTAGCATCATTTTGTGCATCATCCGTTGAGCTTTCAGAACTGCCTTCTTGCTTCGCCTTATAAGCGTTGATATCTGAAGCCTGAACAATATCGCCGGTGTTATTACCCCAAGCATTTCGTTGATAAGTCACTACCGCTGCGATCTCTTTCTCAGTTAACTGATTATCGAACGCTTGCATCGCCGTACCGCCACGACCATAAACAATGGTGTCGATGTGAACATCCACATCGCCAAGGGCAATAGAACTTCCTTTGATGGCAGGGAATGCTCCGGGAATGCCCTCACCGTTTGCTTGGTGACAAACCGCACATCGAGTTTTGTAAACCTCTTCACCGATGGTATTCAACTCTTCCAAAGAAAGTGACGCATCTAATGCATCTTTCGCGGCTTGTTGTTCAGCTATCGCTAACTCTTTCTGCTCCGCTAGCCATGCGTCAAACTCGGCTTCTTCCATGGCATGCACCACTATCGGCATGAAGCCATGGGCACGACCACACAACTCTGCACACTGCCCGCGGTAGACACCAGGCTCATCTATCTTAGTCCAAGCCTCATTGATAAAACCTGGAATGGTATCTTTCTTAACGGCGAATGCTGGCACCCACCATGAGTGAATCACATCGTCGGAAGTCATTAAGAAACGGACTTTGCGGTCAACAGGCAGTACAAGCGGCTTATCAACTTCTAGCAAGTAATGCGCGCCTTTCACTTCAATGCCTTCAATCTCTTTGTCACTGGTCGCTAGAAGGCTGAAAAACTCGACGTCTTCACCAAAATAGCTGTAATGCCATTTCCATTGTGATCCAGTGATTTTAACGGTCAGATCTGATTGGGAGGTATCTTCCATCGCTATCAAAGTTTTGGTGGCGGGTATCGCCATAGCGATGAGGATGATAATAGGGATGATGGTCCAAAGAATTTCGACTTTCGTGCTTTCGTGAAAATGTGCAGCAACTGCACCCTTCGATTTCCTGTGCCTCAAAATCGAATAAAACATCACACCAAAAACAACAAAGGCAATTGCACAGCAGATGTAGAAGATCAGCATATGAAGTTCATACACCTTACCACTGATCTCAGTGACGCCTTGAGTCATGTTGTAATCACTGCTTGCGTGCACTAAAGGCGATACTAAAAGCACAACAAAACTCTTCAAAAGCCACGCTAGCCTAACCAGTAATCTTTTCAAAAGATCTCTCCTTATCCTTCCTAATTGGATACTTGCGACCTAAATGTCGTTGCGAGCTGGACAACATTCATTGTTATTCCGGCTAAACATGAAAAGGCTGAATCTCAATCTACAACTCACATGGAACTAGCCTGTGAGCAGGCTACTGACCTCATATAACCCAAGAACTAATACGGTTCAAAAGCGTTGGAGGTTTCCATGAAAGATTCAAAAACGGCGAATTTGTTAAACTTTGTTATATTTATGTAAAAGGCTAGTTAGTGATATCCAATTGTTCAAGGTAAGTTTACTTACTAAACAGTCAATTATTTGAAGTGGCTTAATCTACGTGCCCTCTTGCCGTTGGAATTTATTTTATATCGAGTTTTACGATTGCTTTCATGGAAATGATAATCAATATCACTTAAATTAAATCAACAGTAAGTCATACAGACATTAATAGGTTTAGTGATTATGCAAGATGCAATGAATTGGTTAGCGAGAGACCCAGACCCAAGAACTCGTGAAGAACTTCAACACCTCATCGATGGGGGAATGCACGACGAACTTGAAGACCGCTTCACCCAACGATTAGAGTTCGGAACGGCAGGACTTAGAGGCAAAGTTGGATGCGGCCCAAATCGAATGAACCGTTTAGTTATACAGGAAACAGCAACCGGGCTCGGCCACTACTTAATCGAACATGTCGCTAATGCGACCATTCGCGGTGTGGTCGTCGGTTATGACGGCCGTTTAGATTCAAAGCAGTTCGCGATTGATACCGCTTCCGTACTCACGGCTTTAGGCATTAAGGTTTATCTAACCTCGAATGTCGCAGCGACCCCTATCGTTGCCTTTGGTATTGAGCACTTCAACGCCGCAGCTGCTGTTGTGGTGACTGCCAGTCACAACCCACCGGAATACAATGGTTTCAAAGTGTACTGGGAGAATGGCGCTCAAATCATTCCTCCTCACGACGCGGGTATTGCCGCTGAAATCGATATCGCATCAACTAAGCCGCTCCCTTTAATGAGCCTAAGTGACGCTGAAACACAAGGTAAGTTGGTGTGGTTAACTGAAGGTTATTACCAGACGTACCGCGCTGCGATCAATCAGAGCCCATACGTGAGTAAAGAGATCGAATCGGCGAACACCACCATCACCTATACCGCAATGCATGGTGTCGGCGCACAAATGGCTGAGGATCTACTTCACGATTCTGGTTTCCATAAGGTGTTCAGCGTCGCCGAGCAAAGAGAGCCCGATGGTAACTTCCCGACCGTCAACTTCCCGAATCCGGAAGAAAAAGGCGCGATGGATCTGGTGGTTAACTTAGCAAAAAGTGTCGATGCTGACATAGCTTGTGCCAACGATCCAGATGCAGACCGATTTGCGGTTGCAGTGAGAACAGATGATGGCTCATACAAAATGCTAACAGGTGACCAAGTTGGTGTGCTATTCGCGCATTACTTGTTATCAAAACCTCATACCAAAAACCAGTTAGTTGGTAACAGTATCGTATCTTCAACCTTGCTTGAAAAAGTGGCTCAATCTCATGGTGCGACTTATTTCCAAACGCTGACAGGTTTTAAATGGTTGGCGAATATTGGCATGCAATTAGAAGATGATCAGAACGAGTTCTTGTTTGCCTATGAAGAAGCATTAGGCTACACAATTGGTACTCAAGTACGGGACAAGGATGGACTGTCTGCCATCGTTGTTTTCGCTCAACTGGTTGAGGAGTTAAAATCTCAAGGCCGAACGGTTTGGGATCTTCTCGCTCAGATTTCATTTGAACATGGGGTTCATACCAACGCTCAGCGAAGTATTGCACTAGACCCAGATTCACCTTCGATTGGTTCTAAGCTCCGCTCGGCACAGCCTAAAACAATCAACGGTGTCGCTATCTCTGTAATTGAAGATCTGCAGTCTTCTTTACGCTTCGTCATTGGAGGCAATACTGAAGCCATTAACCTGCCTGCAAGTGACGTACTCATCTATCACCTCGAGGATGGTTCACGCATTATCGTAAGACCTTCAGGCACAGAGCCAAAAGTGAAAGTCTATTATGAAACGGTGACAAAGTTTGAAGGGACAGAAACCTACGAAGGCACTCGCCTGCGCGGTGAGCAGTACATGGAGAAACTGATTGAACAGCATCAACAAGAGTTGAACTCATAGCAGTTAGCGCGTTCAACATGTAACGGTTAAATATAAAAAATGGACGCTCGTAGCGTCCATTTTTGTCTCAGCGGCTAACCACGAGAAGATGTCTGATTTGATTCATCTACGAAGTAAAGAAAGAAGACAACATCCAGATAGCTAACACGATGAAAACTCCGCCCATGACTTTCTGTTGATAGGTACGAAACTTCGCGTTTTCTACGAGAGATTTACCAATCGTACCCACTAACGCCACCAGCAAAAAGTTAAACGTTAAGCCGAGAACATTCAGTAATAAACCCAGAACAAGCATCTGCTGACCGGAAGTCGCTTCAATATTCGTCGACACAAACTGTGGTAAGAACATCACAAAGAAAACCAAGGCTTTTGGATTAAGCAGGTTACTGATTAGCGCTCTTTGGTAATAGGCTTTTGCAGCAAAATTATCGTTTAGCTCCGGCGCACTTCCCTGCTCTGTTCGAAGGCAGTCCCATCCCATCTTCAACAAGTACGCGCCGCCTAACAAATGTAGAGCTTTAAGCGCTATTGGGCTCATTGCGATCAACGCTGAAACACCCATTGCTGCCAATACTGTCAGAATGATTCCAGAAGTCGCGTTGCCTAAACTTGCGAACACACCAACCTTGCGGCCATAGCTCATACTTGAGCTCGCGATGAGTAACATATCAGGGCCAGGTAAAAGGAGAAGTGCAACAACGGCTGTCAGGTAAACAGGTAAGATGGCTAAGTCGATCATGGGTTTCAGTATTGATAAGAACGGAGGCGGATTTTATATCAATTACCAACACCCTTCCAGATGTAATTAGTTGCAAGAGGGTTAATTGTAAGAATTAAAAACTAATTTTAACCATCCAAACCAATTTATTAACTAAACATGGAGTATTAATTAACTCGCCACCCACTCAATCTCAATCAATGTCGTTTCACCACACTTTAGACGACCAAGGAAGATATCACCTCGATGGACCTCACCAACACCTTTAGGTGTGCCTGTCATGACAACATCACCATCAAGCAAAGTCGTATAAGAAGATAACTCTTCGAGGATAGTTTGTGGAGAGTAAAGCATCTGCTCTACGTGTCCTTTTTGAACGCGAACACAGTTAATAAATAGCTCTAGATTTAAGTCTGAGAGATCTAAGTTATCAATGGGTACAAAACGGCTCAAGACAGCGGAACCATCAAACGCCTTGGCGCGCTCCCAAGGTAGGCCTTTCGCTTTTAAGCTACTTTGTAATTCACGTTTGGTGAGATCTAGTCCTAAACCCACAGCGGAGTACTGGCTATTTTCAACAATAAAACAGATTTCTGCTTCGTAGTGCAGCGCTTCTTGATGAAAAGAAGACAGAGATGACTTAACACTGGTACTTGGTTTATTGAAAACCACCATTGAGTTTGGGATTGCGTTATTGAGTTCTTCGATGTGATCGACATAGTTACGCCCAACACACAGCACCTTGGTGGGGGTTGCTGTTCGTTTCGAATTCATCAACTGTTCCTGATCGACAACACTGCTCATAGTTTATCCCTGAACTATTTTTTGGAGTGAAGAGTTTAACGCATCATAAAATGAGAGTCTTCGACAAGATGGTTACCAATATCTAAATTCTGATATTTAGCTCAATTAAATGATTTAAATACTTTTATCCGAAGATCGCGACATATAAGAACTGATGACAAGAGTCATAGCTTCGTAGATCATAGCTACGTAGATAAAATGAATGGCAGGGAAACATGAAGGATAAGCTAAAACAGTACGTATAGAACGAAAGAAGCCCTCTCAAACCAAAAGGCTTGAGAGGGCTTAGCATGGTGTCTAGGACAGTATCCTAAAAGGTAAACTTAAGGAGTAAACACTATGCTAAATAAGTCTTTGACTTATAGGTAGTAACGAGCACCAAGTAGCCATTGGTCGTCAGCTTTTGCTTTGTAAGTACCAGAGCCTTGTAGATCGAACTGGTAGCCAGCAAAACCTACGAACTGAGACGTGAAGTTGTATTCTGCTTGTAAAGCAGTTGTGCTGAATACAGTATCGTTTAGCTTCTCGTCTTCTACTGCTTCGTAGTTAACGCTTAGGTTAAGGCTATTTGAAAGTGCGTAAGCTGCAAGTAATTCAACCGCAGTTGTCTCTTCTAGAGGGCCAGCAGAAGTCTTGTTCATGTAGTTGTTCATAGCGTAAACACCTGCAAGGTATAGACCTGAACCGTATGAACCGTAAGTTGCACTTACAACGTTAGAATCCGCAGTTTTTGAACCAGAGATACCATCAAAGCTTACATCACCAGTGTTGTATGCGTAGTTCACAGAGAAGTCTGCGATGTTGTAGTTCAGAGCAATCTGAGCACGGTTACCGTATTCGTTATCTAGAGATAAAGCATCGCTGTATTTAACTTTATCAGCTTTACGACCTTGCCATGCAACACCAAGACCTAGCGTACCGGCATTACCGAAATCTAGTGCGTTAGCGTAGCTCACCATCTCTTCACCACGACCAGTACCTAGGTTACCGTGATCATCGTAGATAAAGTCGTTTGCGAAAGCGATTGGCATATCAGCAACGCCAGCAACGCTGTAGTAAGGTGCCCATTGAGTACCAACAGCAGCACGACCGAAGTCGTCATGAGAAAGACCAACGTAACCAAGACGAGTTGTGAATGACTGATCACCACCGTCAAGCATGTTTAGCGCCCATTCACCTTTAGCGTCAGCAGTGAAGCCGTTACCAAGTTCATGAGTTGCACCGAAATTGATACGTGGAGATACAGTCTCTACACCGATATCATCTTCACTAAGACGGTCATCACTGTTTACGTCACCAACTGCAACTGAAACGTGGCCGCCAACAGAGAATGTTGTGCCGTCTTCGTTGTAAAGTTCTACTGCAACTGCCTGTGTACCAAATACTGCACCAGAAATTGCTAGCGCTAAAAGTTTCTTATTCATTGTCATATCCATTATGTAACTGGGTGAGTTATTCACTAACAACCTCGTGCTTACGGAGAAGTTGTTACCTGCATTTAACAAGTAGCGAAACCCTAATATACGAATGACAAGAAAGTTGCATTAAAATATATAAAATAAAAAAAATTTCACCATAAAAAACAAAAAAACCTTTAAAAACAATGGAATAATACGGGATCCACTGGTGGTTCTTTTCATTCTTTGAGATGATCACTTTGATTTTTTTGATTTTATAGTCACTAAAAAAGCATTAAAAATCTAATTTCAAAATGACTCATCAGACCATCGAGAGGCTCGACTTTGACCCTGAAATATTTTGTAACATGTAGAACTCAACTGAAATATTTAGCTTTGTGAAACAAATCCCAATATGAGCTAGGAAAAATCGCTCAATAGAAAGTTCATTAGAGAAAAACAAAAAAAGGGCAACCAATCAGCGACTGGTTGCCCTTCATAACTCATCATTGAACTCTTATTTGAAGCAAACCTCAGCCCAACGAGCTAAACCTGCAGTTACTGAACCGAAGTAATTACCACTCACAATCGGTACGTTCGGCACAGCTTGTTGTACGGCCTCACGAAGTATCGGTGAACGAGCTGAACCACCCGTCATGTAGATTACGACTGGCTTTTTCTGGCCTTGTTGAATCGCCTCTTTAACCAACTCAATCATCTTAGACTTCGGTGTTTCAATCGCTTCAACCATCTGTTCGACTGAGATATCTACCTCGACCAGTTCAGAGGCAACATTAATCGCCGTACGATATTGAGAGGATTCTGCCAGCGCAATCTTGGCTTCTTCCGCTCTGCGCACAATACCGTAACCTAAGGTGTCGTGATAAACCTTCATCAAACGTTCTAGCTTTTGTGGCTCTGACGCTTCTTTGCGAAGTAATTTTAATGCTGCTAGGTTTTCTCTTGAATAGAAATTCTTTTGAGCTTCAACATTATTAATCGCAATTGGATTCCAGAATTGCGTCAATGGCATATCGATACCCGAAATGCCTTTGCTGCCCATACCAAAAGGTGACATCAGTTGTTTGAACGCAAGATAGATATCGAGGTCATTACCCCCTACCCTTTGTCCACTGTGTGCCAACAAG
Source organism: Vibrio sp. OPT18 (assembly GCF_015163615.1). Lineage (NCBI taxonomy): Bacteria > Pseudomonadati > Pseudomonadota > Gammaproteobacteria > Vibrionales > Vibrionaceae > Vibrio > Vibrio sp. OPT18. Next base: position 163,068 of record NZ_JADDYK010000081.1, read on the forward strand.
CTCTGGGTACGATCCGCTTTACCAGACCAGCTTGGTCCCATCTCCAATAATGAGCAATCGGTGGTACCACCGCCAATATCGACAACCAATACTGTTTGGTTTTCAGTTAATGTGCTTTCGTAATCAAGGCCTGCGGCTACGGGCTCGAATTGAAAAGCGATATCAAGGAAACCTGCACGCTTAGCTGCGCGAATGAGGATGTCTTCAGCTTGTCTGTTCGCCTCTTCACCACCTCGACCGTGGAAGTTAATTGGTCGGCCGATAACAGCTTGTTTGATCTGCTCTTGAGTCGTGAGTTCGGCTTGATTCTTGATATTTGCCATCATGGCGCACACTAAATCTTCGAAAAAGCTCACCTGAACATCATGCAGTCCACTCGCGCCAAGGAAAGACTTAGGGGACTTAACATAATAAACATCACGAGGATCTTCTAAATATAAGTCCAACGCAGCCTGACCAAATGCCATGTCTTCTGGTACTAGGTCGATACTCTCTTCTCTGTTCAGAGCGATCGCACGTCGTAAAACTTGCTCACCGATCGCATCACTCGGCTTGATATTCAAATGACGGAATAGATGTTCAGAAACACTTTCACGAGTAGGCGCAAACACGGTTGAGGGAATATAGTGGTTGTTACCTTCGAGCGGTAACAGGCTTGGCTCTCCATTAACCATCGCCGCGACAGAACAGTTCGCTGTTCCATAATCAAATCCAATAAACATAATATCCCCCACTCAACAAAAGGGGCGAGATGCTACATGAAAAGCCTAAAAATTACGAGGTCATTTCTAAATTTAACTGAGTAATTTCTTAGCCTAACGGCTCTTCAAGAAGAAACAAATATGCTACATTTCAGCCCAAATGAATCACAGGTTAGAGAAATGAAAACACCTTGCCGAGCGGCTTGTAAAAATAATGGCGGAATGTGTAGTGGCTGCTTTCGAACAATGGATGAAATTATAGGTTGGAAAGGCTTATCTGAAGAAGAGCAAACGTCGGTTATGGATAATCTTAGTGGCGAGAGTTCGACTCACCAATGTCCACAGTGTAATGAGCCAGCTCAATGCGATATCAGTGCGGGTAAAGAGACGTGTTGGTGTTTTGATCTAGAAAAACGAGATACTAGCGATATTCCAAAAGCTGGAGTTTGTATGTGTCGTAAGTGCTTGTCTGCTTTGCCTGTTCAGTAGTTTAAAGCCCATTTAGTAAGTTACTGGATAGCAAGTTACTGGCCAGTTCAACATAGACAAAAAAAGCGAGAGGTTATTTTCTCGCTTCAAAATCCTGAGATTAAGTTTCGACCTGATCGCTACCTGGTTAGTGTCTACTTCGCTTTTGCAACCAGCGCAGGCTGAAAAAACTGGATACCGTTCCAGCCATGAACCATAAAGTTACGAATATTTTGATGGTCGCTGTTCTCAGGAAAACCTAGCACGTCGTTACGATAAAATTGACCAAAACAAGCAAGAGTCTGCTCTGCTGATAGGCCTTGCTCTAAACCAAAAGCAAAAATCTTACACGAACCATTATTCTGCCCTGCAGCGTTCACTACCTCACCATTGCGAAACTCGCTCTCAGAAAAATCATAGTGAGCTTCGATCACTTGCATTGTATCTTCAAATTGCACGGCTTCTGGGGTTTCAGCCAGAGTATTTAATAAGGTTTCCAGTTCCATTTACTATTTCTCCATCAAATATATATCTGTCAGTAGTGTATCTTGTTTTACGACAAGAGTAAGCCGTTGCTTACTTGAGATAACGATTCATTTTTTTGTTGTACGCTGCTAATTACTTCAATGAAACTAATGACATAGTTTTATCAGGGCGTTATATTATTTTATCAAACGATTAACATTATTCAGTAACGAACATGCATAAAGATAAAAACTTAGAACTGTTCAGATACCTAAAGCCAGGTACAAAAACAGCAGGTGTATTAGAATTTGGCCCAGACGACTCAATCCAGATCAGTACACTTTATATCGGACACAAAGAAGATCAGTACCTTATCCTAGAGCTTTCACAAAGAGCGACAGAAGCACTGACGTTGAGAAAGCTCACAAACGTTGATATTATTGTTCGTGCGATTACCGACACCGAACTTGGGCACATTGTCGCGTTCAAAACCAATGTACTGGCTCATATCACCTCACCAGCACATCTAATCTTCCTTCGCCCACCCTCAAACTTTGCAACCAAGCCTATTCGTGAACACGAAAGGTATAAAGTACGTCTCAGCTGTGAAGTCAACTTTGATACCTTGTCGCTGGATGCCACTCTGGTCGATTTTTCAGCGTCAGGCTGCGGTATCTATCTTACCCAACAATCAGATATTGATGTTGGCTGGAAGATAAAAGTTAATTCTGACTTAAATGAGTACTTAGGTGACGATCTGGTCTACAAAGTGGTGAGTAAGAAAAGGCAAAGACAAGGCTGGTTGTTAGGTATCCAATTCCCTGAACACCTAAATATGAGTTATGAGTTGAAAACGCTGCTGTTAGAACAAGCCTTTGTCTCAGGATCTATATAAAGACAGACTCATCAGGATTTGTGTAGCGACAACAAGTTGGCTACGCCTATTTAATAGAGTCCGTTCAGAGCACTAAGTTAAAGCCTAGTGCTCTGTGTCATTCCAGTATGAGTTTTTGAAATGAACAAACGCTTGGTGGAGCGACTCTTCTTTAATGGGTTTTACAATCACGTAATTCGCCCCTGCGGCCATAAAGCTGTCTCTAGTTGACTCTTGAGCATCAGCGGTACACGCATAAATTGGAGCTGACACACCAATCTCACCTCTCAGTTGCTGAGTGGTTTCAACACCACCGAGATTAGGGAGCTGGTTATCCATCAAGATCAAGTCATAGGTTATCGTCTTAGCCATCTCAATCGCTTCTAAGCCATCTTTTGCCCAGGTGACGACCATGCCATATTTTTTACAGAAAGCCTGAGCAATAAAGGCGTTGGTGTGATTATCTTCCACCAGCAACACATTCAAAGGTCGACTAAACAACGCCTCAGGCTCAACCGCAGTTTGTTGCTTAGCATCGACTAATAACGGCTTGGCGTGTACTACCACTGGAATTTCTATCGTGAACTCTGAGCCTTGATCTATCATGCTGCGGACTTGAATGTCCCCTTCCAGCATATCGACCAGATTTTTTACAATTGTAAGTCCTAAACCAGTGCCACCATATTCACGAGTGGTGGTCTCTTCGGCTTGAACAAAGGGTTCAAAAACAGCATCAATTTTACTTTCATCAATACCAATTCCGGAATCTTTCACTCGAACGATTAAGCTGGCGTGCTCAGAGTTAAAGATACTCTCGAGCTCAAAGCTAACGGAGATACCGCCTTGATGAGTGAATTTAAGAGCGTTGCTCAGCAGGTTAAACATGATCTGATTGAGGCGTACTTGGTCGGTGTTGATTTCGATGTCATCAACCAAGTGATTCACAATGGTAAATTCGACAGATTTATCTTCGCACAGTGGACGATAGATGCTGTCTAAAGTATTAACTAACTCCCCCAAGCGGAAGTCTTTCTTTTGAATATTAAACTGCCCTTGCTCAATTTTTGAGAAGTCCAAGATATCGTTAAGTACCGCCAGTAAATGTTCCGCACTATTACACAGTACATCCACCTGCTCGCGATTATCTTCATTGTGCATAGAGCGCTTGAGCAGCTGAGACACACCGAGAATACCGTTGAGCGGCGTGCGAATCTCGTGACTCATCTTAGCTAGGAAGTCTGCACGTACATTCGCGAGATGCTCGGCTTCTTCTCTTGCTCGATCAGCCTGCCTTTCCGCCTCGATAAGCTTAGTAATATCTTGCCCTTGTACTACCACACCTGTGATGCCATGCTCCACGCGAATAGCAGACATGTTCCAACGAAACACCTTTTCACCAATGGGTACGTTAATACCCGTCAGTTTAGAGCCTTGAACCACCATTTGAATATTAGGCAGCATACGATGCTCAAACTCTTGAGCGATTGGGCCATAATTGTCATCAGCATCGAACAGCGCCATACGAGCGGCGGGGTTCATCTGAATCAAGTCGCCTTTCTCAGACCAAACCAAGATAGGCGAATGAGCAAAGTTAAAGAGATCTTGGAACTTTTGATTCTGTTCCGATAAGCGCTCAAAGGTGTCTTCAAGGGTGCAACCAATATGATGGAATTCGAAAATGTTAGAGCCATCGAACTTGTTGTACTCTTCACCATCACTTGCTGAGCGAGTGAAATCCATCAGCTTATCTAGCTCAGCAGCAACCCTTCTTTGGATCCAAGTTCGAGCAAAGAAAGACATCAATATGATCACCACAATCACCACGATAATCGCACGCTGATAATTTTCTTCTAACGCAATGAAGTTATTGTTCTTTTGAACGGCTCGAATGATTAAAGGGGTTTCAACCGCGTTGATCTTAATAGTTGCGATGGTAACGAAATGACGCGGCAACTGTTCGTACATTTGGTAATTGAGGATGTCAGTAATGGTGTAGCTTTCATCACCACTGAATGTCGATGTCACCGGTGTACCGTGCGCTTCAATAACGATATTTTCGCAGTTACTGCCTTGTTGGATTGACTCAGCCAAAGAGAAGTTATTATCAAGTACAATGGCGATATAGAGCTGACCAAGCACTTCCCCGGTAGCATTATCAACGATAGGAGTACGGCGAGCCAACAAGTGACGCTTACCTATATCTGTCCTCAGTTTAATAAAATGCCAATTACTGCTGAATGAAACCTCATCAGAAATATGCTTTAAGTTGGACTCATCCAAACCATAAAATTGACTGTTGCCGTCTTCCCAAGCCAAACCATCGTGAGTAGAGACAAAGCGTAAATCTGGCGCATGATCAGGTTCACGTTGGTCAACACCAAAAAAAAAGTAGCTCAGAATCTCGTCATTACCCGTATCAAAATACTCTCTGAGAGTTTCACTATGTGAGCTACTGTCTTGATGGATTTGCAGCACCGACAAACGATAATCAAACATGTTTTGGATCAGGCTTGAGGTTTGCTGAACCGTTCGATTCGTCTCTTGCTGTACGATGTTACTGCTGGTTTCATAATTATGAATAAGCACGCCAAGTGCCATCACGCCTATCACCAAAATAACGATACGCGTAATGAGTCTAGCTAAAGTGTTTCTAGGTGTACTGGCGTAGCTTTTCTTCATTATTGACCTGAGTACCTAAATGCTCGCTGTTTAAGTTCTGAAATACGTTCTGGGGAATCTTCCTTGGTCACAATTTCAAATTCACCAGAGTAAACGGTAGGCACTTCCAAACCGGCTAGATCCCACTTAATCGCCTCTGCCATCGCAATGCCCGTATCGTCGTTCATACGCATAACAGTAACATCTAGGTCGCCCCTTGCAATGGCTTCAAGTTCAGCAGAGCCGCCTCCCCAGCCATTCACTAAGATGTCTTGACCCGATTCACGAATCGCTTCCATTGCACCAAGAGCGACGTCCGTTGAGCATGCATAGATAAAGTCTAGATCCTTATCGTTCTCTATGCTGATTTTAGCCGCTTGGTAGCCACTGTCTTTGTTTGATTTTGTGTAAAACGAAGACTTAAGGGTAAAGTTGGTATCCGTATTCACTTCATGGATAAAAGTATCTCCACGCGCATCACTGATATAGCCTTGCGAGTAATACAAAACAGAATACTTACTGTCTGGTGGGCTTACTTGTTTAAAATAGTCCGCCAGTTTTAAGCTGCCTGTCGCATGGTCAAAGCCCACATACATAAATGGCTGCCTATCTGCCCAAGCTCGTACTGGCGTCGTGATATTTTGAAGAATCAGTTTGGTGTCCGTAGAGGTCAACACGTGCTCGATAAACTTGCGGTGACGCGTGGTATCTAGCGTGAAAATCAAATAATCCGTCTTGTTTTCAATCGCTTCTTGTAATGAAATGCTCTGCTGCGCGAGATCGGCATTAATACGGGTAAATACTTGATTTATTTGGTAGCGGATCTTCAGCCTATCGAGGCGCTTCTCAAAAGCTTGAATATTGCGAACCCAGTAATCCGAGATCTGTTGACCCGGATACACCACGGAAATCGTGATCGGTTCGTCTTGGATTCTTCTCAATGGCACAGGGTGATTTTGTACAGCCTCGACCATTTTATCGGTCAATGCTCTTTGTTCTGGAAAAGTGGAAAGATAATCTTGGTATTCCCAGTACCCATTGAGGACATGAGTACCATGGGAGAGAGCGGACGCAGAAAATACGGCAAGTCCAAACAACATCAGTAAACGTTTCATATTTTTCTCGTTTTATATGAGCTACTTTGGCTCATTTTTTAACCTAGCATGACACCATCTCTTTGTATGGCTAATGGATATTATGTAGGACAACGATGATAAATGATAGCGTCTAACACTAATTAGAACGACATTCTAAATGAGCAATATGTTAATTTGGAATGGAGATTAACAACAACGTGTTCATTCATAATTTCAGCCCATTCATGGTAAGAGTAATTACCATTTAAATTCATAAGCTTAGCTAGAGCTATTATAGCCCCTTACATTATTAAGATTTAATCAATAACAAACATTTTAGCTATGAATTATGAGACTTCGATATATTGAATTTTGTCTTTTTGCCACTCAATAATCAGTTTGAGTGATACCAGTTTTTCTTTGCGGGATTTGGGCAATTGCTTGATCGCGTATTCGGTTTTCAACGCCTCACTTTTTGAGCCAACACCAAAGCTCCAAACCAGCTTAAGTGGGCCTTTACCTTTTAAAGCTTTGGCGCCTTTACCGGTTTGATGTTGTTCAAATCGACGTTCTAGATTGTTCGTCACGCCACAATAAAGGGCATTGTGACGATTGCGGATCAAGTACACGACCCAATCCGCATTTTTATCAGCGTCTGACATTTAAAGCAGTGATTCAACCAGAGCCTTAAGCTCTGCCACTTCTGCTCTTAGGCCTGCAACTTCAGACTCAAGCTCTTCAAACTTTTCACTCGTTGCAGAGGGGGCAGCCGCGCTTACTGATGCCGTCGCAAACGCTTCAACATCCACTTCACCGCTCAACAAATGCTGGTAGCGTGATTCACGTTTACCCGCTTCGCGTGGTAGTTTGACCACCAAGGCACCTGCTTCTCTTGCAGCTAGCTTATCTAATGTTGCTTCTACTTCTTTCACATCACTAAAGTTTGCAAGGCGACCCGTTCGAGTACGAAGTTCACCCGGTGTTTGCGCGCCGCGCAGTAACATACAACAGATGATTGCGCGCTCTTGCTCTGTAAATTGCAGATCACCGAACTCAGTGTTGCAGAAGCGATGCTGATACTTATTAACACGGCTATTGAAGCTGCTCTCATCGCTCACCATGCGACGTCCGATTAAGCCATCAACCGCATCCAAAACATCTGACTCAGAAAGAGAGAGAACAGGTTCACGGTTACTTTTTTGATTACATGCCGTGGTTAAACTGTTCAGTGTCAGTGGGTAATGATCGGGAGTAGTAACTTCTTTCTCGATCAAACAACCGATAATTCTCGCTTCAATTGGGGAAAGTACTGTGTTCATCGTTTTTCCTTTTTATTATTTTGATAACTCCATCTCAACACCTAACAATGCAGTAACTAGTGTTCAGACAAAATTGGTACTCGTTTCTTTCTGCCCTGTTCATCAATCATTATGATCTTAGAACGGTTTAGCTCTATTTCCACGACTTCCAAATAAGTACGCTCTTGTACATACGCATCACGAAGCTTGTTCTGCTCTGCCGAAG
>NZ_JADDYK010000081.1:170882-171850 GCF_015163615.1 Vibrio sp. OPT18
ATTCAGTAACATCGTCACCCAAATCTTCTGTTTCCAATTGTTGTTGATTCATTTCACATATCGTATCAATGCAGTATCTACATAGGATACTAACTTGAACCGCGAGATAAAAACAATCACACGTTAGAGAGAGTGACGAATAATTAAACAACCTTACTTTTGCTTTGATCTAAAGACTGTTACATCATCAATTGATGTGCTTTAATCAGAACCAGACAACGTATTTGACGAATAGGAAAAGGAATCTATGAGCAGCGTATTTGAAATTGTTAACCAAGCACGACGTAAGAACAAACTTAAGCGTGAACTTTTAGACAACGAAAAGAAAGTTCGTGACAACCGTAAGCGTGTCGACCTTCTTGATAACCTACTTGATTACATCAAGCCAGAGATGACTCACGACGAGATCCTGGGCATTATCAAAAATATGAAAGCTGACTACGAAGACCGTGTTGATGACCACATCATCAAGAGCGCTGAGATTTCTAAAGCTCGCCGTGACATCAGCCGTCGCATTCGTGAACTGACAGAAGAAGACAAGCAAATCCAAGGTAAGAAGTAATCTAACCTAGCGAATTTACTTGCAATAATGTTAGTAACCCACTCTTTGTAGTGGGTTTTTTTGTACCTAAATTCTAGCGTCTATACTTAAGCGTAACTAAGTAACCGCATGAACTGAACAAATATAGAACACTGAACCACTATAGAAAACAGAGCAACCGTAGGAAGAAAAATAACTAGGTGAACATCAGCGATGGAGAGACCTTATGAACGCAAGTATTCTGATTACCTTAGCCCTATCAACCGCACAACCCTACCCTGAAGAATTTGAACGACTGTATACCGAAGAGACAGAAATTACTTATGACGATCTCGTTGTCGATGTTCATGGCTACAAAGTCCCGACTCGTTCTGCGTTTAGAGGTTGGATGCTTCTAAATCACGCAGAAGGCCAAGTGAGAGAGATC
>NZ_JADDYK010000081.1:171898-203027 GCF_015163615.1 Vibrio sp. OPT18
GGCCAGCAGCTCAAAGACGCCGGCATTACGCAGAGTATGCCTTTGCATCTCGTTCTGCTGCAAGGGACAGACTGGGCAATGAGCAACACCACCTTGTTTACCCTGCCTGATAAGAAAAACGTACCCAACATGATCAAGACGTTGAAGTACATACAACAATACATTGAACCAGAAATTGGCGTCGTGATTCCCGTGTCTGGTGAACGCTCTAAGCTCTATAACCAACAAGCTGGCGGTGCACTGCGAAGCAAGCACTTAGAGTTCTGTGCCTTAGACCTCGTGCCTGCAAATGACATTACTCGTGAAGATCTACACGTGAAACTTAAGAAGATTCATTCGGAATTCGGGCAAAAAAATAACGTTGGGCTGGGTTTATATTCTGGTGTTCGATTCCACATCGATACGTGTGGGTTTAGACAATGGTAAAGAAACACGATCGAGTCATAAAGACTTATAATTAGCACGTGTCATTTTAACTCTAAAAATAGATAAAATTACATAAGATTATGATTTTAAATGCAAATTAAAACTGGAACGCTAATTGCTATTAATAACAAGTATCATAATTATTAATAGCAATTAGGAATTCAATATGAAGACGATGACTCAACGCTTTCAAACTCTGCTTTCTGTTTCAAACTTCAGTCTAGCTATCACAACTTTGCTTATGCTTCTCAGTATTATCGTTGCTTATCCAATGGCCGATCACTTCTCACTGCCAATTCAAATCGTCGCCCATATCAGCACCATCTTAGTCGCAGCCTTGCTAAAAATCAGCTATGTCGGTCGTTGCCTTGCACAATACAACCTTGGATTAGAAGTTCGTTAAGTAGCGCCACGCTAGCCTTGATACGAATGCCCTTAGACAATATCAAGGCTACTAAAAAGATCGTACAGCTGATGAGATTTATAGGGTTTCGGTAAGTAGGCGTTCATACCGGCTTCAAAACAGTCTTTGATGTCTTCTTCCAGAACACTGGCGGTTAAAGCAATGATGGGTAATGGTGTGACTTGTTGATCTGCTTCCCACTGACGAATCGCACGAGTCGCCGTTATACCATCCATAACAGGCATCATGCAATCCATCAAAATGGCATCAAACTGAGCTCCTTGGGTGATGACATCCACCGCTTCTTGGCCATTACTGGCAATCAAATATTCATAACCCGCTTGCTCAAGGAAGAAGCTCGCTATTTTTTGATTCATCAGATTGTCTTCAACGATCAAAATGCGTCGATTCAGAGAGCGAACCTCTTCATCTTTTGCTTCCACTTCAGGAGTTTGCTCTTCACCGACATCGAGAGATTGTAAGCTAGTTAAGAAGCGTCGGCCTAAGAATGGCAAGGTATGAGTCGAGTGGACCGTCTCTGTGATTAGGTTGGTTTTAAATAGATGGTGCTGACACACGATGACGCGAGCAAGAGGATATATCGCCTTCAACGTCGCAAGATCTTTCTCCATAGAATGATGCAAGGTATGACAATAAAGTATGAAGTCGCTTTCTTTGACACTTTCACTCAGAGCAGAAATGGATGACACCACATTGGCTCGAACATTCAAACGCTCACACTCTTTGACAAGCTGATCAAGGTAATTGAAAGAGTTCGAGATGATGGTCGCTCTACTCAGGTTATCGAAAGTTTGAGCTGGCGCTTCTACAACATCGACATACAAACAAAACGTGAATGTAGAGCCCTCTCCTTTCACTGAACGCGCAGTAATGTAACCACCCATCAAATCAACAAGCTGACGACAAATCGCAAGCCCTAGCCCCGTACCACCAAATTGACGTGTAATGCTGCCATCTTCTTGAGTGAAAGGTTCAAATATGGATTCTAACTTCTCTGGCTCAATCCCAATCCCGGTATCAGACACACTGCATTCAAGCTTGCCTCTACCCAAAGACATAGGTGTGTATGCAATGTCCGTCGTAATCGTGCCCTTTGACGTAAATTTGATGGCGTTAGACAGCAAATTGGTCAGCACCTGCCTCACACGGTACTCATCGAAAAACAGCTGCGGTGGAGTTTGGGAATCGATATTGATGTCGAGTTCGATATCCTTACTTATCGCTTTGGATAAAATCACACTTACTGAGTCGTAAACCGCCTCTCTCAGATCAGCGTTGTGTGGCGATAGCATTAAGTTGCCCGACTCGATTTTGGACAGGTCAAGAATGTCATTAAGCAGAACCAGTAATGAGTGAGAAGACGATTCGATATCTCCTAACACTTCTTGTTGATTTGGGCTCAGTTGACTTTGAGATAAGATCTCAGCCATGCCAATGATCCCGTTGAGTGGCGTGCGGATTTCATGTGACATGTTGGCTAAGAATGCGCTCTTGGCCTTGTTAGCCGAAATTGCATCTTCCTTTGCTTCTACTAACTCTTTGTTATGTTGATAGTTGCGCTCCATCACTCGATTCAAAGTTTCAGTGAACTCGGCAAGTTCATCGTTGCCTTGAATATGAATAACCTTGGGCTTGCCGTAGCTATCCGCGCATTCCGACACGCCTTTCAAAATAATCGACAGGTTTCTGTTTAAACGCAGAGACGTCGCGACCCCAAGCCACATCAGAACACCAGAAGCGATAAGTATAAGCAACGTCATGACCAAGGTTTGTCTTTTCTGCAACGCGATATTCTTGGTCAGCTCAAACTGTATTTGATTGGTGTAAGCGCCAATCGCTTTTGAAATCGCCCGTTTTTTAAGCTCTAAGCTTTTCAAGTGTTGATATATTTCGGGTGATGAAAAGTCCCCTTTGAGGATTCGTGATGTGAACTTGTCTTGGAATTCATCCTTGGCGACAGCGTTTAACAACAGTCTAATGTTTGGAGAACGCGTATCCGAACGGAAAAAGGTATCTAATAGCTGTTGCTGCCTCTCAAGAGCACCGACATAGCTAAGCAAGTATTGGTTTTTAAACTCTGGCGAGCGATACAAACTGAAACTTAACCACGCTTCTCTCTGAGTCCAAAACACGTAATGCGTAAGATTGATGAACATCGCATCCGCTTGACCAATATTTTCATCGACTAAGGCCATGCGATATTCAGACAGCTCTATTAGAACGTCTTTTAATAAGTCGAAAGCGCGCTCTGTCGATTGTCTGCTGTCTCTGGTTTCAGATGTACTAGCTAGGGTCATCAACAGCTTTTTCAATTCAGCTAACTGAGGATCAATACTCCAATTGCTGTCGAACTGTTGAAGTCGCATTCCATACTGAGTCAGTCTATCCAGTTCTGATTGCAACGTTAAAAGTAACTGACCTTTCTCAGGGAAGTCATTAGACAGCACCAACCATCGATAAGCATCACTTGATACCGTATTAAAAGATTGAAGCGCTTCGACCTTAATACGCGTTGTTTCAAGGTGATTCATCTTCTCATCGTTCTTAAGCACTTCATTCACTGTAAACCCGAACATAATGAGTACAGAAACCGTGGAAAGAAAAATAAGACGCCATCTAATTGACATATTTATCATTTTTATAACTACTCCCTTCCCGAAAGTAATTTACCTAACCCAAATTAAGAATAGGACATTAACAGGGGGTTATTGATCAAATTGGATATGAACAAACGATACTCTGAGCCCAGAACGAAAAATTAAAGCCAACTGGTATCCAGAAAAGAGCTTTAAAGCAGAAAGGCGTGCTTTTATTAAGACTGGTTTAAACAAGCGAGGTTTCAGAGAGCAAAATGTAAACAAAAGACGTTTTCTCCAGTTATTATCACCCGCATAACAAGTGAACGGCCACATTTCGCGGCTCAACTAGACTGTGAATAATGACTCTGCGCGCTAACAAAGCGGATAGTTAGGTTAAAATTGTGACATCCAATCGTTTGCGTAATGCACTTTTCACGCTCAAACTAGACTTATTAAAAGGTCGAACAACAATACTCGCTGATTCCCTTATTTGTCGTTTACTGTTTACGTGTAACTTGAGTTAGCGATCACACCTTTAATGTTCAATATGACCTGTATTACATATTATCTTTTGAATTGAGTATTTTTTGACGAAAAATAAGTGCTACAGATTGTTAAAGTCAATAGTCTTTATTGACGTTCAAATCTTGATTTATGGCTAATATAAAGCCAATTTACAGATATTTTGTCTGCATTTATTTTTCCTAGCAGAATAACCCGTCGTACCTTACAATCCTGCCACATAAAAATTACAAGTTACACACAAGGTATATCAGCACATTTAAGTGGCAATAAAGACCACAGCCTGATGCCTCAAATCCCCTATGCTGATTGGCTTCCCTACAACCGCCATGAATGCAGAAACTTAACGTGAAAGGTCCCGAGTAAAGATGAGTCCCGAAAAGCACCTCCTAGATTGGCAAACTAGTCAAACCATTGCTGAATCCATCGCTCCAACTTTAGGTCAGTTATACCGTCAAAAAGGCGTAGAAGTTATCCTCTTTGGTAAGACCTTAGTTAACGCGACAACTATCGACATCATCAAAGCTCACCGCATCGCAAAACGTTACACTGGTTCTCCTCTTACAGCAGAACAGACTCAACCTATCATTCAACACCTTCTCTCTATGGACTTATCTCCATGTCGTATTGACGTTGGTCGCCTTGCACATTCATTCTGGCAAGATCGCGAAGACACACACGGGTTGGATGATTTCCTACAAACTGCGCTAATTGAATCGCTTGAAGGCGATGCGATGACAGAACCTCGTGACGTTGTATTGTACGGTTTTGGTCGTATTGGCCGACTGCTCACTCGCCTGTTGATCGAGAAAAGTGGCCCGGGTTACCCACTGCGTTTACGTGCAATCGTTGTACGTGGCGGCAAAGATGGTGACCTAGAAAAACGTGCAAGCCTGCTTCGTCGTGACTCTGTACACGGCCAATTCAACGGCAGCATTGTTGTAGACCAAGAACGCAAAGCGATCATCGTTAACGGCAACTTCATCCAAGTTATCTACGCAAACAAACCAGAAGAAGTGGATTACACGACTTACGGTATTGAAAACGCACTTGTGGTTGATAACACAGGCGTATGGCGTGACGCGGAAGGCCTGAGCCAGCACGTTGCGTGTAACGGTGCGAAGAAAGTGCTACTGACTGCGCCGGGCAAAGGCGACATCAAGAACGTGGTATTTGGTGTAAATGAAAATGTTATTCAGTCAGAAGACACCATCATCTCTGCAGCAAGCTGTACTACTAACGCAATCACTCCAGTATTGAAAGCGGTTCACGACAAGTTTGGCGTGCTGTCTGGTCACATCGAAACGGTGCACTCATTTACCAATGATCAAAACCTAATCGATAACTTCCACTCGGGTGATCGTCGTGGTCGTGCTGCATCATTGAACATGGTTTTGACATCGACTGGCGCTGCTAAAGCAGTATCAAAAGCGATGCCGGAAATGGAAGGTAAGCTAACAGGTAATGCGATTCGCGTACCTACGCCAAACGTTTCAATGGCAGTAGCGAACCTAAACCTTGAGAAAGGCACAAACAAAGAAGAGTTGAACGAGTACCTACGAGAAATGGCGCTGTCTTCTGCTTTGTCTGCACAAATCGATTACACAGACTCGACTGAGATTGTATCTACGGACTTGGTTGGCTCTCGTCACCCAGGCGTGGTTGACGGTGTGGCGACTATCGCACAAGACAACCGTGCCGTGCTGTACATTTGGTACGATAACGAGTTTGGCTACAGCTGCCAAGTTGTTCACTGTATGGAACAGATGATGGGTGTACGCTACAAGACATACCCAGAAGTTTAATTAACTTCGCTCTTGTAGATACGTCCATCGCGACAAGCTCCACAACATAATAACTATATCTGCGAAGTCTGTATGGGCTTCGCAACCCCTTTTGTTTTACTCCCCCGTATAAACAAGAGGGTTGCCACTTAGATCTGCTCTCTCTAACTGATCTAGGTGGCCTTTTTACATCTAGCGCTCTAACTTTTATCGCTATGACAAGACCTTGTCTTCATCACTCTTGCACAGCTTCGCGTCTGTTATAACTCCACCTCAACATCTGACTGAATCGAACTTGAACATGCGAGCACGTAGCCCTGTTCAATCTGTTCTGGAGTCAATGTTTCTTGGCTGCTTGATTCCACAGATCCTTTGGTCACTTTGCACTTACACGAACCACAAATCCCACTACGACAAGCGATAATAATTGGAACGCCTGCTTTTTCTAATGAATCCGCCAATGGTGTGCCAGTTTCCGCTTCAACTTCAGCGCCGAACGCTGGCACAAATACCTTAACTGCACTATTCGTATCGTCAGCAACTTCGGCGTTTGACGCTTCTGATTGAGCATTCTGAGTAGCAGGAGTAAAGCTTTCTTGATAGAAGTTATCCATGTTGAACTCAAGCTCTTTCAGATAGCTCTCAATATCTTGCATGAAGCCGACAGGCCCACACAGGTAAACGGTTCTCTCTAAGATATCTGGGCTCAGTTTCACCAACCAGTTTTTATCTAAACGACCTTGAGGGGCGGTTGTTCCTTCGTTGTCTTTTAACAGCAGTTTTAAGTTGAAATTCGCATGTGATTCATCGAGCTGATGAAGTTCTTGAAAGTAGATAGTCTCAAGCTTGTTGCGTGCCATGTGGACGAAATCAATCTCGATGTCACTGTCTTGAGACAACCAATATTTTACCATCGCCATGACTGGTGTAATGCCACAGCCAGCACTCACTAGCGTTACTTTCTTTGTCGCCGTTGGCATGCAATCAATACAGTTAAACGCGCCTGCCGGCTTCAACACAGAAACCTCGTCACCTTCATCAAGCTCATCAACAATAAAGTTAGAAACCAAGCCACCTTCCACACGCTTGACCGTCAACTTCAGGCGGTTATCTTCGGGGCAAGAAGCCACTGAATAAGCACGGTAATCCGTTTTCGTCGGCATATCTAAACCCAAGGTGATGAACTGACCGGGCTTAAAATTGAAATGTAAGTCTTGTGGAATACTACCAAGCTCAAAGCTGACGGTATCTGGCGTCTCGTGCCATTTCTTTAAACACACTAAATTGATTGAATCGCTATCCGACCATGCATACATAGTTCACACACCTTACTGATACTAAAGAATTAAATTTAGAAAGCCCCGCCGCTGCACGTTCCTAGAGAACAGCAACAACGGGGCTTGGGAGTGGGCTTAGATTAAGCCGCTAAGATTGTTTTAAGATCTTGCTCTGGCGTTGAGATAGAACGCATGTCGAACTCGTCTTGAATAATCTTTAGTAGGTTCTCTGTTAGGAAAGCGGGTGCTGTTGGGCCGGTGTAGATACCTTTCACACCAAGAGCAAACAGAGTAAGCAGGATAACGATCGCTTTTTGCTCGAACCAAGATAAAACCAGCGTTAGTGGTAGTTCGTTGATGCCACAATCAAACTCTTGAGACAGTGCGATAGCAAGCTGAATCGCTGAGTAAGCATCGTTACATTGGCCAACATCGAGCAGACGCGGAATACCGTTAATGTCACCGAATTGGTTCTTGTTGAAACGGAATTTACCACACGCCAATGTTAGGATTACGGAATCTTCTGGTGCTTGCGCTGTGAAATCTGTGTAGTAGCTACGCTCAGATTTGTCGCCGTCACAGCCACCCACAAGGAAGAAGTGCTTGATGTTACCTTCTTTCACTTGTTCAACAACCGCAGGCGCAGCTTCCATCAAGGCATTGCGACCAAAGCCGACAGTGATCATTTGCTCGATCTCGTCATGCTTGAAGCCTTCTTGCGCAAGAGCACAATCGATCACTGCACTGAAATCGTCACCTTCAAGGTGAGCAACACCCGGCCAGCCTACGATGCTACGCGTAAATAGGCGGTCAGCGTACGAGCCCACATCAGGATTAAGCAGACAGTTAGATGTCATTACGATCGCACCAGGGAAGTTCGCAAATTCTTTTTGTTGGTTTTGCCAAGCGCTGCCGTAGTTACCCGCAAGGTGTGGGTACTTGTTCAGTTCAGGGTAACCGTGTGCAGGTAGCATCTCACCGTTGGTGTAAACATTAATGCCCTTGCCTTCCGTTTGTTGAAGGATCTTTTCTAGATCATGCAAGTCATGACCAGAAACAAGGATACAGTGACCTTGCTTCGTCTTCACATTCACGGTTGTTGGTTGAGGGTGACCGAAGGTATCTGTCTCGCCTTTATCCAGCATTTCCATGACTTTGTAGTTCATTAAGCCAATCTGCATAGACGTATCTAACAGTTGTTTTAGGTCTGATGGATCTGTACCTAGGAACGCCATGATTTCATGGTATTCAGCAAAGATAGCATTGTCAGTTTGACCAAGAACACGAGCGTGCTCCATGTAAGCTGCTGCACCTTTTAGCCCGTAAAGACAAAGAAGGCGAAGACCAATCACATCTTCGTGTTGAGAGTCGTGACCACGGTTTACCGCCGCTTGAGGGGCAAGCGCCAATAGCTCTGAAGAGTCCGTTGGAAGGTCGAATTGAGCAGCAGCAGAAAGCGCTGGGATCTCAAAACCAATCAATGTCGCTGCCGCGCGAACCTGCTGTTCTAAGCGCTGCTTAAATTCGTGAGATTGCTGTGCGAATTCGATGATACGAGCAGGATCGAAGTTAACGTTGGTCAGTGTTGCGAAAAACGCTTTTGGCGCCCACTCGTCGATTTCAGTATCAATAACATCACAAGCACGGCCTAAATTGGCCCAAAAAGAAACACCTTGAAGAGAATGCACCAACACGTCTTGAAGGTCGGATACTTCCGAAGTTTTACCACACATACCTTGTGCGAAAGAACAGCCTTTTACGGTTGGGGTTTGAATTGTTTGTTCACATTGAATACAGAACATATAAGGGCTCCAGTAATTTTTATTAACTGTAAGTACTTTGCTTACAGCGACTTATTCCAAACCCTATAGAGCATCAAGCGTGCCAACTTTTAACCTGTTGATTTTATTAGATTTAGTTTTATTCCATATTTTTAGTGCGTGATTATGACTACATATAAACTCCCTAACAGCACACATCCGTGTCATAGTGACTCTCAGAGATTTATTAACGGCGTTCATGTTTCGTTCAGAATAGAAGCGATAAAGTAACAACATAGAAAAAGAGGAATGAATATGAAAAATATATTAGTTACGATTGTTGCATTGTTTACTGGCCTTTTGGCGTTATTCACAAGCTTGATCCTTGCTATTCCTTTAGCTATTGCAGCTTTAATTACTGGCAAGCGCATTCAGAATCAAATGAAGAAACAAGGTTTCGCAGCTCATATGAACACTCGTCAGTCATCAACCAATGATGCCGGTGTTATTGAAGGTGAATACGAAGACCTTTCAAGCAAAAAGTAACCTAAACTTTAGTTTCAGACATAGTGAAAGCACAACAGAGACAAGATTACATAATGCAAAGAAAGCCCCTCCTAGCACTGCTGGCCTTAACGACTTTAAGTCTCGTTGGTTGTTCCAACGAGACAACGATACCCGCTTACGAAACATCTCCAGACTTACCTGGCTATCAGCAAGACAGCTTTGATGCCTACGTCAATGACACCCAAGATTGGTTATTGAAAAACCGCGTGTTCATGACAGAAGACAAGCAACTCGAGATCCAACTCAATTCACCAACCGAGTATCAACCAACCTCGCCAAACGGCAAGGCGGTGCTATTGGTTCATGGATTAGGCGACTCACCTTACTCATTTAAAGACATCGCTACCCATTTGGCAGAGCAAGGTTATTTAGTGAGAACTGTATTGCTTCCGGGTCACGGCAGTCGCGTGGGTGACTTAATGCAGCCGAACCTAGAAGATTGGCAAGGTGTGGTGGCTCATCATACAAAGTTACTTGAGCAAGAGTATGATTCTGTTTGGCTTGGCGGCTATTCAACCGGCGCGAACCTCGTGACTTCACAGGCGATGAACGATCCAAAGATCTCTGGGTTACTGCTGTTCTCACCTGCATTTCAACCGAGCTCGTCTGCCGTTCAATACGCGGGACTAGCAAGCTACTTTGTCACTTGGGCGGATCAAGATCCTGAAGACAATGTATTACGTTACAACTCACTGCCAATGAATGGTGCCTCGGTTTACTACGAAACATCTGAAGTCGTACGTGATGACTTACAAGATAAACACTTCGACAAACCAGTGTTTATTATGATGAGTGAAGGCGACAGCGTGATCGACACCAACTACGTTCAGCAAGCCTTTACTGAATCAATGCCGAATCCAAACAATGTGTTGATTTGGCAAGGGGAAACCACACTCGACGATCCTCGTGCTGTTCAGTACAGCATGAAGATCCCAGAGCAACGTATCTCGAACGGCTCTCACATGGGCTTACTGTTCTCACCAAGCAATCCTTACTACGGTATCAATGGTAGCGAGAAGATCTGCTCCAATGGTCAGGCAGAAGGGTTTGAAGAACAATGCAACGCAACCAGTGAGGTTTGGTACTCAGCTTGGGGCTATCGTGAAGAAGGGAAGAACCATGCGCGTTTGACCTACAACCCCTACTTCTCAGACTCAATGGCGAAGTTAGATGCCGTGCTGAACTCTGAAGGCTAACAAGCTAAAGCCTGTCGAAGCCAATCCATAGAAATCAAAAAGGCTCACTAGATAACGTCTAGTGAGCCTTTTTAGATCTTAAGGTCTAGTGATGACTAAATCATCCACACCACACGAACAGCAAGCAAGATCAACACCACGCCAGATAGTCGATCAATCAACTGAGCTTTCGAACGAATACGTTCAACAATCAACGGGCTAGACAGTACCAAGGTGATAAAGGTGTACCAAAGGCCGTCGACAATCAGTGGCGTTGAGACAATGATAACCTGGTTGGTCAGTTCATTACCTAGCGCAACAAATTGGCTAAACAGAGCGATGAAGAACAACGCGATCTTTGGGCTCAAGATAGAGATCAAGAAAGCTTCGCGAGCAGACTGCATGTAACTCATCTTCTCACCTGCTTCTAATTTAGCGGCAACACCACCTTTCGAACGCAACGCATTAACGCCAAGATAAAGCAGATAAGCAGCACCCGCTAAGCTAATACCTTTGAACAACATTGGGGATTGCTCAAGCACAACGGCTAAACCAACAATGGTTGCGAACGCATAAATACCGATACCAGCAGCGTGTGACCAAGCTGCGATAAGCCCGTTCATACGGCCACCAGCCAAACTGTGTTTAGCGATCATCGCCAAACTTGGGCCCGGAGACATTGCACCCAACAAGCAAATCGCTAATAAAGAAAACCAAATTGTTACTGTCATCATTCCATTCCTAATAAAATAAAGCGTTCTAGCTGAACGCTCTACGCTTAATACTCAATACTTGGCACTTACCATAATTTGCAGGAGGTATTATTTGAAATCAAAGATTATCATCACACCTATGATTTCAAGTCATACTGATATTGTAACTCGACTTTTGCATGGCTTGGAATGCTTTTTCTCGCGCCCATTTGTGGGCAGAGTCGTTGTCATATTTAGGGTGCCACATTAACCAATAGGTGTGCATTTCCGTATCAAATGGCAACGAAAAGTAGGTAGTATCGAGGTGTCGACCTAGGTTATAGGCGATATGCTCTGGCACGATCATCAGATAGTCGTCTTGCATTAACACAGTACCAGCGGATGAAAAGAACGGGACCTGTAAAGCCACTCTTCGCTTCAGCCCTTGCTTCTTCAATGCTATGTCCGCGTAGCTGTCTTTATCTCCGCCACCCGTCACTTTGATGTGAGAGTAGTGAACAATATCTTCTGCACTCAAAACAGCTTGTTGAGCCAATGGGTGCGACTTGCGCATCAAACACACCGACTTATCTTCGCCAAGTTTGATGCTTGAGACATGTTCAGGCTTCGTGGGAAACATGCTGGAAGCCAAGTGAAT
The DNA here is from genome assembly GCF_015163615.1 of Vibrio sp. OPT18. NCBI lineage: Bacteria > Pseudomonadati > Pseudomonadota > Gammaproteobacteria > Vibrionales > Vibrionaceae > Vibrio > Vibrio sp. OPT18. The sequence goes on from NZ_JADDYK010000081.1 coordinate 183,763, forward strand.
CCCCGACTCGTTCAGTGCTTCAAGGTAGTTTGGCTGCCACAAGCGATAAGCCAAATTAATGTTCGGCGCTTCAGCGGACACCTCTGCAACAATCACAGGAAGAATATACTGAGCCACATAATCACTCGAAGACAACACCAATTCACCCTGCCAGTCTTGCGGTTCGAAGGGTTTATCATCTAACAGGTGGTCAAACTCGCCAAGCAGGTCGTCGAGTTTGCCTTTAAGCAGAAGTGCGCGGTTGGTCGGCACCAGTTTGTTGCCGTCACGGACCAGCAAAGGGTCGCCACACAAATCACGTAACTGGCTGAGCTGACGGCTCACCGCGGATTGTGTGATATGCAGACGTTGGGCAGATCGGCTTACATGACACTCTTCAAGAAGCACATGCAGAGAGCGCAGTAAGTTTAAGTTGATATTGCCTAACATGAATGCACCGTCGCATTCTGTTTGTTGAAAAACTCGGTCAAAACCGTATGAGTCATTAAGTGACGCAGATCTGGGTAGCTTTGCAGCTGATCGCGAACTCGGTTCAAGCTCTCCATGCTTTCCACTTCAACATAAAGCATCATATCGGTCTCACCGCTAATCGAGTGACACCATTGCACCTCTTCGATACTCTGGATTTGTTTCGCGTAAGACTCACAACTATGGTCACTACTCGACATGTCGAACTTCAACAAGATATAAGCGCACACATTCTTCGTTTGGTTAGGCTCTGCCACTTGAGCGCAGTAGCCCGTAATCACTTTGTCGCTTTCCAGTTTCTTGATTCTGGCGTTCACTGCCGAACGTGAGAGGCTGACATCTCGGGCGATATCGCTTACTGAGCATCGTGCATTGGTTTTGAGAATATCCAAAATCTGGCGATCAAATTTATCCATGCTTCTGATTCTTTCCATTTATTGTTCTATTTATAACGCCTAATTTGACACAACTTTCCGACTTATAACAGCCATTCTGACAGCCGACACTTTCACGCTTAATCGGATTAATACCGTTAAAATGACGGTGTCTTACGACGTTTCGCTAGCTGTATTATTGATGTCGACAATGTATGCTCTCAATCATAACTTCACACACACCAGAAGAAAGTTACTGGAAGACCGTGACCAGAATCAAATAGCTAGGAGAGCGAATGACACAACTCAAACAAGAAATCACGCTTATTTCAGGAATCGGACAACTCTCGACGACCTTGCTAGGCACGGGATTATTTATGATTCCTGCGATCGCAGCAGGTATTGCGGGGCAGCTGTCACTGCTCGCGTGGTTAATCCTGTTTATCGCTATTTGCCCGATTGCACTGACCTTCGCAGCATTAGGAAAACGCTACCCGAATGCAGGTGGGACTGCCTACTTTGTGCGTCAGGCGTTCAGTGAGCGATTAGAAACAAGCGTGGCGTGGTTATTTGTGAGTGTTATTCCTGTCGGTATTCCAGCGGCCATTGCACTGGCAGGTGGTTTTGCTCAACAATTGTTACCCGCCCCCCTCGACACACAACTTGGCGCTCAATCCTTTACTGTAGCCCTGCTTATTGCCGTCAATTTGCTGGGCAGTAAATCTTCTGGTCGCCTACAAACGGTGATTGCGTTGTCGATTTTCGCCTTGGTTAGCGCTTTTGTTTGGAAAGCCGACATCACGGTAGCCGATGTTGCTCTTCCAGCCATCTCGTCCGATTCGATGTGGTCTATCGGCGCTGCGTTGGCTGTCATGTTTTGGTGCTTTGTCGGAATAGAAGCTTTTGCTCACATGGGAGAAGAGTTCAAAAATCCACAACGTGACTTCCCAATCGCGATCATTGCAGGCTGTTTTGTTGCGGGGCTAGTGTATTGGGCTTGTTCAGTAGTGATTCTTAAACTGGGTGCTTACGGTTCACCTGAATTCGACGCTGCATCCATCCCTTGGGTAACAGAACAACTGTTTGGTAATGGCTTCAAAACCGTCATCAGCGTGCTGGGTTTCTTTGCTTGCTTTGCTAGTCTGAACCTTTATACACAAAGCCTATCACGAATGATCTGGGCTCAAGCTCGCCAACACAGTCCTACAAGTCGAATGGCTCAACTGAACAGCCACGGCGTACCGCTTTATCCAACGTTAGCAATTGGCTTTGTCGTGCTTATTTCGTGTGTGATTGGTGAACTGTCTAATTTAGACCTTGAGTTCTTTCTCAAGCTCGCCAATGGTATTTTTGTTCTGGTTTATCTGCTCGCGATGTTAGCCGCTTGCCGATTACTGACAGGCGCATCTAGATACACAGCCATGCTTTCATTGGTCATCTGTACCTTGGTGTTTATCTGCTTAAGTTGGTCGATGCTCTATGCCGTGACTATTTTTGTGACATTGTCACTCCCTTGGCGAAAGTGGTCGGGTAAACCCACCGTTTCTGTCGACAAGCTGTAAACGATACCTACCAATATCACTGATAAAAAAGCCGAGCGATCTGTTTGATCTTCGGCTTTATCTCAGCCAAACGTATATTTCCAAACCCTAGAACCGCCCCACTCCAATCACGAGCATCACTCGAACCGTATTCATAAAAATCAAACGGACGAATGATGATATTTTCAAGCTCAGCTCTACGACTCCATTCAGTCTCAGATATTCCATTGGACCACTTCACGGTCACATGTAGCCCCGCCGCTTGGCTGATCACTTCAAGATCACCGTTAAACTCGCTTTCAATCGCTTCTATCATGGCTTCATACTTGAGTTTGTATGATCGACGCATCTTTCTAATATGACGCAGCAAATCGCCTTCTCGAACAAAATCCGCCAAAGCTTCCTGCGTGTGGGACGCCGTGTCTCCAGTGAGCGCGTCTTTGATCTCAAGACACTTCGCCACCAGACTTTCCGGCACCACTAAGTACCCTAATCGAAGGCCATTGAACATCACCTTACTCAGGGAGCCGACATAGATGATGCGATCATCGAATCCTAACTTACCCGCCAATCCTTGCATGCTGGTATAAGGGCGATGAGCAAACTGGAACTCACTGTCATAGTCATCTTCAATGATCCATGACTGATGTTGATTGGCCCAATCGATCAGTTTAAGGCGTTGCTCAGTATTTAAAGTCGTGCCCATTGGGTATTGGTTACTCGGCGTGACATACAGAGCCTTAGCATTACTGGACAACACTTTTTCAATATCTAGCCCCACCTTTTCACGCACACTCACACCATCCAGCTCTAGTCTCAACAGATCGATAATTTTATGTACTTGTCGATAACCGGGTTCCTCTACAAGGATTTTGTCGCCCATCGCTAACGTTGCCATTAATCCGATTGAGATGGCTTGCTGCGCACCTGCGGTGATGATGATTCTGTCGGCACTGCAATGAACCGAACGACTGCTTGCAAGGTACCCGCTCAATGCTTCTCTCAAAGCTAAACTTCCCTGAACCTCTTGATTGCCCGCAATGTTCTGACGTGTAGAGTGGCGTTGCAGCAACCTCTGCCATTTAGCAAACGGGAACGCATCTAAGTCTGGGACTCCGGGGGCAAAGCTACGGTTAATGTCGTTAGGTGTGGCTATGTTTGCAGTCGGTTTACTGACTGTTTGTTTGACCTTCGGATCCTGAACACTGTTTGGCTTAGACAAACTTAGAAAGTGTTCTGGTTGTTCAACCGAGACATAAAACCCTGAGCCTTGTTTACTCTCGATATAGCCTTCAGTAACCAGTTGCTCGTACGCATAAATCACCGTATTTCGACTCACCGATAACTCGACGGCCAACTTACGTGTTGAAGGTAACTTACTGCCCTTGCTCCATAAATCTTGAACAATTTTCTCTCTTATCGCGTGGAACAAGGCGGTTTGACGAGTGTCGTGTTGTTCGTCTAACTGTAGATCACCGACATCGATAGGCTGCATAACTGGATCCAAATAGTGTTTAAAAGTGGCTCTATTTAATAGACCAGTTAATCGCTACATTAATCAAAAGGCAATGATTAAGGAGCGATTATGTTATCTAACACGAAAAGAACCACGATTAAAAAAGGGGCTCACAAAGCCGTATTTGAACAAGAGAAACTTCACCAAATTATTGATGAGAGCTTAATCGCACACATTGCATTGCAGGGCGAACAAGGCCCAATGGTTATCCCGATGCTCGCGTGGCGAGTGGATGATATGGTCTACATTCATGGGGCTAAAAACAGTCGCCTACTAAAAGGGCTAAAAAAGGGAGAACCAACCTGTTTAACGTTCACCTTGTTCGATGGTTGGGTGTTGGCTCGTTCAGCATTTCATCACAGCGCGCATTATCGTTCTGCTGTGGTGTTTGGGTCATTTTCAGTCATCGATAACAACCAAGAAAAGGATCGCTTGTTGAATATCTTTATTGAGCAAATCGCACCGGGCAGAACCGATGAAGTCAGGCTCAGTAATGAAAAAGAGCTCACCGCAACCGAGTTATTAGCGATCCCTTTAACGGAAGCCTCCGTGAAGATTGGTAAACATGGAGTGAATGATGATAAAGCTGATATGGATATCCCAGTATGGGCTGGCGTATTGCCTTATCGAACGGTTGTTGGGCCTTTAGAAACCGTTCCAGAACAAGAAGGCATCATTGAAACACCAGATTACCAACAAGCTTATGGTGAACGCTGGTATCAGAATTAACACGCGAAGATGGTGAACTTGATAAAATTGCATACAATCTGACTTACAAAAATTTAACATAACTCATAATGTAATCAGACGATGAAAACGAACAAGGATATTCTACCATTTCAAGGCTTGCTCAATGGTATTGGGCAAGTCTATTTCACACCGTCTGTCATGACGTCGACTTTGCTGTTGCTTGCCATTTCTATTGAGTCACTTGCACTGGCTTTTCTTACCTTGCTTGGCGCCAGTTGCAGCTTTGCATTGGCCTTCTATGGCTATATGTACACCAACACCAACACCAACACCAACACCAACACCAACACCAACAAGTCAGTTGACGACATTGATAGTGGAATGTACGCGCTAAATGGCGCTTTAATTGGCTTATTTATCGGTAACTTTTTTGGTGTGACACCATTATTGGCTTTAGTGACTGTGTTAGGTGCATTAGTCACGGTGCCGATTGCCCACATCGTCTTCAGTTTTAAGAAATATCGCGGTTACACTAGCGCCTTTATCCTCACCACTTGGTTGATTTATATTATCCAATCAGCCTTTGATCTATCAGCGTTTTCTGCACCTGATTCCGCACTGATGCCACTCATCAGTATTGAGGGTAACTCGTGGTTCAACTTGCCGCTAGTGGTGATCCCTTTGTTAAAAGGAATAAGCCAAGTCAGCTTCATCGAAAATACGTTGTCGGGGCTCGTTATATTGGTTGCCATCGCACTCAACAATATCAAGCATGCCATTTGGGTTATGCTCGCAGTAATAATTAGTACCGTATCTAGCGGGTTGATTGGCGCTTCTAACGAACTGGTAGCCCAAGGTCTTTACGGGTACAACGCCATTCTTGCCACTTTAGCACTTGTGCTCTATCCGCGGATCTCTTGGCCGTTAATCCTATTAGGCATGCTGTTAAGCTGTCTCATCACACTTGGTTTTCATGAACTGTCACTACTACCACTCACCGCCCCTTTCATTTTGAGTACTTGGGCTGTGGTTTACTTGTCCAGCCTGCTCCATAAACGAACCATAAGTTAGCTCTGTATAGTTACAGGCCGGTTTTTAAGCGCTCGACATATTGCTTGGGGGTCAAACCTCGGTGTTTCTTAAACATCCGATTAAAGCTCGCGACATTGGTATAACCTAGCCTCGTCGCGACTTCACCTATTGGCACTGAATACATCAACAACTCCACCGCCACGTTACTTAACGCATAGCCCATAATGGTAGAAAAGTTGATACCTAAGTTATGCAATCGACGTTGAAATTGCTGTTCAGATAACCCAAGCAAACTCGATACTTTATGCAGCGTTGGCAGGCCGAAATGACGACTGTAATTGATCATCTCATAGGTCACCTTATGCTCATCCGCAGCATCAGGCATATTGAGATAATTATCTAAGTCATGAAAGTTCATTGCCAAGCTCATCTTGCCGCTCGAAGGGGCTTGATTGCTCGATAACCTCAACTGGCTTGGTATCCAGATCTCAGTTCGTGGCTGGCCCCACTGAATATTGCACCCAAAATACTCTTGATAGAGTTGAGTGTTTTCGCGATAACCTGCGATAGAGACGGCTGCGGGGGTAAAGTCGTCTCCCAAGTAACGTCTTAATATCTTCATCATAAAGATGGCAACTCGAATCGAGTCATGAACCTTGCCCGCTTCGGTGTAAGCAGGATTGTCGTAACACCACTTGATGAAATTACCGACTTGAGCGCCATACAGGAAAGCCCCAGACTGCAAACAGTGCAACCCGATGTTCACTCGGCGTATAGACGACGCCAGATCGTGCCCCGAGAAAAACCAGTTCGAGAGAGGTCCTAGCCTTTCAATATCGACCCTATCAGCCAGCTTCAAGATAATATCGGAATCACCGGTTTGTTGTTCAAGCAAACCATACCATTTGTCTACTTCACTAACGGGAATAAGGTTCATCGGGTTATTAAACACCGATTTAGGAATGCCTAATTGCTCGGTATTCACGGCCTTATTGGTCGTTGCGTATTGGTAAATACCCAAAATACCCAATGCTCTTAAGAAGTTACAATTGTTCATTAGCCACCATACTTAGAAGTCACTATTACAGATCAAATCATAATGACATCATTATTAAAGTAATTGGTAAATTTTCAACCTCTAAATCTGATATCAATCACACTCGGCGCTCAATTTAACCTAGGGTATATCAATGAGTTTAGTTAGTGTCCCATTTGTCGGAACCGGCGCAGATACCGCACTACACGTAGTTGCAGGCGTAGTGTTGGTTGCAACCATCGCTGCTGCATGTTACGGCTTCTGGCGTGTACATGAATTACCAATCAACAAGGCTCACAGTAAAGAGCATCAACAACTCGGTTTGATCACCGCATTAACATGGATTGGTTTTGTATGGCACTGGGTATGGGTACTAGCAGTAATTTTGGCCTTCGTTGATATGGAAAAAGCCATCATCAATCTAAGAGATACATGGAAGTCACCAACCACAACCAAGGAGCAAACAACTTCCGACAAGCAAGATGAGGAGAGCCAAACATGTTAGAAGGCTTGGCAATTTGGGCAATGTTCATTTACTTACTCAGACTTGTTGGTATGCCTTGGAACAAAGGCACCAAGGCGTTTGCATACCTAGGGGGGACATCTTGGTTGCTGTTTGTATGGGTTGGCCTACTCAACTTTACTCCGATGGATCTATCGGGAGGCTCAGTGGTTCAATCTCCACATATTCAGTTACGCCCAGATTCAACTAATGTGTCGGGAAAAACTTCCAAAGTCCACATCCATCCGAACCAAGATGTGACTGAAGGGCAGCTAATTTACGAGATTGATGACACCAAATACGTCATCGCGAGAGACAAAGCCAGCGTTCAACTTGAGTCTGCAGAGGTCGCTTTAGACACAGCTCGCCAAGAAGTGAGCATTGCAAAAGTCAGCTACCAATCGGCGCTTGAAGACATCAAAGCTTCAGTCGCACAAATAGATTCGGCTAAAACAGACTTAGTACTGCAGTCAAAGACGCTTGATCGTTACCAGAAGCAAAACAAAGTGGTAGAACATACGATTACTGAAACTGACATCGACCAACAAACAGCAAAGGTAGACTTAGCAACGTATAACGTTACGACGCTGGAATCTCAGCTTAGCAAGAAAGAAGTCGATGCCGAGAATGCGAAATTAAACATCCACAAAGCTGAAACCAATGTGAGCAAGAAGCAGACAGAGGTCGATTCAGCAAAGGCAACACTGGCACAAGCACAATGGGACTTGAACAGCACCAAAGTCACGGCACCGACTGACGGCTTTGTAACGAACTTTATTCTTCGTGAAGGTCAGCGCGTTTCAATGATGCCTCGTATCCAGATGTATACCGAAGAGAAGTACGTGCTGATGCGAGTGAACCACCAAGCGATTCGTAATATTAAGGTCGGTCAACCTGCGGAATTTGCGACAGCGGTGTACCCAGGAAAAGTGTTCTCTGCAACCGTAGAAGGCATTGTAGAAGCCACTGGTGAAGCGCAAGCAAGTTTGCTGGGTATCGATGAGCAGGTTCGTGTTACCACAGGCAAAAACCTTCAGAACAAGCACCACTTTGTTCGTTTAAAAATTGATGAGGCAGAGGGTTACGATATTCCTGTTGGCTCTGTCGGATTAGCCTGGGTTAGCGGTGAGAAGCCTATCAGCTTTATGGCGTTCCTAGACGTAATACGCGGGATCATCATTAGAATGAAGTCTCAACTGTACTTCTTCTACTCCATCTAATATCCCCCATTGGTGAAGCAATACCAAGCCCGTGCGCTCTTAGATCGCACGGGCTTTTTGTTTATTTCACTATTCGTCGCCAGAAAGAACACAAACTCGAAAAACTAATAAACACTCTAAAGTTGCAAATCGCAATTGCATTTTGCAATTGGACATTACAAAAACGCAAATCGATCGCTCAAATACGCACCAGATTGCTATAACACTGCCGTTTTACGTGGTTTTAAAAGTTGGCACACTAACTGCAATGTATATATTGACCCTTCTTAAGCCGAGGGTCACCTAGCCAACTGACGTTGTTAGTGAACCTATTCTTGTTCACAAAATATATAAGCCAATTGCGATTATTGCGATTGGCTATTTTTTTGCCTGCAGTTTGGCCGACCACGCTCCTTTTCGATACAGACACCCATTCAAACGTATAATAATCAACATTCATAGCCAACCAAGAACAGCAGATAACCAACGCGTTATAGAAAACGTTTTCTATTTATTTTTTTTAAATAAACTCAGAAAATAACCTTATGTTTTACAAGATAATTACTACAATAACTGATTTTAAATCGCCCTTATTGACAAAATTAGCATTGACTATGTGATTTATATCACCATAATGCGCACGTTTGCCTGCAATACGGCGACCGTTAATTTTAATTTTGATCATTTGCGGAGGTAAAAGATGGCTGCTGATAATAACTACAGTCTAGGGCCGGTTCCTACATCGGCTAGGAAAGGAGTCGCTTCACTCACCATGGTAATGCTTGGACTCACTTTCTTCTCTGCAAGTATGTGGACAGGTGGTTCACTCGGGACAGGTCTTTCATTCAACGATTTCTTCCTCGCCGTTCTCATCGGTAACCTAATCCTCGGTATTTACACTTCTTTTCTTGGCTACATCGGCTCATCTACTGGCCTCTCTACTCACCTTCTTGCTCGTTTCTCTTTCGGTACTAAAGGCTCATGGCTTCCTTCTGCGCTGCTTGGTGGTACACAAGTCGGTTGGTTTGGTGTGGGTGTTGCGATGTTTGCTATTCCAGTACAAAAAGCAACGGGCATTGATACCAACACCTTGATTATCGTATCTGGCTTGTTGATGACGGGTACGGTGTACTTCGGCATTAAAGCGCTAATGGTGCTTTCAGCGATTGCAGTACCTGCGATTGCGATTCTGGGTGGTTACTCAGTACTGACTGCGGTAGACAGTGTTGGTGGACTAGAGCAACTGCAGCTGATTAAACCAGAGACGCCAATGGACTTCTCAATGGCGCTTGCAATGGTTGTTGGTTCGTTTGTAAGTGCGGGTACGTTGACTGCCGATTTCGTTCGCTTTGGTAAAAAGCCAGCAAGCGCAGTATTGATTACTATGGTCGCGTTCTTCATCGGTAACTCGCTGATGTTTATCTTCGGCGCGGCAGGCGCAGCAGCAACCGGTCAGGCTGATATTTCAGATGTGATGATCGCGCAAGGTCTACTGCTTCCAGCCATCATCGTGCTTGGCTTGAATATCTGGACAACCAATGAAAATGCACTTTATGCATCCGGTTTGGGTTTATCTAACATCACAGGTCGCTCAAGTACTACAATGTCTATCATTAACGGCATTATCGGTACGATTTTCGCGCTTTGGTTATACAACAACTTCGTTGGTTGGTTAACCTTCCTTTCGCTGGCAATTCCACCAATTGGTGGCGTAATCATCGCCGACTTCTTCGCGAACCGTAAACGTTACAAAGATTTTGCAAATGCAGAGTTCCAAACCGTTAACTGGGCTGGCATTATCGCGGTAGCAACAGGCGTAGCCGCTGGTCACTTCCTACCTGGCGTTGTTCCTTTGAACGCAGTGTTAGGTGGTGCAATCAGTTACCTCGTGCTTAATCCTCTATTGAACAAAAAAGCTCTGAAATCTCAGGCCGCTTAAGGACACACTATGACAACCTTATTAATCAAGAACGCGAAACTTCAAGACCAAGATGGCTTGAAACAGATTCTGATTGAAAATGGTCAATTTTCTCGCATTCTCGATAATGACGCGCAAATCAATCATCAAGGCGACATCCTTGATGCTGAAGGTGGCATTGCAGTTACTCCTTTCTGTGAACCGCACATCCACCTAGATACTACTCAAACTGCTGGTGAGCCTAACTGGAACATCTCTGGCACTTTGTTTGAAGGTATTGAGCGTTGGGCTGAGCGTAAAGAACTGCTATCAATCGAAGACGTAAAGTCTCGTGCCAAGCAAACACTGAAATGGCAGATAGCTAACGGTGTTCAACACGTTCGTACACACGTTGATGTGTCAGACCCAACACTCGTTGCCTTAAGAGCGATGGTTGAAGTTCGTGAAGAGATGAAAGAGTGGGTCGATATCCAAATCGTTGCATTCCCTCAAGAAGGCATTCTTTCATACCCTAACGGCAAAGAGTTGCTTGAAGAAGCAGTGAAGATCGGCGCTGACGTTATCGGTGCTATCCCTCACTTCGAATTCACTCGTGAATACGGTATTGAATCTTTGCATTACGTGTTCGAGCTTGCATGCAAGTACGACTGTCTGATCGACGTTCACTGTGATGAAATCGACGACGAGCAGTCTCGCTTTGTGGAAACATTAGCAGCTCTTGCTCATAAGTTTGAAATGGGTAAGAAAGTAACCGCTAGCCACACCACTGCAATGGGCTCTTACAACGGTGCTTACGCATCTCGCTTGTTCCGTCTATTGAAGATGTCTGGTATCAACTTCGTGGCAAACCCGTTAGTGAACATTCACTTACAGGGCCGTTTCGACGATTACCCGAAACGCCGCGGTGTAACGCGCGTTAAAGAGATGCTAGCAGCAAACATCAACGTTTGTTTTGGCCACGATGATGTGTTTGACCCATGGTACCCACTGGGCACAGCGAACATGCTTCAAGTTCTGCACATGGGACTGCATGTGACACAGGTGATGGGCTACGACCAAATCAACAACTCACTTGATTTGATCAGCAAGAACTCTGCTCGCACATTGAACATACAAGACAACTTCGGCATCGAAGAAGGTAAGCCAGGTAGCTTGCTGATTCTTCCTGCTGACAATGGCTTTGATGCAGTGCGCCGCCAAGTACCAGTGCAGTACTCAATACGCCACGGTAAGGTGATTGCAGAGACTCAACCAGCGAAAACAAAAATAAATTTAGATCAAACTGAAGATATCAACTTCAAGCGTTAATATCGTCTATACTAATGATCAAAAGGAAGCTGAGATGCTTCCTTTTGTTGTGTTGGACGAAGCGACAAAACTATCACTAAATCAGTGTAAATCTTGTACATTCGCACGGTATGACAAAAAAAGCACAAATTTCTTAAGCAATGCGTGTACATCTCAAAAGACTGTGTTAACATGCTCTCGCTCTGTTAGCCGGAGTTATTTAAGTTAGATGAATAGTAAAAAATTGACATGTAAAATCGTTACCCGTTTTTGTAAGTAGTTTTTCCTTATTTCTTAGCAATATTAAATAATTCAATTATCAGCGCATTGCATTAAATGCAATCAACAACTTAGAAAATTTATGAATAAGGGACAAATTATGTCTAACACAAATACTGGCACTGTAAAATGGTTTAACGAAGAGAAAGGTTTCGGTTTCATTTCTCAAGACAACGGCGGCGCTGACGTATTCGTACACTTCCGTGCAATCGTTTCTGAAGGCTTCAAAACTCTGAAAGAAGGCCAAAAGGTTTCTTTCGAAGTTGAAAACGGTCAAAAAGGCCTACAAGCAGCAAACGTTGTTGCTCAATAATTAGCTCTTAGCTAAAAAAGAATTTTAAAGCGCTGATTTTTATCGGCGCTTTTTTATGCCTGCTCATAAACATTTCCCCTTTCGATACAAGCTTCCCCCTTTAACTCTGAACAACTGAAAATCACCTGCAAAGCGTCCTCAATCTAACCACTCTTAGTTAAAGCTCGACGATCAATCCACTTCACTTTTTGTATGCACTTCCCTAGACAACAACACTCATTTCTCACTAATGTTTTGATACGAACTCACTCTATGTCAAAAGTTTGATAAGCCCAAATATGGTTAAAGAACAATCCATTAGATTAAACTTATGAATACGCAATCGACATTCATAATAAAAATGAGTTATTTATCCAATCCTCATCCATTAATCATATAATTTTTAAAGCAAAGACCTTCGAAATCCGCTAACCTTGTTCGCAAGTGGCTTAGTTGTTTTGGTATCTGCAGTAAAAATAATGAACAAAGACGAATTTCAGAAATCCACCGCAAATCTAAAAAAAGCGGTGCCTCTTATGATGAAGAACAGGGTGTCAACGACACCTGCAAATTACGCACTTTGGTACACCTATGTCGATAACGCTATTCCCCAGCTGACTCAAGACATGGATGGTGTTTTAGAACACTACGGTATTTGTCCTCCTGCCGTGGGTGAGCAGCTATACAACAATTATGTTGCCAGCAAATCCGAAACCAATATCAATGACCTTCGCGCTAATTTGGAACTGTTAGTTTCTGAAGTTTCCAATTCAATGAATGACACCCTGACCGACACTTCCGCTTTTTCTGACATGATCGATAAAAGCTTCGAGGACTTGGCTCGAGTTGATAATGAAAGCTTATCTATTGATGAAGTCATGTCGTTGGTTCGACAGTTGGTGTCTGAATCTCGTCATATTCGTCACTCTACTCAGTTTTTAAACTCTCAGTTGAACTCTGCAACCTCAGAGATCACCAAGCTGAAAACTCAATTGGTAGAAGTGCAGAAAGATGCGCTCTTCGATAGTACAACCACACTCTATAACCGTCGCTCTTTCGACCGTGACATAGAAACCTTGTGTGAAGCACAACAGTCTTTGTGTTTGATTCTTCTCGATATCGACCACTTTAAAAATTTCAACGACACCTATGGCCACTTGTTTGGTGATATGGTTCTTAAAGGGATCGCTCGTAAGCTGAAGTTAAGTTGCCGTGAAGGTATTTCTGCTTATCGATTTGGTGGTGAAGAGTTCGCACTGATTGTGCCTAACAAGTCTTTGCGTATTGCTCGTCAACTCGCGGATACCAATCGTCGCTCTTTAGAAAAGCTGTCGATTAAAGATCGCCGCAGTGGTGAACAAGTCGGCAGTATCACGGCATCGTTTGGTGTCGCTGAACTTGAACCCGGCGAATCAGCTCAATCGCTGATCGAACGTGCTGATAAACTACTTTACGAAGCGAAATCACTTGGCCGAAATCGAGTTATGCCTTTGTAAGACACACCAACAATGCTCTTATCGACATATTAGCCGGCTCGTATTGAAACTAGAAAGCCCCAAAGACATTATCTTCGGGGCTTTTTCTTTAGCTGTGTAAATTGATTTAGCTACCTAGGGTTCACCGTTAGATCTGGAAGCAGTAATTCAGACAGTAGTCTTCACCACTCTTTGCTCTGAACTCTTTATCTTCACTGCATGCCTTTGGTTTACCCTTTGCGTCACCTTGAATCAAACTGATCCAGTGGCGCATCGCTGCAATGGTCTCTTCACGCATTGTGGTTGTTGCTTCCATTGGCGATTGGCCAAACGTGGTGCATGATTCCAGCTGAATATCATCAATTTCTACTAGCTCAATACAACCTGTCCCTTTATGGCAACCAAACATCACCTCTAGGTGACTGCCACTGCCATCTCGGAACAAGATAGAGTCTGGGTCGTTCTTCTCACCCATATAAGCTACAAACTGCTTAGGGTGCTTCAAACCGCTGTGCTGACCATCTTTAAAGTAAGCCATAATATGACGGTAATCGACTACGTAGCTGGTTACGTCTTGATGCGAGCCATTCTCTAGTGGGAATAGTCGATCAAGCAGCTGCTTTGCTTTCACTTGCTTTTCAGTTTGCTGATTGGCACTGATTGTCTCCACGGCAAAGACAGCTTCAGCGATAAATGGCTTTGATTGTTTTTGGATTTCTGTTTTATCGAATGTAAGCATATTCATAGTCTTTCCCTCTTGACCAGTCCGGTGATAACCACCGATTTCTACAGCAAAAATGTGTCCTAGAGCAATTATTCCAAACTAACGTTTAATTTATTTGTCATTTTGTGAATTGCTTAGTTTGTAGATTAGCGCTTTTTTACATACAATTTCACAACAAAAATTTTACAATGTGAATTTTACAAATATGGCCTTGTCAAAAAGTTTAGTTCGTCAGTCACATTTCCTAGGTACGAAGATACGTAACCTAAGAAAACGTAACCATTTAACGATGGAAGACCTGTCTGCGCGTTGTATTAGAATCGACCCAGAATGTGCCCCTTCCGTTTCTTACCTTTCAATGATTGAACGTGGAAAGCGGGTTCCAAGCATCGATATGCTGGAAGTGATTGCACAGGTCTTTCAGAAGAATCCGACGTGGTTCCTCGACGACGAATCTGAACAACAAGCCATTGCTCCTGATAAGGGGAATCGTGGTGGGATAAGTGGCATGGCGCTCGAGCCGAGCTTCCTATTCTCAAACGACATCCTGCAAATTGCGATTCCTGAGATGCTGTCACAAACGGGCATTTCAGGCCGCCAGTTTGCGCACCTCTTGATTCGAGCACACCAAGAGAGCAATCAGAACCACTTCCCTGACCTTGAGCGCGCTGCGGAGGAAGTTGGCTTAAAACGTCTTAACCTCAGCGTAGAAGACCTGATAGACATCGCTAGAAGCCTAGGAATCAACATCCGCTGGGTGACGCGCACGCCGCAAGACGTAGTCGATGAACTCGGAATTAACGCTAAGCAGTTGGTGACCTCCTTCTTTGAGCCTCCGGGTACTATCTTCTTAAACGAGATTCTCAAAGAGTATCCAACTCGTCTGAAATACGACCTTTCGGTTTATATCGGTCATTGCATTCTGCACAGCAAAGAAGGCCTAAAGAGTGTGTTGTCGGTCGGTAACAACAACACATGGGATGACAACCAGATATCAGGCTCTTCACAGCTCAACTCCCAAGACATTCTTCAAGCATGGCGAGACTTTGAATCCAGCTTCTTTGCTGGCGCACTTCTGTGCCCGAAAGTCCCGTTTAGACAGCTACTCGACCGCACTGGTTACGAAATCGACGTTCACAAAAGAGCAGGGGTTTCCCCCTCTGTTGCGATGCGTCGAATGACTGTAGTATCGCCCTACCCTCACTGGCACTACTTTGATGCTTATGGGCCGGGGAAACTCAAGGCGGTATATCGCGGGAACGGGATTCCACTACCTTGGGGAAATATGAGAACGGTCGCTGACCCATGTCAACATTGGGCTGTGTTCCGTCGATTATCAGAACCTCGAGCGGGAAGCTCGGCTCAAATCACCATTTTGAATGTGGGTGATGAGCCAAGGATCTACTGCTGTGAATCCATCAATATGACGGATCCTGCGGGTAACAATCGTGTGTTGTGTGCTGGTATAGATCTCAACCCTGCGATTGATGCTCAAGGCGGTAATTCAAGAGACATAGCAGAGCAGCTTAAAGCGTCATGCGTTAACAATGGTGGCTCTGTGGCAATTCCGCGTAACATCAAGAAAGATCTCACGACAATAGCCAAGATTCTAAATATAAATTGGATTGAACGTGGGATTGAGACAGAAGCGAGGCTTATCTGCTCCAGAGGTGGAGAATGCCCACGCCAACCAAGCTGTTACTCTAAGTGTGGTGAGTAAAAAAGTAATAACAAAAAATAGAACCTAAAATTCAGGCAAAAAAAAACCAATCACAATAAGGGTGATTGGTCATATATTTTGTGTGAACAAAAAAGGTTCACTAACAACGTCAGTTGGCTAGGTGACCCTCGGCTTAAGAAGGGTCACCATTACTAATGCAGCATACGTGCCAACTTTTAAAACACGTATTTACTACGCATCTGGACACGTATTGGTCGTATATCCTTGTTTGTTTTGCAAACTGGAATTGCAAATTGCAAAATTCAACAAAAACGCTAGTGATTATGTTGTTATTAATGAACCATTAAAGATTCATTACCCTTCCCAAAAATGCCATATTTCCCTTAGATTCAATCACTTTAAACAGCAATAAACCTCTCCCTAGGGTTACTCAACATCAACAACACCCCAAACAGCGCCCATAAAAAACGCGAACATTGAGATTCAATATTCGCGCTTATTCGATTTCTATGACAGAAAGAACTTAACCCACGAGACGCCTTTTTATAAAGCGACTCCTGTTCGTTGATCTTTCAATATCTCAGAAAAGATTACTTCTGAGGAGCTGGCTTAGAGAGGCTTCTCGACGGTGAAGGCTTGTTGCCTGTCGGCTTATTTGACGACTTGCTTGGGCCGTAGCTACCGCCGTAACCAGACTTCTTAGGCTTGCCTGCAGGTTTACCCGCGTTGTTTGGCTTACCAGTACCGTTAGATTTACCCGCACCGCTTGGTTTGCTCAGAGTGTTCTGAGCACCCGCATTATTTGCAGCAGGTTTATTGCCCGCACTACCGCGTTTAAAGTTGCTGCCGTTGTTTCTTACTGATTTATCTTCAGCTGTCGCAGCTGAATTGTTTTCAGCCGGTTTCTTTCCTGATGTTGGCTTACGCTTTGGCGCCGAACCATTACCAGCTACATGACGCTTGTTCTTACCTGCTGGCTTGTGCCCGCGAGCGTTATCACCAGAGCGTTGACCATCGGCATGTTCACGTGGCTGTTTTGCTTTCTTAGGTTTCTTAGGCTTGATTGGACGTGAATCCAAGCGAGACTCAGGTAACTTATTTACTGGAGAGAAACCTTCCAGTTCACGACGCTCTAGCACTTGTTGAATAAGGCGTTCAATACCGAACAGCTCACCCACTTCATCAGCACAAACCAATGAAATCGCTTTACCTACTTCACCAGCACGGCCAGTACGACCGATACGGTGTACATAGTCTTCTGATACATGAGGAAGATCGAAGTTAACTACTTGAGGCAGTTGTGGGATATCGATACCACGAGCAGCAATATCAGTTGCAACAAGTACTCGTACCTTACCTGTTTTGAAGTTCTCTAAGGCTTTAGTACGTGCACCTTGGCTCTTATTACCATGGATAGGTGCAGCAGTGATGTCTTGCTCTTCAAGGAAGCGAGCAAGCTTGTTCGCACCGTGTTTCGTCTTGCTGAACACCAACACTTGTCGCCAATCGTTATCTTTGATTAGCTTCGCTAGCATTGCGCTCTTTTTCTTTTTGTCTACTGGGTAGATGCTTTGCTCAACCGTTTTTGCCGTTGAGTTTGCAGGGCTTACTGAAATCTCAACAGGATTGTTCACCAAGCCTTTCGCTAAGCTGCGGATATCATCAGAGAACGTCGCTGAGAACAGTAGGTTCTGACGCTTCTTAGGCAAGAAAGCCAAGATTTTACGGATATCGCGGATGAAACCCATGTCTAGCATGCGGTCCGCTTCATCTAACACTAGGATTTCTAGTTGGTCAAAACGCACTGCATTTTGGTTGTATAGGTCAAGTAGACGACCAGGTGTTGCCACCAACACGTCACTACCTTTACGCAGTTTTTGCATCTGAGGGTTAATCTTCACACCACCAAACACTACCGTCGAAGTCAGCGGTAAGTTAATACCGTACTTCACTACGCTGCCATTCACTTGCGCAGCAAGCTCACGAGTTGGCGTTAGCACGAGCGCACGAACTTGGTTCTGACGTACGCGAGTACCTTTCGATAACATTTCAAGAATAGGTAGCGTGAAGCCTGCAGTTTTACCTGTACCTGTTTGAGCAGCGGCCATAACATCTTTGCCCGTTAGGACAGCTGGCACGGCTTTCTCTTGTATTGGTGATGGCTTATCGTAACCTTGTGCTTCAATAGCTTTAAGGATCGGTTCAGAAAGGCCAAGGGAGGTAAAACTCATAGATTATTTTCTCAGTTGAATAACATTTAGTATGAGCAACACGTTAAAAGTGCGTTGCTTCAGCTTTTGCTCATCAAATACATTGATACGGAGCAAAGCGCGGTATTCTGAGGCTTTTCCCCACATTCAGCAACTAAATTCTAATCGCAGCTCAAATTCAACCTAGATAACTTGTCGCTTCTGTTCGTACATTTTTTCATCAGCGGCTTTTAAGAGCGCATCGACATCATTGTAGTTGTTATTGTGAATAACCCAACCCACACTGATTCTGAGATAAATAGAGTGCGCCTCGTACACAACTGGTGCCGAGCATATCGCCTTTCGTAGTTTAGTCACGATCGACGATACGTGTTGATCATCGATGATGCGTGGCAACAAGACCAAGAACTCATCACCGCCTATCCTTGCGACGATATCTGAAACACGCAGCTCACTTCTTATGCGGTTAGCACACTCGATCAATACCTGATCGCCTGCCGCGTGACCATAAGTATCGTTGATTGCTTTAAAGCCATCGAGGTCGATATTTACAACGGCAAAGGTTCTCGCTCTCTGTTTTTGAGTGGTTTTGAAGGCCTGCTTGAGGCTATACATGAAGTATCGACGATTCGGTAACATCGTTAGCTCATCATGCATAGAGCGGCTATCTGCAATCCGGTACAAGCGATAAATAGTAAAGAAGGCAAACGCTAGCACTAATATTATAGAGTAGCCCACCAGCCTTACCGCTTGGATGCGATACCAAGGCTCATCCATTAATACGTGTTCGTTGCCAGAAAGAGCAAGGTACCAACCACCGTATGGAAAACTCACCTGTTCAGTGGCAAACGCATTATCGAACACATCCTGAGTACCATAAAAGACAGCGCCATCTTTACCTGAACTGTTTGCACCACGAATAGCGAGTTCATACTTGTTCTCGATCTTGCCGATTCCAACATCTTCAAACAGCTCATCTAAACCGATAACAGCACTGGAGACACCCCAATAATCTTGATTAAAAGGCGGATCTCGGAAGAT
>NZ_JADDYK010000081.1:203078-236579 GCF_015163615.1 Vibrio sp. OPT18
GGAGTGCGCGTAATGAGGGCTTGTCCACCTTGAAAAAGCTCAAAGGGACCAGCAATAAAAGTGTTGCCAAGATTACGGGCTATCTCAACCGACTCCCATTGGTTTGGGTGATCACGATAATTAATACCGAGAATCTGCTCATTGCCTTCCAGCGGGTAAACAAAATTTAGAATGTCGTCTTTGGCGAGTCCGATAAGTCGAATATGGAAGCCATCTTGAATGATATTCTCAGCAATCTTGTCCCAATTTTTCACCTCACCATCGGGGTTGATGGTCACTAAGGTCGAGAAATTATTGAGGATATACATATCTGACACGATCGCGGCTTCAATCCGAGAACGAATAATGGATAGTTGCTTTTTTGCCTCTGAATACGATTCGTTTTTAAGAAAAGTTAATTGCTTAGCATGAAAGAACTCAATTGCGCTTACTATCGCAAGGAAAAAAAGAAAAGATACTACTCTGGCAGACCACTGCTTGCTAGAACCACTTGGCATTTACGAACCTCTAACACTATTGTTCTATATACTGCCTTATAACGGCTCATTTCTGGCTTATTGCCCCAGTATGCCGCTAAGTCATTAAAAATCCATACTAACGTCGACTATCTATCAAATATTGAGTGATCCATCACTTCAAACTTCTTTACTAAACGAATGGTTTAATCAAAAAGGGTTAGTGAACCTTATAAAGCTTACATTGTATTGACTCAACGCTTACATTAAAGGATTCATCAATGTTATTTTACATAGACTAATAATCAGCTTGGTACCTCACGACATGAAGTTAAAAACTATCACACTGTGTACATTGCTATCAGCCTCGGTTGCCGTTGCCGTTCACGCACAAGAAAACGTTCAAGCGCCAACCGCAGCGAGCGTTCAATCCCAAGCAGATTCGCTCAATTCTCAAGAACAATCTTTCAAGCAATCTGCTGACCTCATTCGCACCACCTACGAAAGCCAACTTTACACTCTGCCTGCATTCAAAGAAGGTCACTACGGGCTGCGCATGTATCGCCAAACATTAGACGATAAGTATTCGGCTGCGGTGTGGAGCGACATGGCACGAGTGGCAAGCAAGCTCAGTACCCTGTCGAATGACGTTCAAACGATGGAGCAAATCGTACTCTACTCAGAGAAGCGAGTTGCATCTTATATTGGTGATAACGATGAGCGCAGTGTTCGACGCTACAACATCACCAAGCACATGCCTGAATACCTTTACCTTGGTGTTGACCTTCTAGGCTCGATGGCTCGTGCTAATGAATACGGTTTAGAACACAAGAACGATGCTAAGCTGCGCGAAATCATTCGTCGCTATGACTTCTCACGATACGTGACCAATGAAGACATGGTGAAAGCGTGGGCCGCTCAGTTAGCGAATCAGGTTTACTGGTTGCGCCAACTGGGTGAGCAAGATGTCGTTGATGAGTTCGTCGATACCTTCAAAAAAGCATACCCAAACGATAAAGACAGGAAGCTTTCAAGCCAGCAATACGGTAATAAGATCTATGGTATGACACACGTCATCTTTGGTGACTCAGAATATTACCAACATCAAGTCAGCGAACAAGATCATCAATGGATCTACGATTACTTCAGAGAAAACATCGATACGATTCTGCTGCGTGCGAAAGAAGATGTGATTGCGGAGGTTGGATTAACCTTCTTATTAGCAGGTTTAGAAGATGACCCAGTTGTAGAGAAAACTCGGCTCGCGATTCAAGCTTCAATCGATGAGAAACAAGGCATGATCCCTTCTATCACCGGTGATTTTGACCTTGAGTACGGTGAACACCGCAACGTGCTAGCAATCATGCTACTCGATTGGCAGCAAGTGAATGAAGCGCCGACTTATGAAGGCAACCCTAAGGTGTTTACTAACATCCCTTACGGACTCATTAAAAACCAGCCGCAGAAGAACTAGCAACATACCTAGGCTGGTCTTAGATGCTTAGGTTAGTCTTAGAATCCAAAAAGCCGCACACCTTTCGAGGCCTGCGGCTTTTTTAATTCTTTCCACACCATCACTTCGTTCTGGCTTAGGTTTGAGTTTGAGTTCAGAGGCAGACTTTGTTCATCACTATCGTAAAATCCCCTTCTGCGTAACCTTCTATTAAAGAAACATCCTCACAAAGCGCTTTACAGAAGCGATACACGCCCTGAGGGTGGTAACTCATCAAGGTATTACGTGAAGGATATTGGCTTGAATTGAGAAGATTAAAAATCACCGTCTGATTCGCCAATTCATACATACGAGTAATCATGTTTGTCAGATAATCAGAATCACGAGAGATATAGTTCAGTGAACCACTCGCGATGACAATATCGTGCGCCTCAAGGTTCATTTTGCTCATATCACCCGACAAAAACTGACAACGATCTTCTGTGTAGTTTTTCTTCGCCTTCTTAAGAAAGCCTGCGTGTTGGTCAACGCCGGTATAAGATTGAATGCGATAGATGCTGTCGAGCAGCTCAAACAGCTCGCCATAGCCGCAACCCAAATCTAAAACACTCTTCTTTTCGAAGTCCGCCGCACGAGCGATCACTTCAAAGCGACACAACTGGCTCTCTTCGCTAGTCCAACCTAAAGCTTTAGCCTTGTCGCCATTCGAGCGGTTAGTCTGTTTTCGATGATAGCGATACACCTTCCAACGATCGAGCCAGTGCATTACGAGAAATCCACCCACACTTCACGACCACCAGCCAACTCTTGGTTATGATATTGCCATTGATATTGCGCGAGCAGCTTTTCGGTAAGCTCTAACCCTAGACCAAAGCCCAAATGATTGTCTTCTATCGTGCCGTCAGTGTTGTGATTAACAATGGTGACTTTCGAGCCTACCTGAACGATACCCACGGTACCGCTTCCTGTGTGTTGGAAAGCATTGCGAATCAAATTGGTCAGCACGATACGAGTGAGTCCGACTGGCAACTGGCATTGTGTATCGTCGCTTTCAAGGTTCACAGCCACGGCTTTGCCATTCAATAGATAGCTTAAATCGTGGTTTATTTGTTGCAACAGTTCGCCGAGATGTACGTTTTCCAGAGGCAGATCTTTGTCTTGTTGTCGGGTAAGCCACAACAAGGTTTCTGTCAGGTCTGTCATGGTGAAACCCGCGCGCTTGATTCGGTCTATCACTTCAAGCTGCTTTTCTGGGCTCTTACCCTTTTGAATCAGCTTCTCTAGCAGTTCACTATTTGTTCTTGTGACCGCAATAGGAGTACGTAATTCGTGGCTCGCGTAACCCAAAAATTTCTGCTCTCGTTCTAAGCTGTTTTGAACCGAACTCAAACTATCACGAATGATGTTAGCCAAGGTGTTCAGTTCACTGAAGTGGAAATCAGGTGTCGGTTCATTGAGGTTATCTTTATCTAGCGATTTGGCCCAGTTCTTTAGCTGCTCAACAGGCGATGCCACCTTACGTAACACCAAAACCAAAATAACGAAAAACAATACAATCGCACCCAGTGCGGTCAAAAGAATCGTGATAAAGTGCGGAAGCCCTTCATCATTAATGAAAGGGTCATGTTTTTGAGCAAACACCGCAGAAACATAACGAACCTCATTACCTTTCATCACCTTCATGGCGAAATAGCCTTTCTCGGGAGGTGAGAATATAGATTTACCAATGATTATTTTGGTCATGCGGTTGAATTGCAGTTCGTTCTGGTTGAGGTTGTTCTGAATGCTTTGTGGCAAGTCGCTCCATTGGGTCGCCACCGTAAATTCTTGATTGGTCATAGGCTTGCCTGCCTTCACCGCATCTTGTTGCGCTTGGGCAATCATAGAGCCACGCATAGCGATATCCATCCCAGAGACAAAGTAGTTTACGCTCAAGGCAGAAAGAACCAGAATCGTCGTGACACCTGTAACCAGAATCGCCAATAAAACGTAGATCCTTAGGCTTGGTCTGATCTTCATGCTTGTCGTAACTCCTTAATCGCAAACCCTTTCCCCGCAATGGTATGCAGCAGCTTATTGTCTTGTTCCGCATCCACTTGTTTACGCAGATTGAAGATATGCACTTTCAAGCTGTTACTGTCTGGTTGATCGTCGCCCCACACGCCCTGCATGATGGTCTCGCGAGAAACAGGGTTAGGGCTAGAGCGCATCAAGATTTCCAGTATTTTGAGTGCGGTAGGCGAAAGCTTTAAAGGAGAGTTATCGCGATAGGCTTGATGCTGTTTTAGGTCAATTTCCAAATCGCTTACCGACAAGCGACGAACCTGACCACTGCGTCGCTTCGCCAGCACTTGCACTCGAACAATCAACTCTTCCATTGCAAAAGGTTTCACCAGGTAATCATCGGCCCCTTTTGAAAAGCCAGTCAGCTTATCATCGAGCGTATCACGCGCCGTCAACATCAAAACGGGTGTATCAATACCCTGCGCTCTGAGGTTCTCACACACCTGCAAGCCGTTCATTTTAGGCAAATTGAGATCGAGAATGACTGCGTCATATCGGTTTGTTTCGATAAGATTGAGTCCAGCTAAACCATTCGCTGCATGATCACACTGGATATCTTCTAAATCGAGGTAATCAATAACAGCCGTAGCTAAATCGAGGTCGTCTTCAACCAAAAGCAATTGAAGCTTATCTGTGAATTTATTAGTGACGGATTCTGCCATCGTGACGACCTCTATTGTTAGTTGTAGTGTAGCTTTGTAGTGATCTTTAATATCTTGTTCGGTAATGAACCTAGACCGAAGTTGCTGAGCCTCGCTCGGCAATCATCAGCCTAGATATCATTAGCTTAGCCATTGTTAAGCTGTTTGTTCAATGCCTTTGACTCGATTTGTGACTTTAAGAATCAGAGACTTAATCTCACACTGAATCATTAACAATGCAGGTGTCAGGATCAGCGTAATAAACGTCGCAAACAAAATACCGTAGCCTAGCGCCGCTGCCGCAGGGATCAGGAACTGAGCCTGCAAAGACGTTTCACTCAATAGTGGCGTCAAACCTGCGAACGTCGTAACCGATGTAAGTAATACGGCTCTCAGTCGACCAGAACACGCTTCAACAATCGCATCGTGAACCGACTTGCCCTGCTCTTTGATTAGCTCGTTGAAACGAGAAACCAACAACAAGCTGTCGTTCACCACCACACCGCTCAACGCGAGAATACCGTTTAACGATAGGATACTGATTGTTAAGTCATTCCACCAGTGTCCTAGGATTGCCCCAACGATACCAAATGGAATCGCTGTCATGATGATCACTGGTTGAATGTAAGACTTCAGCGGGATAGCAAGCAGCGTATAAATCGCTATCATGGCAAGTATGAACATACTCATCATTGAACTAGCCGTCTCTTCTTGTTCTTCCGTTTCGCCAGCAAAGTCGACCGTTAACCCCGGATATTGCGCCTCTAGATCAGGTACTAATGTATCTTGCAGCTGATGAACAAGCTCTGCAGGTGCAACCACGTCTTTATCTAATACTGCACTGATGTACACCGCTCGTTGGCTATCAATGCGTGTGATCTCTGATACTTGGTAATCAGAATATACTTCAGCGACTGTGCTCAAAGGCACCACGGTGCCGTCGTTGGTTCTCACGCTCGCTTGCTTGATATCCGCAATGGTTTGGCGATCCGATTCTGGGTAACGAACTCGAACTTTTACCTCATCCTTACCACGCTGGAATTGCTGAACAATATCACCACCAAACGCCTGTAATACTTGTTGTGAAAGGCTTGCCGTATCGAAACCTAACGCACGGCCTTGCTGTGTTAATTCAAAACGATACTGAGGCTCACCAAGATCCAAGTTATGGTCAATACCACTCACACCTTCAATCGCTTGCAGCTTGGTTAAGAACTCATTACCCGCCGCAGTCACTGATTCTTCATTCCACGCTTTCAATTCTACTTTGAAGTTGTCGACCATCTCCATTTTAGACAAGACTTTGAGCTTCTTAACCCCTTCCATCTGGCCCACTGTCTCTTGCCAAGCATCTGAAAACTCATTCGATGTGTAGACACTGTCGCTGTCCAACTCAATTTTCACTTGGCCAGAATCATCGGCATCGGCGATAACTTGAAGACTCAACAGCTCAGATGCTTCATCTTGAGCACCGTATTGTGCTCTCAGTGTTTCATCCGTTTGGGTTGCCGCCGCTTCAAGCACCAACAAGTTTTGTTGTGTTTGACCAAAGCTCGCGTCGTTTTGCATCGACATATCAGCAGTCACCGTATCGCCCGGCATATCAGGGAAGAACGCTACACGAACCGCACCCGTCATTGGCAACCCAGCAACCAAAATAAGCAGTGACAAGAAAACCATCACTACCGCATAACGCAGTTTCAGCGCCCATTCAATTACGGGGCAGTAGATACGCTTATTAAACCAACCTAGCCCAGTATCGGCAGCATGTTGAACGCGAGCCCACAATCCCTTCTTCTCACTGCGCTTGGTATTAATGTGTGCAAGGTGCGATGGCAGAATGAACTTAGACTCAACCAAAGACAGTAACAAACAGATAGTCACGACCGTGCCGAATTGAGCGTAAATTTGCCCCATTTTACCGTCAACATTCGCTAACGCTAAAAAGGCAACGACTGTCGTTAACACACCAAATATAGTCGGTGATGCCACCTTCATGGTGCCTCGAATAGTGCTGCCTATTGAGTCCCCTTCTTCCTTACGTGTGGAGTAGATACTTTCCCCAACCACCACCGCATCATCGACTACTATCCCGAGCGCCATAATGAAACCAAAGGTGGTCATTTCATTGATGGTTAACCCCATGAAGGTATCTGTCATGAAGAACATGGTGCCAAAAAAGACAAACGGTAAGCCAACGGCTACCCAGAAAGCGACACGCACGTTTAGGAATATCGCTAACACGATGAACACCAAAGCAATACCGGTGAGCGCGTTCTTCATCAATAGGCTTAAGCGGTCTTTGATCATGGTACTTTTGTCGTACCAAGTTTCGATTTCGACATCGCTAGGCAGCATGTTGCTGTTTTCCCAACGCTCTACCACTTTCTCTGCTTGTTCAACAATACTGACGACGTCTCCGTACTCATCCATCACGATTTGAATTGCCATCGCATTCTGTTGGTTATAACGAGAAAGCATGAAGGTATCATCGGCAAACATGTCTTCAACGTCGGCAATGTCACCCAGTGTGATTTGAGTACCATCAGCCGTCGTCATCACCGGAATCGCGTTGAAATCTTGGATCTCATACGCCAGTTCAGAAACCTTCAAACGAACCGTTTTTTCGCCATTGCGAAGGCTAGTCGAGATAGCCGCAGAAGATTCCGCATTGATCGCTTCAGAAACGTCAGTCAGTGTTAATCCGTACGCTTGCAGCTTATTCTCATCAACCTCAACCGAGATCATAGGATCGGCTTTAGCTTTGATTTCCAAATCACGAATTGATGACTGGCTCAGTAGATCTGATTTCAGTTGCTCAGCTAAACTCTGCAGCGTTGCTCGGTCTGCGTCACCATAGATCTGTACCCATAAGGCATGATCTTGCATGCGAGCTTTATCAATCACAGGATTATCAGCGCCAGAAGGCAGGTTATTGATCGCATCAACCTTAGTTTTAACGTCAGTTAACAGGGTATCAAGATCATAGGTGCTCGTTTTTTCAATCGAAACATGGCTACCATTCGCATCAGAAGTTGACGTAATACGCTTAATGCCTGGGACGGTTTCTAACGCATCTTCAATCTTAATCGCTAGGCCTTCTTCCGCCTGAATAGGGTCACCACTGTCATAGGTTACAGACACTGTCACCACATCGGGTTCAAGGCTTGGAAATGCTTCTTTACGCAATGAGTTCAGTGATAACAGGCCTATGATGATCACGCCCACTAACAACAAATTCGCTGCTACAGAGTTATTCGCGAACCATGCGATTGCGCCAGTGTGTGGTTTAGTTGGCTTCTTGTTACTGTCCGCTTGGTTATTCGGTTTCAACTCATGAGACATGACTAACCCTCCGCCTTAGCCAGAACGACCATGCCCGCTTTAAAGCTACTTAACGGACGCTTAACCACTTGAACACCGTCACCAATTTCCAAGTTCAATTTGGTAGGATCGATGTAAATCAAACCACCCTTTTCAAATTCAACATTCGCCTTTGATTTCGAAAGTTGACCGCTATCATCCACAAACCACAGGTCGCCTTGTTGCGAAAGTGCAGAAGCCGGAAGTTCCCACAATTGGGTTAACTGCTTACCCGAGATCGTCGCTTGTACGAACGTTCCTGGATAAAGATCCTTCTCTTGCTCCAAAGGATTATCGACTTTCACGATCAATGAGCGCTGACGCGTGTCTTGTTGTAAATGCTGCTCAACACGCTCCACATAACCTTGCCATTGGAATTGACCATCAGAACTCGATAGCGTCACTGGCCACGGCTGCTCTTTCAATTGCGTGTTATCGCTGCTTGGCAAACTCAACCATTGGCTTTCAGAAAGGGGAACAGAGACCTCAACCTCATCAACGCTGTATAACGTGGCTATCTGAGCGCCCGTTTGTGCGTAGCTTCCCGGTTGAACATCACGGCTCACGACCAACGAATCAAAAGGGGCAACCAAGGTTGTTTTTTCGAGGTCTTGCTCAGCCTTCACCAATTCAAGCTTGGCGTTCTCCAAGGCTGCTGTTACTTGTGCCAGTTGTGGTTCGCGTAATACTAAAGGTGAATCCGGCTCGCCAGACAAACCAGAGCGTTGCCATTCAGACTTAGCTTGTTCGCCTTGTCTCTGCTCTTCCAACAAATCCAGTTGAGCTTGAGCAACATTCGCCTTCGCTTGGGTTACCGCTTGTTGGTAACTGGTCGAATCGATATTAGCGATCACTTCACCTTGGCCAATCACTTGCCCTGTTTCAAACTGCGAGCTGATTGTCTCTACTCGACCACCAACTTCCGTCGAAAACATCAGCTCGTAACGCGACTTCGCTTCTCCGTAACCCACCACTTCTGCTTGGTAGTCACCGAGAGTGGCAAGTACCACAGAGACTTGCTGTTGTTGTGAAGCAGGCAAAGTCGTCGTATCAATAGACTTGGTTTGAATAGGCGTAGCTTTAGGCTCTGAAACCGTTAGTTCATTCGTCTTTTGAGGAGTAGGAGCCACTTGTGAACCGTTGTAAGCAAGGGCAGCAAAAATGCTTGAACCAGCAACTAAGGTGATTGCAATTGTGATGGTGTTCAGTTTCATGAAGATACTCCCAAGCCCAGAGCTAGGCCTAAATCAATTCGGTTTACGAGACGGTTATAAATGGTTTGTGTTAACTGCGCTTCAAGGTCATAGGTTTGCTGCTGAACAGTAAGTAGATCAAAAATGTCGACCAAACCCTGACGGTATTTCTCTTCATAGCTAGTGAAGCTGCGTTGTGCGCTTACCAAGGCGTTCGTTAGGTGTTGCTGTTGAAGCGTTAATGAGGACTCTTGCCCCATCGCATTTTCCACTTCATTCACCGCATTGAGCAGTGTCTCTTGGTAAGCCCAGTAGCTGGTTTCTGTGGTTAGGTCAGCAATTTCTGCCTGTGCTTTTAGCTTGCCACCTTGAAACAGTGGTGCTGACACTTGGCCAAGCGCACTCCACAAAGGCCCGGTAAGCAGAGCTTCGCTCGGAGAATCCGCCATATCGGTTAGGCTGGCAGATAAGCTGATAGATGGCAGCATCGCTTTGTACGCCGCGTCAGCACGCAATGTTTCTGCTTCGATATTAAAGAAAGCGGCTTGAAGATCGGGACGACCTGCTAGATCTTGTGTCGGCATGTTTTCTAGCGGATTAATGATGGTTGGGAATGAACCGAGCTCAGCAAGCGATAGCTCATCAGACTCCCCACTCCATTGCCCTGTTAACAAAACCAACTCACGTCGACTTTGTGCAAGCTGCTCACGGTAATCAGCTAAGGTTGCTTGAGTCGATGCGCTGCTGGTTTTTGCATTATCTAGATCTTCAAGGCTACCTAGCCCTGCTCGATAACGTTCTAAAACAAGTTCTTCATTGTTTTCTAGAATCACCAAACGCTGCGTTTCAATATCAACAAGCTGTTGCTTCAAACTGATATCAAGCCAACCTCTCATCACACTGGCGACCAAAAGATCTTGAGCGCCCTGAAGGTTAGCCTGAGACGTCGCAATGTCTTTCAAAGCGGCGTTGTTTGTGTCTGCAAGCTTCTGCCATAGATCGAGCTCCCAACCAACCGTGACATCAGTGGTGTAGGTTTCAGTCGTGCTTGAGCCGTTAGTACCTTCGTCAGCTTGACCAGAAAAGCTCGCATCGACGGTTGGTAAGCGGTCGCCAGACGTTACACCTTGCTGCGCATAAGCTATTTTGAGTGCTGTGATGCTTTGTTGGAGGCTTGGGCTGTTCTGCAGAGCCCGCTCGATATAAAGATCGAGCTCCGGTGCATTCACTAAATCGGTAAGTTGTAGGTTCTCAGCGTCTAGATCTTGTTGAGTAGACGCTTGATCACTAGAAGCCTGTTGAATCAGCTCTGCGAGTAAGCTTTGTTGTGTCTGATTAGTGCTTTGCTCAGCGAGTGAAACATAGTCGGCCTGACTGGTTGTCGTACAACCCATCAATCCGATTAGAGCAAGTGAAATAAGGGAATGTTTTAAAGGAAGATTCAATTTCATCTTCTTGTCTCCTGTAAGAATGGAGACAAGATAACGAGCTGGGGGTTAAGAGAGGGTTAAGGCGAACGTTAACCCCAAAGAAAATACAAAAAGCGTACGTTTAAACTTTTGCTTTACGCTTCTGACTTGCTGGAAAAGAGCCCACCAATTTTATAACCGATCGCATAGCAAACCACGGCGACCGTGACAAACACCAATGCCGAGAAGAAATACGCTACAGACGCTGCGACGCCAGCCCCCCACACGACGCTGAACACCAAACCGAGGTAAGCCTCTTTTGGCCACTGGTAGATAGGAAACTGAGCGCCGCCAGCAATTAGGTAAACCATCGCAAACAAGCCAATGAAGGTGACAATAAGACCGATGAGAACGCGAATGTTCATGGAGAGACCCTTGATTAATTTAGCTTGGTTGCCATTGTTCCGAGTCGAAAGTGAATATGCTTAGTCGGAACCGGATCTTCTTAATCGAAGCCGAATGTTATTAATCGCAACCTGATGATATTCAAGTATATCGGATAAAAGGAACTGGCTCTATTACTCTTCCGAGTGAGCTTTTACTCACGATAGACAAATCACAGTCGACGGCCAAAACCTGATTTCGCCTGATTAACAGGCACAAAAAAGCGGACACCCTTCTCACGTTAACTCCGTAAGCAAGATATCCGCTTTTACTCAATTTAGGCGCTTTAACTGAATCGAGCTTAAAGCAGGATGAAAATACCCGCTAAACATGCACTCATTAAGTTTGCTAGCGTACCAGCAGCTACTGCTTTCAAACCTAAGTTTGCCACTTCAGCACGGCGCTCTGGTGCCATAACACCGATTGAACCTAACTGAATCGCGATAGAACCAATGTTAGCAAAGCCACATAGAGCAAAAGTCACAATTACTTGGCTGTGTTCAGAAAGTAGCGCTTTGTTCTCAACGAAGTCGATGAAAGCAACAAACTCGTTCATCACGATCTTCTGACCGATGTAAGAACCCGCCATCAATACTTCATCACTCGGGATACCGATCAGCCATGCAAGAGGCGAGAACAGGTAACCGAAGATAGCTTGCAGTGTAATGCCCGCAAAACCGAACGTTTCACCTAGGCTTTCTAGGCCAGTGTTGACCATCGCAATCACACTCACGAAGGCAACCAACATAGTACCAACCGCTACCGCAACCTTCATACCGTTCATCGCGCCGCTTGCCAATGCATCAATCACGTTGCTTTGGTCAGCTTTATCTAGTTCGATATGGTCGTAATCACTTGGTGTGCTGCGCTCAGGAACGATGATCTTCGCCATTAACAGGCTACCCGGAGCCGCCATAAAGCTTGCAGCGATAAGGTATTTAAGCTCAACACCAAGGCCAGCATAACCACCAAGTACACTACCCGCTACCGACGCCATACCACCTGCCATTACAGCAAACAGTTCCGAACGAGTCATAGACTTTAAAAAGGGACGAATAAGAAGAGGAGACTCACCCTGAGAAAGGAAGATATTACCTGTAGCAACCAGAGATTCAGCTTTACTTGTACCCAGCAGTTTTTGCACCGCTCCGCCCAAGATTTGAATCACTTTTTGCATAACGCCTAAGTAATAAAGCGCAGAAATCAAAGCACTGAAGAAGATAATGATTGGAAGCACGCGAACCGCGAAAATGAAGCCTTCAGTAGCAAGGTCACCGAAAAGGAATGCGATACCAACGTCTGCAAAACCAAGCAGGCTAGAAACACCATTACTTAGGCTAGTTAGCGCCAATTGTCCCCATGGGAAATACAAGACTAAGGCTGCAAAACCGATTTGAAGTAATAGTGCACGAGAGACCGTTTTCCAGTTAATTGAAGAACGACTTTCAGATAACAGGTACGCGCAAGCAATCAGTGCAAGAACACCGACAAAACCAAATAGAATATTCATAATGTGTCCTAGTAATCCTTAAAGAGTGAACATGAGCCAAGCAAATGACATCAAAGGAACAGGACAAAGAACCGCAAGCAAAACGCTACGCGATGAAGGAGCTAACAGGGTTAGCGAATGTAACAACGAGTTGTTCATGTAAAAAATCACCTTATACAAGCAGTGGAACGTAGCTGGTCCGGTCCGTGGGGTCATTCACATATCCATGTGACGGCTTGTATTGGCTAAGCACCGGCTTAAAACCGGAAGAGAAGTATAAACAGTTAAATGAGACTTTCATCACATTTTTTGACGCAAACGATCGCGCGGTCAAGGATTAGCCAAAACGTATTGTTTATCGTCGTTTTCGTGCTTCAAAACTGTAAACAATCTGTAGGGAGTTGAATTTGTAATGTTAAGTCTTTAAGTGTGTGAGCGTAATCACTCGGTTAATTCTGTGTGATTCTTACTGCTTTTCTGTGCTCTGCCTCATTTCCCGAGACTTCAAGATTCATCTTAAGTTTAGATGCGTATATACTTTATGTGATCTCACCAAATAATTATCTATAAAATACCAATAGAGCTGATTAGATATAACAGCCATCGAGACTAAGAGAGGAAACACGTGAAGAAAATGGAAGCTCCGCACGACATGAACAATGGAGCTAGATTCAAAACAAATAGACACGGCTATGTGACAGTAGTTGAATATTATAATACCTATACTGTTATTGTCGCGTTTGAAAATACCGGAAATATCCGCGCTATTAGTGCGGCGAAATTACGTACAGGTCAACTCACCGATCGTTCTGTTGCGCCTGAATCAATTATGATTGGTGAAAAGGTTGAATCGGTTAAACACGGGATATTAACCATAACCCAAGTTGAATCTGAAAATATTGTCGTCCTGACCAATGCCAATAACGAAGAAATTAGAATGTTATTGCCTGCCGTACAGAAAATGAAAGATAAAACTGAAGAAGTCGACAGTGAAAATGTTGCCTCGCCAAAACCAACCTCTCTTAGCCAACTGACTAAAAGAAATAAAAAGACCAAAGACGTTAATAGCATGCTTAAGAAAATGCTTACTGACTACGGTCGATACGATTAATTCTCTGTTTTCTACAATAAAGCCTCTATAGATTTATATTCTGATATAAAAATTAATTAAGCCCGCCTTTCTCAATAAAATACGTTGCATATTCGAGTGAAAAGTTAAATTTGATCAAAGTCTCACTCTGGATCTTTACTACAAATTAACGAGATCTCCATCACAATCTCATTTTAGCTTTGTGATGGAGATCTTATTGAAATCTGAATATTTCCATTACTATGCTCTCACACAATAAGAGAACGAAGTTTCTCAACCCCTAAAATCCAATTGAGACAAATATTATGAAAAAGATTCTTGTAGTTTGCGGTAACGGCCTTGGTACTTCTCTAATGATGGAAATGGCAGTAAAAGAAGTCGCTAAAAAAATCGGTTTCGAAGCAGAAGTTGATCACGAAGATCTATCATCTGCAGCATCAAGCAATGCGGATATTTGGGTTGCAGCAACAGACGTTGCAAACCAACTAAAAGACGCTGGTAAAGAGAACATCATCAGCCTTAAAAATATTTTTGACAAAGCATCTATTGAAGAACAACTAAAAACTTTCATGTAAGGTCAAAATTATGCAAAACTTTTTCGAGTTCATGCTCGGCTTATTAAAAGAGCCGGCGATCATGGTAGGTTTAATTGCTTTTATTGGCCTGGTTGCACAAAAAGCAGATGTTTCTACCATTCTAAAAGGCACAATTAAAACCGTAATGGGTTTCCTAATTTTAGGTTTTGGTGCTGGCGCTCTTGTTGGCGCACTAAATAACTTCTCAGTTGTATTTACTGAAGCATTCGGCGTAAGTGGTGTTATTCCAAATAACGAAGCAATTGTTGCACTAGCACAAGAAGCATTCGGTTATGAAATGGCTCTAATTATGTTCTTCGCATTCGTTGTGAATATTTTATTGGCTCGTATTACTCCTTTAAAATATATTTTCTTAACGGGTCACCACACAATGTTCATGTCTATGCTGGTAGCGGTAATCCTGTCTACAGCTAACATCGAAGGCACTGCTCTAGTTGCAATCGGCTCGATCATTGTGGGTTCACTGATGGTTATCATGCCTGCACTTGCTCAAAAATACACAGAGAAAGTGATGGGTACAGATCAACTGGCGATGGGTCACTTCTCAACGTTCTCATACTTAGTATCGGGTTACATTGGTAGCAAGTTTGGTGACACTTCCAAATCAACAGAAGACATCAACGTACCTAAGAGCTTAATGTTCCTGCGTGATACACCCGTTGCTGTAGCAACAACAATGGCTATCTTCTTTATGTTTGCTTCAATAGTTGCTGGCGGTGACTTTGTTGAAACAGTATCAAACGGTCAGAACTGGGTAGTATTCACCTTCATGCAGTCTCTTGTGTTTGCCGGTGGTGTTTACATCGTACTGCAAGGTGTGAAGATGCTGATTGCTGAAATCGTTCCTGCATTCAAAGGTATCTCTGACAAACTCGTACCGGGTGCAAAACCTGCTCTAGACTGCCCTATGGTATTCCCTGTAGCACCAAACGCGGTACTTATCGGTTTCCTTTGTTCTTTCGCTGCTGGCCTACTAGCAATGGCAGTTCAAGGCGCGCTTGGCTGGACAATCATTGTAGCTGGCGTCGTTCCACACTTCTTCGTAGGTGGTGCAGCAGGCGTTTACGGTAATGCGACAGGCGGTCTACGCGGTGCAATTCTTGGTTCGTTCACGCAAGGTCTGTGTATCTCTTTCCTACCAATGCTACTGCTTCCAGTACTGGGTGGCCTTGGTCTTGAAGCGACAACGTTTGCTGACTTCGACTTCGGTGTTGTTGGTCTTATCCTAGGGTGGATTGTTTCATGAGCTTATTTGATTTAATTGGTAACCAAGGCGTTATCATCAACTCTGACGAAAACCTAACGGTTGATGCGGCGATTGATGTGACTTGTTCAACACTGCTAGCGAACAACAAAATCGAAGCAAGCTATGTTGAAGCTATCAAGCAAAAGCATAAGGACATTGGCGCGTACTATGTTCTAGCACCAAAGATTGCGATGCCTCATGCTCGCCCTGAAGATGGTGTTAACGAAGCATCACTGCAAGTAACGGTATTCAAGAAGGGTGTTGATTTAGAGTCAGAAGACAACGGTGACGTTTACCTTTCGATTACTCTGGCGGCGATGGACTCAGATAGCCACATCCATACGATTATGGCGCTATCAGAGTTGTTCCAAAATGATGATGACATTGATGCCATCATCGCAGCGGAAACTGAGCAAGCGATTATCGAGATCTTAAAACGATACTAATCTCGATATAAAGATCCTGATAAGCCCCCATTAAAAAAGCGATAGCCTCGGCTATCGCTTTTCTGTTTCTGGTGCTTGGTCATATCTCATCGAATATGAGTGAAGGCATCACACCTCAAAAGGACTCACTTGCACTAAAACGCGTACATTCGTTTATCTGTCGATAATTCAAAGCAATATTGCGCGTGTTTATTAAGGCACTCAAACACTTCTCGATCCAACTTAAAGTTATCAACGTGGTCCGTCAAAATAGCGAGTGTTTCTTCTAACGTCATACCTGCACGATAAGGGCGAGACTGAGTTAGCGCCTGAAACACATCCACCACAGCAACAATTCGACTGGGTTGATCCAGCTCTTCCGCCGTTTTGCCCATTGGGTAACCCGAACCATCCAATCTCTCATGATGATTAGATGCCCACTGACAAACCTGAGGTGAACTGAACAACTCCTGCAGTGCGAATCGAGTGTCCGTTGCATGGCGTTTAATACAGCAATACTCTTCTTCAGTAAGTAAATCCGGCTTATGCAGAATGTCATTAGGAGTTTGCAGTTTACCGATATCATGAACCAACCCAGCCAGATAGAGTTTACGCTGAGTGGTGTAGGAATAACCCAGCTGTTTGGCGAGGTATTCTGAAAGCTGCCCAACCTTCAAAGAGTGCTTAAAGGTAAACGAACTTTTGGTATCAACAACGTTGGCAATAAATTCGGCAAAGGCCACCGTCTCATCCAACGACATCTGCTGAGAGAAGAATGGTACAGGCTCAAAATTATCCCTCATGTTTTCGATGTAAGGGATCTCCATAGAAAACCAAAAATCATCCAGATCGACCAACTCACACATGTGTTGCACAAGGTTAGTTTCGAACATCTCATCCGCTTGTTCAGTCAAACGTTCAATGATGCTCGCTTTGCCATCGGGTGTTAGGTTTCCATAACGATCAGAAGAGGTTATGCCGTATAGATAATCGACCCTATCGGCAAGCATCACGATGGCAGCTAGCTCTTTTTCTAACTCACTGATATGAATAGCCTTTAGCTCAGACCACGGAGTATGATGATAAAGAACCGGCTTAGCGAATATAGAAAGAACTGGGCACTCTTTTAATATTTGGTAGCCCTTTTGACAATGGTGATAGCTTGAGTCGGGTACAAACCCAGACGTTAAGCTGAGCTGTTCATCAATTTGCGAGACACCACAGTCGTGAATCAAGCCTAACGAAAACGCGAGTTGCGCTTGCTCTTCTTCCCACCCCACACTCAGAGCACATCGATACGCGATGTAGCCCACTCTCTGTCCATGATTTTTACTTTCGAAACCGACGTTATCAAGCGCCTTAGCAATACCGAATAGAGCCTTTCTTAGGTCCACGGTCACGTCCTGGCAATGTTGATTCATTATTTAAGCCTAGCATTTTTATAGTTTTTATATATTTAGGGCGCTAATACTAATGCATAGCTAATGATTATATACACAACTATTGTAAGGTTTAATGAGTTTCGTGATAGAACTAACGTATCACGAAAAATCCGTGCTACAAATGGTTGCATATTAAAAATCATGCGACATTATAGCCTGCCGACTAAGATTCGCTTAAATAAGCAGCCATAAGAAAAGGAAAGACATGTTTAAAACGGTTATCGACAACGAACTCTCCATCGCATTGGTTGAAGAGAGCTTCGCTTCTCACTACGCGGAAATCTCACAAAGTCAGAATGAGTACCTAAGCCAATGGCTCGTGTGGCCGCCACATTGTAAAACCGAGCAAGACTTTAGGATCTTCATCCAACGCTCGCTACACGATTATGCGGAAGGGAAAAGCATGACTTGTGCGATCGTGTATCAAGACAAGGTCGTCGGTAACTGTAGTTTCAATACCATTGACCATGATAAGCAAAAGGTGACGATAGGTTATTGGTTATCTGAGACATACCAAGGAAAGGGGATTGTTACGCGCGTTGTCCAAAAGCTGGTTGATATTGCTTTCAATGAGTTAGATATGGAAAAGGTAGAGATATCAGCCGCAACCGGTAACCAAAGCAGCCGTAAGGTTTGTGAGCGCTTACATTTCACGTTAGAAGGTATCATCACGCGTAACGAGAACTTGAATGGTCGCATCGTTGACCACGCTATTTATGGCCTTCATCGCTCTAAGCTCTAAGCTCTAAGCTCTAAGCAGTCACTAGCTTGTAAATCGGAATATGAAAAGCCACGGTATTAGTCCGTGGCTTTGTTATTTTACGAGCCTGAAGAGCTCTTAAAGCTACAGCTTATGCGATTTTAGGAATCACGATACTGAACTTGGCGCCTCCGTAGTTGCTGTCGTCGATTTTGATATCCCAAGAAAGCTTTTTAGCCGCCGATAGAGCAATCGCCAGGCCTAACCCTAATCCACCTGTGGTCGACGTTCTGCTTGAATCTAATCGAGAGAACGGAAGGAATACCTCATCACGCTTATTCTCCGGTATTCCAGAACCATTGTCTTCAATCACCACCAGCCAGTTTTCTGAGTTCTCATCTAACGTCATCCACACTTTGTCTTTCGTGTAATTACCCGCATTCTTTAGCACGTTATCGAACACCAAGCGTGCCATTGAGCAATCACACTTAATCTTGCACTCTAGCTGTACCTTAGATTCAAAGGTGGCATTGTCTAGTTTCGAGTAACGAATTCGGTCTAGGCAATACTCACGAAGATCGGAGGTCACTTTAACGAGTTCAAAGAAAGAGTTATCCATGACATTCAACTTCGACAGCATGATGATTTCTGACGTGAGTTCGTTGATATCCTCAATGTAGGTATCAATGTCATCGAAAAGAACCTGATGATTATCGGGGGCTCCTCTTCTTAGAATATCGGTCGCCAGTTGAATACGACTTAACGGAGTTCGTACTTCGTGTGGGATAGCTTGAGCGAAGATATGACTTTGTTTTACTTTGCTCTCAATCTCTTCAGCCATGAAGTTAAAACTGCTGGCTAAATCAGAAACAGGATGGATGTCGTCCATGTCAGATCGAGTACTAAGCTTGCCCTTACCAAACTGCTTCTGCTTCTCGACGAGCAACTCTATTCTTTCTTGAAAACGCCTCACAGGTAAGTAAACACTTGCTCCAATCGCCACGATTACAGCCAATAACAGCCCTAACAAAAAGTGTCGTTCTGAGTCTTCATACCATTCAATGTCAGGAGAGAAGAAGTCCCCTACCTCACTGAAGCCAAAACTAAATTTAGAGTTTGGCAGCTGAAACACGGCCGAATAAAGGTTGTCATCACTTAGATATATCGGCACACCGTTTAAGGTTGTGTATAACTCACATTGTTGGCAAGGCGCCTCGCCCGACCAATTCTCCAACAGGCGTAAATTGAAGATATAAAATTGTTGGTAGCCTGTTCTATCGAGCTCTTTATAGAGTGAGTTTTCTTGATTGTGTTGACGAACATACTGCTCCGCAAAGTAGATGCCATCATTGAGGAAGGTTTCGATCTCGGTGCGTCGCATGTGCCCCTCACCAAGGTTCAAGAACAAAAATATCGTTGCCGACATCCCAGTCACAATCCCAAGGTATAAGCGAGCAAACATCGAAACCG
Organism: Vibrio sp. OPT18; assembly: GCF_015163615.1. Taxonomy (NCBI): domain Bacteria; kingdom Pseudomonadati; phylum Pseudomonadota; class Gammaproteobacteria; order Vibrionales; family Vibrionaceae; genus Vibrio; species Vibrio sp. OPT18. Next base: position 222,559 of record NZ_JADDYK010000081.1, read on the forward strand.
AGCGAAGCTTCGTAGCAATGAACTTACGCAACCAGCATGTACCCCTTGTTGCGAACCGTACGAATCAACTGTTTGTCTTTTGCGTGAATGCGCAGCTTTCGGCGTAACCCAGACACGCGCATATCAATTGAGCGATCGTTAAATGCGTAATCTATCCCTCTAAATAGCTGACAGCACTGGTCTCGAGTCACGACCTGACAGATGTTATTAACTAGAAGGTTTAAGATTTCAAATTCAGCAGAAGTAAGCTTGAGGTTTTGGCCATAGAGCGTGGCACTTTGAGCAGAGCTGTTGATTACAATATCGCACTGTTTTTCAGCCGTAGTTTCTTGCGCAGTTGTTACGGGAGCAGCTCGACGCAATAACGCTTCAATTCGCGCTAACAAGGCATGGCCACGAATCGGCTTGGCAACGTAATCGTCCGCGCCAAACTTAAATAAGCTGACCTCACTCATTTCATCAGCAGAGGCCGTTAGCACTAAAATCATTCCATTGTAGAACTCACGAGCTTGACGGCAAATCTGCGCGCCGCTCATCCCTGGGAGCATCAAGTCCAACAGCACTAAATCAGGTTCAATACTGCGAATCGCTTCAAGTGCCAAGTTCCCTTCATGAACAACGCTAACATTGTAACCTTCGGCTTCGAGGTAAAGCGTCGTTAAACGAGCTATCTCTTGGTCATCTTCAACAATGAGCACTTTGGTTTTCGACATTCCTATCACCAGTATTTATTAAAAGCGAGGGCAGTATATATACTGGTCATAGATCATCAATATTGGAATCAGAGCCCTACATTTACCGTACGCAAAACATAGTAATCACTTTTGTACATACACGTTTACAAAATAGAGAAGCAACAACCGGTGCGCCTTGGTTTATCAAGGTTACCTCCTTTAGTACACATTATTTGCTGTGTTTTCATCGCCTACCACCCGCTTACATTTGCTTTATTTTCTTACGCGCACTTACATTTGAGGTGTTTACAAAACCCAATCAAACCAACCACCCATACACCAATAACATAACAGTTAATAGCACTGTAAATTTCAACTTTACTAGATTAAAAATTCAAACAAATAGACTTGTAAGTAAAGGTAATCGATTACCTAGACCCAAGTTCAGAGCTTTCCATTTTTCACCGAGAGATAGGTCCTGTTAAGCAATACCTTCTTAAAGTAACATTCACTCCATTAATGAATAGATTCAATATTACGCAATAATCACTTCCACAGGGCCCATTTTAAGATGAATAAAACGCTTTCACTGTTACTGACCGCCACCGCTTTAGTTTCAACACCAGTCATGGCAGACACCAATAAACAAGAAATGGTGAACCAAATTCAAGCGCAAGTCAGTTCTTGGATAGACATTCAGGTCACGCCACAAAGCAGCATTATTCAAAAGATGGTCTTCAACTGTGAGTTCTACAGTGCAACACCTTACATTAAGTCACCAGACGGAAGCGAGAGCAGTTCTGGCTCATACCGCTTTTACGCACATAACGGTGTATTGGGCTCGATGACAGAACCCTTCACCACTCAACCTCTACCTGAATTGACGATGTGCCTGAAAGAAGACTTCGTGGTGACCAATCAAGATGAAGCACAGCTATTATTTGAAGCTATCGAAACGGTCTATCCAAACCACTCTATGTTTGATGAGAACTTTCCTAAAGAGATCATCCAACAACCAAATGGTTGGCACTTCATCGACGGAGAGATTTTTGATGATAAGAAAGGCTATGTCGTCGAAATTACCCCTGAAGGTAAAGTGAACAAAATCATCCGCTCACTGAACCTTTAACACGCTGTTTCTTCTGTGGCACTTTGCTGTGCTTAAGTTCTTTATTGTTCTTAAGCTCTTTCCTGTTCTTTAAAACAGCTTCTTAACAGCGATTAAAGGCCAGAATTCAATTTGATACGCGACGACCGAACACACGATTTCGGTGGTCGCTGTTCGACAAAAATATCAGTTCACCGAGTTCAATATGATGACCAGTTATCAACCTTTCGAGCATCTCCAGTGTCCAATTTGGATATATGACATTGATAATAAGAGAATAACTTGGGCAAACAGCAGCGCCCTGCCTCTGTGGGAGTCTGAATCTCTATTTGAGCTGACATCACGCGACTTTAGTGTCGAGATGTCAAAAGCAATCGAAGCGACATTGGAAGAGTACCAAAGGCAATTTCTACGCAACGAAAGCATCAAGACATGGTGGAACTTCACTCCCAACTACATTTCGAAGCGTGCATTGTGTCTGTTTTCTGGGATCCCACTGCACGACGGTCGAACGGGTATGTTGGTACAAGTCGTCGCTGAAGAAGGCAGTTTAAGGCACGATCTCGCTTGCTCTGATGGTGCAAACCTCTCCCTTCTGTTTAATAAGTCGGGAAGCGTAGTGAGTGCTAACTCCGCATTTTTTCACAACTACGGCTCACCGTTTAGCACCCTATCCGACTTCGTTTCAAGTGAAGAGACAGCAGCACAATGGCTGTTTACCGTGCGTAAAGGCCGAGAGATATTAGAAGAAGTCAGCTGCGAAATAGATGGCAAGACACACCATTTTGATGTGCAAGGAAAGTGGCTCTTTGATAAAAGCGAACTGTTGTTAAACCTAACCTGTACAACAAAGCAAAAAGAGAAACTGATAAAAGCCAGATACAACGCAGAACACGACTGTTTAACGGAGCTTTATAATCGCCGTGGGATCACCAACCTTCTAGAAACCAGCATTGCCTATCGCTCACCGTTCGAATTGATGTTTGTCGACCTTGATGGCTTCAAATTAGTTAATGACACTTATGGGCACACTGTCGGAGACCAACTACTCAAACAGGTTGGTGAACGCCTTAAACAGTTGGTTGATGAGAAATGCATGATCGGGCGATTTGGTGGCGACGAATTCATTGTTATTGCCCACACCTGCCGAAATCAAAATATCCCACTACTCTGCTCTCGCATCATTGATGCCTTAAACCGAAGTTTCCATATCAGAGGAATCGGCAGTTTGTCTGTCGGTTGTAGCATAGGTACCGCACATTTCCCTGATAATGCGGTTGACCAAGAAACATTGCTAAAACAAGCGGGTATGGCGATGCATCTTGCAAAAGCGAATGGTCGAAACCGCTTCCAAACGTTTACCCCAGACTTAGCACAAACCCTGCATCGCAAAGTAGAGATCCGCCATCGACTGGCACGTGCCATCGAAAACGACGATCTCAACCTTCACTACCAACCGATCATGAACACCAACAGCGACAAGGTGAAAGGGTTTGAAGCCTTGCTTCGATGGTCAGACAAAGAACTAGGTAACATAGGCCCTGATGAGTTTATTAGCTTAGCGGAGGAGACAGGACAGATTGTACCGCTCGGCAAATGGGTTCTTAACTCTGCACTCAAACAGCTATCTATATGGCAACGTGAGTTTGATAGTGAGTTGATGATGAGTATCAATATTTCGAGTATTCAGATGCACGCCACCTTTGCCGAGCAGCTATTAGCAATGTTGAACTTCTACAATATCCAACCTCAAAGCATCGCCCTTGAAATCACCGAATCTTCCATGATCTTCAAACATGGTGAAGTCAGACAAGCGTTAAGTGATATTTCTAAATTGGGCGTAGAGCTTCATCTTGATGACTTTGGCACAGGCTACTCGTCACTGTCGATGTTGCATGACTTACCGATTAGCACCGTGAAACTCGATAAAAGCTTCGTCCACGGTTCACACAAAGGGAGCAAAGCGATTGTCCAAGCCACCCATGCTATCTGTGAAAAATTGGGGTTGAAAGTGGTTGCTGAAGGTGTCGAAACCGAAACGCAAAAAGCGTTCTTAATCGATTGTGGATACGAGTATCTTCAGGGTTTTTTATTTAGTAAGCCAATTCCCTCAAATGAAGTCGAAAGTCAGTTTTTGAGTGGTCGACAACCCTACAATTAAAGACTTATTTATCAATAAATTAAGTCGTTTTAATGTTTCGTAAACAATCGGCTGCTGTCGGTGTGTACGCTTACGTATGCTTACATAGCGTTTAACAACAAGAGGAAATAATTAAGCTGTTGTTTATAAAGAAAATTACTTAGAAATTCACACAATAAAACACCAAACCATTATACCCACTAACTGTAATGACTTTAGTATTTAGATTACCCTCATTCCGTCCCTTTAGCAGATCAAATAATCGGTAACCATGAACAGACAAAACGGCTTCACCCTCTTAGAACTCATCATCTCTGTATTAATTTTAGCGATCGTTTCGGCGACAGCTATGGTCAAGTTCTTAGACGTTCAAGGAAGTGCTCGTGCGAGTAAAATACACGATGTGGCTGGTAACCTTCGCACGGGTATCGATATGATCTACGCGAAGTCAGCAATTGCTGGCGTTGAGGATGAGTGCAACTATGTTGAAAAGACGGAGATTGAGACCTACTACGTCTGCCACGGCTATCCAATCGCCTATGTTGATTCGCTAAGAAGACTGCTCAATATCGACGCAACAGAGCTTCATGTCATCAACAAAGAAGTAGACTCTGGCAGCAATGCAGAAAGAGTAGCCGCCATCTCTTTCGACACCGAAAACTACACCTATTCGCCAGAAGGAGACTTTTGTCAGGTGCTTTACCAGCCAGAAAAAGAACCACAAATCGTGGTGCTTGATGGTGCATGTTAAATACTCAACGATTGCACGCTTTCATAGTTAACACAAAGCCACCGCAACAGATCTTTGAATATCATATGGTTACGCTAACATTTGCTCAAAAATAACACTAATTGATCTAACTTGTTACTGCTTACACTTTTAGGCAGTGCTCATGGTATAACACCAACCTCATTCATATCTTATTTTCATCACTAGCCGATGAATATTTACATGGGTACGTATTTGACATATATGTCAATAATAGTCCCATTAAAATCCTTTAATCAACGACTCATGATAAACATCATCCTTTCCCTATTTTAAATATCCCAACTTAAATCTTCATCATTTAAAATATGTGACAGAATAAGTTAAAGTCAATTATTCAACAAATATAATTAATTCTATCATTGACCAATTTAATTCAATTACCAAACCAACAAGAAAATTAAATTATATTAATATCACATAAATTGACATAATTTAATTTTATCCTGAAAAATTCTGATAAATCTGACACATCGATAAGCTGAATGAATACCACCAGAAGCTACATTAGAAACCTCTAAATTCAGTCGCTAAACCTACCGCGTAGAAGCTGTGAAATGGATAAATACCAAAACAAATGGATAAATCCCCTTTACCCCTTGTAAATCATTGGCTTTCATTTATAAATTCAACTTTTGGGTGAACATCTCCATAACCTTTCATTAAAGCCCAAATTCTGCGATTAGTATCAACATCTTGAGAGAAAATGGTGACATTTTGGTTATATTATTTAGATCGAACTCTTGTGTTGAATGAAAATCCCAGCCATCACATATCCATCACACAAATATAATAACTATCGCTTAGGAGTTGAGCTATGCACTGTTCTTTCAATATAAATAACAATAATGAGAGCTTGCAACTAATCTACAATGAAGAAAAAATATACATAAAAAGAAACAGTAATAAGATATCAGAGGAAACTCTTAATAGTAAAGAGAGTTTTGTTTTCAAATACCTTATTGAACACTCGTCAATATCAAACCCTCAATCTGCACGAGATGTTGAAGAATCTTTTAAATTACACTTTGACGAAGAGTTTAGCTTATACGCGTTAAAAAACATTATTGCTTCTATAAGAAAGAAATATCGAAGCTTATGCAAAAAAGCGAAGGTAGATAATAATAGCGAACTTATCTCTAACCTTTATAAGGTAGGTTACTTTATCGATCTCGATAAAAGCTCAACCAATCGTATCGCACCTAAGTACGACATCAACCAGTTCAAGCCCAGCCAGTTCGAGATGTTGAAACTGATGTTCAACACGTATCATCGAGAGCTGATCAAGGCTCTGATAGCCGTGTTCACCATCTCTTCCTTTTTCCTATTCGTTGTCTACTTTTTCCAAATCCTTTATACGACGAAGATTGCGAATGAATACAGTGAGAACACCAAACATATTGCAGCGGAAGTCATGGACTACGGTTGCGATAGCCACGGGGCAGTACACTCGCTAAGGCACTCGCTCAACCTTGATTCTGTCGTCATGACCACACCTTATGGCTCCTGTTATATCTCTAAAACACGCTCTAAGATGATAGAGCTCGATCAGGTAGACGACTTCTACGATAGCGCTGATTTTGCCTATTCGCGCTTCATAGATACCGAGCATGACATCGAGATGATTGTTCGAATATCTAAACGCTCTATCGAAGCTCGATACAAGAACTCACTATTGCCTCTGTTAGTCGATTCTATCTCCATCAAAAAAAATGGTTACTACATCCTAAACCTTGGCGAAGAGAGTAAATCTATCTATCAAACATCCCTGCCAACCGGTGCGACCATCACCTTCTACAGTGACGATATAGTTGCGCTGTGGATTGCACTTTCTCTGATACTCGCCACCCTGCTTTATCGCTCCTATATTCTGGGCTTTGTGATCTACCTGTTTCGTTGGAAACACATCTCCTTTGAAGAAGAGCCGATCATCAACACAGAAGACAACAGCGTTCTCTATTACGAGTTGTTATCTCGTGTGCGTAACGTTGGCGTTTTAAGCTTTATCAACACCATGAGACGCACCAATTTACTCACCTTTCATACTATCTTACTCATCGAGACAGTAAGGAAAGCGAAGTTAAATAACAGCCATGAGATCTATGGTGTCAACGTGTGCCCAAGTGCTTTGGTAGGGTCAAACTTCGCAAGGCTCAGAGAGCATCTAGCCGCGATGGAAGCGAATGAATTTGTTGTCGAGATCACTGAATATTCGAACATTGGCTATGGATGTGAGGTTATCGATAACATTAAGGATATCAAAAAGCTTGGTATCACCATCGCTCTAGATGACTTTGGCACGGGTAATAACAACATCGAAATCATCAATGTCATCTCTCCTACCTATCTAAAACTGGATCGCTGCTTTGTTAAGGATATCGAGTCAGGAGAACACCATCAGGGTGTATTACTTAATATCTCGGAGATTGGACGCCTATCAAATATCACAATGATTTATGAAGGTGTCGAGACGCGTAGGCAGCAATATATCTTGTGTCAGTTGGGCTACAACTTACATCAAGGTTACCTGTATAGCAGGCCTCAAAGTACAACCGACGCATAGCCTAGCCAATATCATTTCCTGAGGTTCAAGCAACAACGGGTTCTGCTGAGTCTAGTGTGTGTCGTGCAGGGCTAATGGTCGCTCTCACACAAGCTTCAGGCTCTACAGGAAAGTAGGCGTCAATCAACCCTTGGGCAGAAAGCGGCTTATCAAAGTAATAACCTTGTAGTAAATCACAATGGTATTGCTGTAGCTTCGCCATCTGTTCTGGGGTTTCAACCCCTTCAGCCACGACCTTCATCTGGCACGATGCACCAATATCAATAATGGCTTTCACCAAGGTTTCACTGTGTTGGCTGGAATTCAGCTTGCCAATGAAAGAGCGGTCTATCTTTATCTCGGTGATCGGCAAAGTATTTAGGTAATTCAGTGATGAAAAGCCTGTACCAAAGTCATCAAGCGAGATGCCAAATCCATATTCTCTTAGCCTTTTCAATATTGGCTCGACAATATGCAGGTCTTTGATGAGGATGTTTTCGGTCAGTTCTAGCGTAACTCGGCAAGGGTCGATGCCGACTTCTTCAATGAGGCGGATGACTTTATCGTCGAACCCTAACTCAAACACTTGTTTAGGTGACACGTTCACGGAAACACAGACCGCCTCAGGACCGTTTGACATCAAACGTAAGGTATCTTCACACGCTTTCCTTAATACAAACTCACCAATCTCATGAATCTTGCCGATTCGCTCTGCTGCGGGAATAAAATCCAACGGAGACACAAAGCCAAGCAAGCTATTATGCCAACGACACAGTGCCTCAACGCCTTTTAGCTGCTCGGTATGGGAATCCACTTGAGGTTGGTAAAGCACGCTGAACTCACCCTTCTCTAATGCCGTTTTAAGCTGTTCTTCGACTGAAAATCCGTACTTCACTTTCTGATTGATCACATCATCATAGAAGATCGCATCGCCTTTATTCAGCTCCTTGGCCTTGTACAACACAATATCGGCTTTGGTTAGCAGTTCCTCTACCTCTGTTCCATCATAGGGGTACATCGACACGCCGGCCGAGCACTGTGTCGAGACCGAAGCACCATGAATATTAAATAAGGGTTTGAAGACATCTTGGATTTGTTGGACTTTCTGCTCCGCTTCCACAAGGTCGTGAATACCCGGTAGGCAGAAGACAAACTCATCGCCTCCGAAACGTGAAACAATATCGTTAGCCCCTAAAATTCGCTCAAATCGCAAACCTATCTGTTTAAGGAGTTCATCTCCACTCGCATGGCCATATTGGTCATTGATGCGTTTAAAGTTATCTAAGTCAACGAACACCAACGCCACCAATTTGCCTTCCAATTTCGAATGAGCGATAGCTCGACTTACTTGCAGTTCAAGCTCAGAGCGATTAGGGAGCGCGGTCAGAGAGTCATGTCTTGCCATATGTTGTAGACGGCGGCGGCTATTTTGGATTCGATTGAAGTCGTCAGAAATCCTCTGCTCCATTTGATCAAAGCGCAGCGATATCCTTCGACTAACCAGAGCACTGATAAAAATACAGAGTAAGGTCGCCAGCACACTTAATATAAGAATCAGTCCAAACTCATTACGTGAGTCCAAGAGTAGCTGGTTTTTTCTGTGTTCAATGGAAGCATTAATATTGTTCAAGTACACGCCTGTACCCACTATCCAATCCCAATCTCCGACCTTTTTTACGTAGCTACTCTTAGGACCAATGAAACCCTGTTTATCAACGGTGATGTAGTCAACAAACCCACCCGACTCAGCTTGCGCTAACACGTCTTGCTTGAAGTTGTTTCCAAGGTCGTCGTAAACATTAAGATCTTGCCCGGTATGAATTTGGTGTGCATGAAGTAGGCTGTCACCATTCTGTTCAAAAACGAACAAGTATCCATTATCACCGACCGTTACCTTCGACAATATCTCAAGAATTCTTTGGTAACTGACTCGTTTAACATCATCGAGAGAAATGCCAGTACCGAAATACCAATCAAAGGGTTCGAACCGACGAATGTAGCTGAGTTTTTCGAAGTGCGTATTGTCGATGTGTGGCTTTTCAAAATCTTGCCCATCAAAGCCAGGGCGAGGCACAAAATAGCGGGAATAAGCCCCATTATTCTGTTTAAGAAGCGCTATTTGTTGTTTGATGACCGCCACACCACGACTATCAGTCGTTTCAAGTTGATTGGTATTTTCTAACTCAGGATCGCGAGGATGAACCAGCACTGTGCCTTGCATATCGTAGGCGTAAATGTAGTCTTTTTTGTCCGCGTAGCTCAGCTTTCTGATCTCGTTAAGAATGAGTAACTTAAGCTCTTCTTCCGGCAGGTGTTGATTCGAGGAGTAGATATTCTGTGCGGCGGTATAGGCTCTATCTAACCGACGGGTAATACGCTTTTTCACCTCGATTTCGACAAGACGTTGAGTGTGCTTTATCTGTTGCGACACTTGAAGAACTTGCGTCTCAATAGAGTTCTTTTGGGCGGAGATGTAGTCTGTTCTGATGAGATCTACCAATGCCTTGACCTTCTGGTCTACGCTCGTAAACATCGCCACATTCAAGACGATTGCAGAAAAGATGATGATGGTGATCGGCAAATACTTAGTAAACCAGACCAACTTTTTATCATTAATGTGCAACATACAAACTCAACAACACAGAACAGGATTCCATATAATCTCATTATTTTACTGAACATCCAACCATAAAAGTTAACATTCAGCTAATTTATAGAAAAAGCTTGTCTATCTCAGAAAAAAGGTTAGTGTTATACACATGTATATCACCATGCAGTTTTAATTATGACCGAATGGAAAGACGACCAGCCGATCTTTAGGCAGCTTGCCGCCAAGATCAGTGACCAAATTCTTCAAGGTGTTTGGCTAGAGCTACAAGCACTGCCCTCTGTGCGTGCGGTTGCCGCCGATCTCAAGATCAACCACCTTACTGTCATGAAAAGCTACCAGTTACTGGTGGATGAAGGCTTGGTAGAGAAAAAACGCGGCCAAGGTATGTATGTGGCCGAAGGGGCACTTCAAAAATTGAAAGAGTCTGCACACCAATCATTCATCAACACACAAATCCCAGCCATCGCTGAGACGCTAAGCATCATTGATATGAGTGTCGAAGAACTCGTGAAACAGCTAGCACAACATATAAAGGACAAGTCATGAGTACTTTACTTTCCGTGAAAAACGTAACCAAAACCTATTCAAATCAAGTGGGTGTCGAGAACATCAGCTTTGAGTTAAAACCTGGGCAAGTGCTTGGACTGCTAGGCCACAATGGCGCAGGTAAATCGACTCTGATCAAATCACTGCTTGGCGGACACAGCTATCAAGGTGAGATAGAGGTTAATGGCTACCACCCTATCCACCAGCATGCAGAACTCATGCTGCACTTGTCGTACATCTCAGACGTTAACGTGTTACCCGAGTGGATGACCGTTAAGCAACTGCTTCGATACACCCAAGGTGTACACCCTAGCTTCAATAAACAAAAAGCAGAGCAGACGCTAAGCAGCACCAACATCAAGCTCTCTTCGACTATCAAGCAACTTTCTAAGGGAATGAAGGTACAACTTCACCTTGCGATCATCATCGCGACTGACACCCAAGTGTTGATCTTAGATGAGCCTACGCTTGGCCTAGATTTGCTGTACCGCGATACTTTTTATCGCCATCTACTTGAGTGGTTCCACGACGGCGAACGCGCCATGATCATTGCTAGCCATGAGGTTTCAGAGATTGAACACTTATTAACGGATGTTCTGATTTTAAAACAAGGCCATTGTGTGCTGCAAAAGAGCATGGAAGACATCGAGAACGATTATTTCATTATCGAAGTCGCAAATAACCATTCAAGCGAGATACAGAAACTCAACCCACTCACCTCACAATCCGGCCTAGGCACCACTAAGTGGTTGTTGGAAGGCCAATACAAAGCGCAGGTTGAGTCACTGGGTAACATCTATAACGTTGGTCTCGCAGATCTATTCCTTGCAACACAGACGGAGAAGGCATAATGCATCCAATTTTTTACATGCTAGAAAAAGAACTCATCGAGCACAAAATTAACACTCGATTGCCTCTGTTTGTCGCGTTATGTGGTTTCTTACTGTTCGTTAGTCTGTTCTTCAATGGCGCAGCGCAGCATGAGTTTTTCTTCGAAATGCAAGTGAACGGCGACGTGAGCGACATCCACAGAGAGTTCGCACAAGACCTCAATTCAGTGATCTACTTTGGCGCGGGCCTTATTTCACTGATCCTGTCGACGCTTTACATCCCTAAAACGCTGCGTAAAGAGCGCCAAGAAGGCAGTTCGATGTTTTGGAGAAGTATGCCGGTATCTAACGCAATGACTCACGGTGTGAAACTCGGCTTCGGTTTAGTGGTGATTCCGGCAATCTGTGCGTTGCTCGTGCTGTTCGCCGATTTCCTATTCTGGATATTGAACGTGTCTAGCGAGCAACAGTTGGCTCTACTGGTTGAGCAGCAATCCCTACTGTATGTGCTGAGCAACTGGGTGGTGTTCTTTGGACGAATGATGTTAGTTGCACTGGTTTTATTGCCACTGGCAACCGTGACCCTAGCGATTTCGCAGTTGGTGAACTCTCCATTGCTTGTCATTTTTATCTCAAGCTATGCGATTAAGTTCCTCTCTGTCGCTGTATTTGGGTTCTATGGCATCAACGATTTCCTATCTCTCATCGCATCACTGCCAATGAAGGTACTGACAGCAAGCAACCCATTCAGCGCAATTGCAGAAGCGCCGGTTTTATCGTTAAGTATTTACGTACTGATTGGCGTTGGCGGTTATCTGCTAAGCCTAAAGCTAAATAGAACGGACGATGTGAGCTTAAAGACACTGTTCCAACGCTAGAGTCTATCCTAAGCACGAGTCTTTATCGGGCAGTCACATCAGGTACCAAAATCTAAATCAAAGCTTCCAAGAAATCGGGAGCTTTTTTATTATCAGGACGTTAACGAATACAGGGATGCGAGAACAAGGAACAAACAAGTTTTAATTTGGAGAACGGATTTAACAAACGAAGATAAACTTAGAGGAGGTATTAATGAGCTGACATTGAATTGCATTGTTGTTAATGCCTGCCAGCTCTTTGGGGATGATTTCGTTAGTCGCCGACCAGATGAAGGTCCTTGAGAGTGCTAATGAAATCGGTTTGTTGCGTTTTACATTTGATTAAGCTTTTCAGCTTTTAAAGCTTTACGATTTAAAGCTTATTTCTTTGATGCTTCTTTTGACGTGTCTTTCCAGTATTGGATACGAACGCGATGAAGCTGTGCTCTTCTCATTTTTTTCATAAGGGATATTTCCTTTTCTTTAACTGCTCTTCATGAGCTATTTTTATTGCCAACCATTCGAATCTAACGGTGTTTGATGCCCAGATCAATGATACAAATCACAAAATATATAGAGTTTTGAGTACCATTTACATCAAAGTATGACCTAGATATCAACTATGGCTCAATTCAATCCTATGAGCCGCTGTTCAAAATTAAGGTTAGTTCTCTCAGATGACAAATTCATTTCAGTATCAATACAGTTCAATGATACTAATTTAATAGACCGGACCAACGCTGATTTAGTTCCAGTATCTTATCATTTATTGATTACATCGCCCTTAAAGTTACGGCGTAACTATAAATACATTCGATGTGAGCAAATAATCGCCACATTAGCCTATACGTCACAACATCAAAATGGGATTATGTTTGTAACGGATAGAGCTTTTGATAGAAAAAAACCGTAATGGACCAAATTAAATAGACGTAATTAAATGGACGTAATTATGAGTAAAGTAATTCTGCAAGGGCATATTCTAGTGCCAGACAACGATCTAGAAGCCGTCACACAAGCCTTGGTTGTACACAAAGAACTGACACTGGAAGAACCTGGTTGTATTGTGTTTCGAGTCAGTCAATGACAGCAGACGCGAAAAAGTAACACGGCGGCAATCCTAAAATAACACAGTTTTGCTTCTTTTCATGTGGAATTATCCGGAACATAACGGAACTATCTGGAACAAATCCTCATGACTGACCTGATATGATTTTTCTAAAATTAAGGGCTAATTGTCGTAAGCCCTATTAATTTAATCTCGATGTTAACTAGCCATTACATACGTAGCGGTTAGATCAAACGCCATCCCGTATATGGGATCTGGATTCTGATGAGGTGTTAGTCCTATCCCGCCATGAGTTGCTATTGTTACAGATGCATGAATAAGCTCTACCGGTGAGTTTGGCTTTGTTATGTAAGCCCTTGCATGCGTTATGAAATTACTATCCGGTCTAAACTCTAAAGGGATGATGTCACTTAACCAAGACGTGACTGCCCCACCACCTGGCAACGAAATTGCAATGTTAGCCGTAACGATTCCATTCCTCTTAATTAAATAAACCGAATACCTAACATCTCCTACATCCTTAACGTACTTATATCGGTCCACCTTGTTAAGATTATCTATACTCTCATCAACTGATAGCTTAAATGCGTTGTACTCTTCTACAAAACTATTGAATGCCTCCTTGGTTAGCTTGGTGCTTAGCTCATTCAATATAGTTTGTATTGCATCGTCAGCATTTTCATAAGCTGCTGCAAGTTCGAATAGCGTATCAAGCGCGGCACTTGGATTTCCCCCAAAGATAAGTTCTTTCAGTTTCTCAATTTCATCGTCAGCATGCTTTTGAAGGAAGTTGATTAGACCAGGCTTATCAAGCGTCTGAGTGGTGACCACGCGATCACTGCCAGAGCGATTGTCCACCTCTGACTGTGTAGCAA
>NZ_JADDYK010000082.1:0-286 GCF_015163615.1 Vibrio sp. OPT18
AACGTTTTGATATTCATCAACGAGTGCCCACACAGATTGATAGGTTTAAATTGTTAAAGAGCTTTGCTTTCAGTGCCTTAGCACTTAAGCAGGACGCGTATAATACGCTTTCTACTTTGAAAGTCAACATAAAATACTAAGAAAACTTAGAACCCTATGGTGACTTGTCTATTTAATAGACAAAGTCGAAATTAAAGCCTGGCGATGTCCTACTCTCACATGGGGAAGCCCCACACTACCATCGGCGCTATTGTGTTTCACTTCTGAGTTCGGCATGGAATCAGGT
>NZ_JADDYK010000083.1:0-419 GCF_015163615.1 Vibrio sp. OPT18
TTAAGACTCGGTTTCCCTACGGCTCCCCTAAACGGTTAACCTTGCTACTAAAATTAAGTCGCTGACCCATTATACAAAAGGTACGCAGTCACACCACGCAGGTGCTCCTACTGCTTGTACGTACACGGTTTCAGGTTCTATTTCACTCCCCTCACAGGGGTTCTTTTCGCCTTTCCCTCACGGTACTGGTTCACTATCGGTCAGTCAGTAGTATTTAGCCTTGGAGGATGGTCCCCCCATATTCAGACAGGATATCACGTGTCCCGCCCTACTCGTTTTCACTGATGATGAGATGTCGATTACGGGGCTATCACCCTTTACTGCGGCACTTTCCAGAGCCTTCATCTGTCTCATTAAAAGCTTAAGGGCTAATCCAATTTCGCTCGCCGCTACTTTCGGAATCTCGGTTGATTTCTCTT
>NZ_JADDYK010000083.1:508-1761 GCF_015163615.1 Vibrio sp. OPT18
GCTTATGCAAGTGGGTTTCCCCATTCAGGAATCCCAGACTCAAAAGGTTATTACTACCTAATCTGGGCTTATCGCAAGTTATTACGCCTTTCATCGCCTCTGACTGCCAAGGCATCCACCGTGTACGCTTAGTCACTTAACCATACAACCCGAAAGGGTCTCTGTTTTACTTTCACTTTTGAAAAGTGAAAACAAACTAGTATGGCAACTAACCAAGGTTTTTGCTTGTCATTAAGAAGGGTTAATTCTTAATGACTGTTTGCCGGACTCAATTTACTTTTTGTTTCCACTTTTTAATAAAAAATAGAATCAAAAAATGAACAATCATTTCTGATCATTCGAATACAAGACACTTGAATGTGTTTGTTGTGTTTATACCGTTCTTATTAAATAAGAGCAGATAAACATTGAGAACTTTTAAATTTGATTGAATTACTCGTAAGTAATCAATCAGTCAGCTTTCCAAATTGTTAAAGAGCAAGAGTTTTTAAAGCATTAAACTTTCAAAACCATTTTTAAATACACTCGGCTTTCTATTACTAAGAAAAGTGTGCTTAAAGATGGTGGGCGATACCGGGCTCGAACCAGTGACCCCCTGCTTGTAAGGCAGGTGCTCTCCCAACTGAGCTAATCGCCCATGATAGTTTTGATTCCTTCATGGAGAAAGAATGGTGGAGCTATGCGGGATCGAACCGCAGACCTCCTGCGTGCAAGGCAGGCGCTCTCCCAGCTGAGCTATAGCCCCATATTTTTATTTCCTTGGGAGGAAATGGTGGGCGATACCGGGCTCGAACCAGTGACCCCCTGCTTGTAAGGCAGGTGCTCTCCCAACTGAGCTAATCGCCCCAAATTTTATTTCCTTGGGAGGAAATGGTGGGTCGTGCAGGATTCGAACCTGCGACCAATTGATTAAAAGTCAACTGCTCTACCAACTGAGCTAACGACCCTTTTTACTTCTTGAAGGAAGTGGTATCCCGTAGGGGAGTCGAACCCCTGTTACCGCCGTGAAAGGGCGGTGTCCTAGGCCTCTAGACGAACGGGACACTGCAATTTATCTCTACTTTAAAAGCAGAAACAAACTTTGAAGAACCTTGGGAGTTCTTCATCTCTTTTTCTTTTTAAACCTAATCAATCTGTGTGGGTACTCATCGTGACTATCTTCGTATAAGGAGGTGATCCAGCCCCAGGTTCCCCTAGGGCTACCTTGTTACGACTTCACCCCAGTCATGAACCACAAAGTGGTGAGCGTCCTC
>NZ_JADDYK010000084.1:0-267 GCF_015163615.1 Vibrio sp. OPT18
GGCTTTGTTGCCGAATTCAGCTAAAGAGCGAACGCTAGCTAAATAGCTCGCGTTTTAAACAACATACTGAGTTTCGGGCATACCTATCCCGGTTAGCTTGTTGAGTGCTTTGCTCATGGCGTAAGCCTTACCTACTTGTGCGTTGTAATTCCGAAGCGTGAGTGAAGCTCCGAGTAGTCGTTTACGCGATACATCGCGGTCTCCGATAATGACCGCTTGTGGTACCATACTTCTGTTTCCACTTTTTGTTCGAGCCATAGAGCTTTT
>NZ_JADDYK010000010.1:0-3034 GCF_015163615.1 Vibrio sp. OPT18
CTTTTTCGCTTTACCCATGTCACCACCGTTCTAACTATCACAAAGGTTCAGATCACGGGACTTGGAAAAGGTTCAACTGATTTAGGCAACAACGCCAAGTCTAGGTATAGAGCTACGAGAAGAAGTGGACATGGTTGAGCCGGTCTTTGGTTATATATTTAGTTTCATTGAATTACGTAACAAAGCCTATTAGTATTCGTAACGACTATGATATAAAGATATTTCATAAAGATTATAAGTAGTCTTAACTTAGTCATTCTACTTAATATGAGGTATATTGGATTGAGGTCGACGTTTATCTATATATATGCGTTTTTTATTTATCAAAAATAATGCCCATCACTTACTACTGATTTCATGGCGATTTACAGTGTAGTATTCAAAGCAGTTGACGCATTTTAATATTGTTGATTGTCTTTTTGTTATGTGCCTTTCTATGAAATTTCGTCTTTTTACATAAAAATACGATAGCCCGCAAAGTTGACACTTGTATTTTTCAATGAGTGCAATCTGCATAATTTACCCCTTGTCCATGATGTTTAATACATTAAAGTACCAATTAGATTGTTTAAGTGTAAAAAAACGGCAATAGGTATAATAAAAACGTCATTTTAAAATTAATATATTGTTGTTTTTAATACGTAATCATTTAAATTCCCATTGATTTTGAGTTTAATTTTTTAATTTTCCTTTGGTTTATGTGAATTAACAAGTTCTTATTGGTATTGGAGTTTTTATGTATTTTTTAAAATGAAATTTTAAATGTATTTATTTAAGGGCTAATATCTTAGCGACTTTCTTGTAAAGAAGGTGTTTAAGCGAATAATGATTTTTGCTTACATATTGAAAAATATTATAGTTGATTTTATTACTTATCATATTCGTTGTTTCTTGATATATTTCTAAATTCTGTAGGTGAGTGTCTGTATCGCTCTTTGAATACTTTTGAAAAGTATGATGTGCTATTAAATCCAGATTCATAAGATATTTCGTTTATGGATAAGTTTGTAGTCTTTAACAATTTTTTCGCATTGATCATTCTAGCATCTGTAATTAGAGTATTTAGAGACTCACCCTCCATTTTCAATGTTCTATAAAGTGTTGACTCTGAAAGAAATAGAACTTTTCTTATATCTTCGCTTGACCATTTCCTTTTTATATCGCTCTTTATTATTCCTGTTATTTTAGCAATTATTCCGTAACTTTTAGACTTTTGGAATTTGTTGTTTTCTATAATGTTTTGTAGGTAAAAATGTAAAGATTGTAGTATGAATTCTTTATTCTTTAAATCAACCTCAGAAATTCCATTGATTTGATTTTTCGAGTTAATATATTCCGAGATGAATTTTGCAGATACGTTACTTGAAATGTTGATATGTTTGTGTAGTGTAATTTCTATATCCTCTTTTTTATCGCTATATAAAAAAATGGAAACATTTTTTTTCTTTGGAATGAAAAATGTTTCATAGGGTGATAATGTAGATAAATGACCTCTATATGAAATTTTTCCTGAACAGTTTGAAGACAGAATGTGATGTTTATTATAATTAATTTTTAATTCTAAGGTTTGATTCTTTGTTGAATATATTTTCCTAAATCTGATGTTCATTATTATCTCTCTCTATTTTCAGATGCTTTCTGGTTGGCATTGCGTAAAAATACCCTTGACCTAAAGAATTTACTGACTTTACAAGTGATGAATGTGCAGATGTTTCTACACCTTCAAAGATCAAGCCATATTTTGTGAATGGAGATAATACATAAGATAAAGCTTTGATTGCCATTGAATCATTGCTATTGTAATGTAAAAAACTTTTGTCTATTTTTATTATGTCCCAACTTATCTCACCAAGAGATAGGTTTGCTTTTGCATTGTTCTCATGGTAGTCATCTAGCCATAACATGATATTACGGCTTTGTATCTTTTTAATATTGTCAATTATTATTTTTGAGCCGGTATAACAATTTAACTCATTAACTTCTAATGCTATTTTTATATCTTTAAATAATAATAACTTATCCACAAATACCGAATCAGATAAACAAGATAATGTTATGTTTATTGATTTGTAAATATCCTTTTCAAAAGATTTTGAATATAAAATTTGCTTCAAGCATAATTGCTTTATGAAATCATCACTTTTGTTTTCAAAGAAATCTTGGCTATTATAATTATCACCAGTTTGAGAGGTGACTCGAGAAAGTATCTCATAATACTGGATGATTCCGTCCTTTGGGGTAACTATAGGTTGTAACAAAAAGTCAATGAAGGCAAATGCATCCCCATTTTCTACTAAAACCCCACCATCCCTATTGGTAAATTTGTACAATTTACAACCTCGCATATTGAAGAAACGTTAACTAAGCTACAACTAAATCATTTTATGGTCTGTGTGTTTTTTGTGTGATTTTTTTTTACTTTTTTATATCTTTTGCATGTAATTTTAAGACACGCAGCGTTATGTCAAAAAAATGGCTGATGTTTTCCTTGTTGTTATTTCTAATGGGTATAAGCATGAGACTGGCGTGTTTTTATTGTTTATCGAGACGATAAAATAAAGTTATTTTATTTTTTTGATATTATATTTTTAATTGGCGTTGTGCCTAAATCATTGAACCCTCCTCGAGTCTTGCGATCGGCTTTGTTGCCGAATTCAGCTAAAGAGCGAACGCTAGCTAAATAGCTCGCGTTTTAAACAACATACTGAGTTTCGGGCATACCTATCCCGGTTAGCTTGTTGAGTGCTTTGCTCATGGCGTAAGCCTTACCTACTTGTGCGTTGTAATTCCGAAGCGTGAGTGAAGCTCCGAGTAGTCGTTTACGCGATACATCGCGGTCTCCGATAATGACCGCTTGTGGTACCATACTTCTGTTTCCACTTTTTGTTCGAGCCATAGAGCTTTTGGCAGCCAACTGCCAGATTACGTGGATGCCCTTTTCCCAGAAAGCAGTCACCTCTACGAATACAGGGATGATGTTATTTACTGGGGACTCCATTTTATTCTCCTTTGAATAAATTAGATTGGATATTCC
>NZ_JADDYK010000010.1:3273-22787 GCF_015163615.1 Vibrio sp. OPT18
CACTTACCCAACCTGTTACCCAAAATCATTTTTTAAAACGCCACTTAAATATAAAAATCATAACGTTAAATGACAAATTCAGATTACGCCAGCCCCTGTGCTTATGAAAAGCATTGCTAATGCCAGCATAAAAAAAACCACTCGTTGTTTATTAGAATGGCAGTTGCACACTATGACCCGCCCAGCGGAAGCAAGCAATGAATGCAAAAACCCACACAATGACTCGTTTTGCTTAGTCCATTAGGCAATACAACACTCCTTTAAAAACACCACCGCCTTGACGGTGGTATCAGAGCTAGTAAATAGATAACTCTACACGACGATTCAATGCTCGGCCTTCTGATGTTTTATTATCAGCAATCGGCTGAGCCTCACCTTTTCCTTCTACTGTAATTCGGGATGAGACAATGCCTTTTTGTTGTAGATAATCAGCTACAGACTGAGCTCGCTGCAACGAAAGAGCTTGATTGTAAGAGTCACTACCAAGAGAGTCTGTATGGCCAACTATAGCAACGCCTAAAGACTCGCCGTCTGCCAATAAATCAACCATATCATCGAATAAGTAACCAGAAGCAAGCTCAGAAGAATTAGATTTAAAGATTAAGTCACCAAAGATATGCTTTCTTACTTCTTTCTCCACAACAACTTCTTTTATGACTTCAATCTGAACTTCTTTAACGACTTCTTTTATGACTTCAATCGGAACTTCTTTAACGACTTCTTCAATCACGACCATTGGTGTATCAGGTTGACCAAAGCGGTAACTTAGCCCCCAATAAGCTTGATACAAATCACCTTTACGGTCATTACGCAATGACAAGTCGTGGTAGTAATCTACACCCATTCTTGTTGATAATGCATGGGTCAATTGATATTCCATGCCGAGTCCCATAGATGTCGAAAAACCAGAGTCATCACCTTCGTTAAAAGGAGATGTAGCACCAACTTTACCAACTAACTTCAATTGTTCAGTAAGTGCGTATTTACCGCGTAATCCCAGCGTACCTAAATGAATATCTTTATCCTCTGGAATATATTGCATAAAGTCGTAACTGGCATATAATCCTAAATGATCATTAATATCAAACCCTGCATCCAACTTACTACTGAATGCACGCATTGTTGTTTCATGTTTAGAGCTTGATTCCTCTAACTGAGCCGCACCTAAACCCGCACCAACCCAATAATTTGAGCTATCTAGTAGAGCAGTAGCCATTGCAGCTTGCCCAAAAAAACAAGTAAGTAGTATTGATATTCTTGTTAATTTCATAAATAAATCCCCTTCGTTAGCACTTTATTAGCACCCTACCTAATTAAATAACATTGTTTATTTACTTCAATTTGATATTGGCAAAGTAAATAAATAATGCTTTAGTATATTATCAGCTCAATCTACAGAGTAAGCGAGGGTCGATTTTTAATTAACCCTCGCTTAATTAAAATTTAATTTCACGTAAAAACAAACGAAAGCCATACATCTAAAGGTTTTATGTTTCTTTTAAAACCTCACAAACATCCCAACCAGAATAAAAATCACCATGTCATTAGTAAAATAAGCTAAACACTCACTATTGCACCTATATAAGTCACATAAAGACTAAATCATGTTAATGCAACGAGACAGTTCGCTTATTACTTACTAATTATCCAACCTTATTAAATCTCGATTGACTTTGCACTCACGTTGTTCAATTTAGAAAAAATCACACACTGATATCAAAGAGCACTCTCAAAACAACAACTAAATCAATCAGTGTTAACAATTAATATGATATTTAAATGGATATTAATACATTATTTCTCATATCACCAATAAATGCCCACAGAATAGTGAGTTTGAAGTTTTCTTCATTATCGAATTATTAGGAGCGTAGCGTTAGGTGAAAAATAAATCATCAACATTCCAAGAGTTTTCATTAACAAGGCCTACAGACGTTAATGTATCTTCAATCTCCATTTATCAGCTCCAAAAAGTGCCAGATGCAACTCTGGCACTTCAAAAATTAAAAAATAAAAATTAAAACGTTAAACTCTTAACGCTCAACCTTCAGGATCTGAGACGCAGGATACGTAGACCGAGTTGTAAGTGCCGCCAGTGGTAACGCTGCCAGTGGAGAGGCCCACGCCGTTATAGCCAGAACCGCTCGGAGTCGCCGTCCAATGGAGGTGGCCGGACGGCCAACCGCGCACGGGATACAACCAACCGAAGTCGTCGCTGAGAGCCGTTAACTCGCCAACTTCCGGTAAATGCCAGTTAGTTCGTCCACCGAGACTATGGGTGTTGTAGGTCGTGCACAGTGTATTTGCGTTATCCCAGTTAAATCGGTAAAAATCACCTGCTGGGCCAGAATATCCAGTTTCAGAAAAAACTGAGTTTGTAACACTACCGCCAATGCTGTCTAGATAGGCCACTGATGGTGAGTTGGTGAATAATTTACCCCCACCACGGTCAAATAAGTCGATGATAGGGCCAGCTAGGCTGCTGCTAAAGCTTACCTCCGCATCCGAGCTTTTATCACCCCAATTCGCTGTCAATGTAAAATCACCAGGAGTACTGCTGAACACCGACACCTCAACGTCCCCATCGGCATCAAGTGTCTCACAACCTGTTGGTATACAACTCCAAGTTATATCACTCTTATCCTCTGATGCTATTTTTATGTTTTCTAACCCAAGGGGATTACCATTCTCATCCTTCAAATGATAAGATACCAATACTGCCCTCGTACCATTCGAAAGTTGACCGTTGTTCTTAATCGACGCACTCAAATGCCCTGTCGCTTTATCTGCAACAAAATTCACAACTTGACTAGTCAACTCATTCGTTAGATCATCATTGTCCGTCACCTTAAATCTGAGTGTGCCTACTTTCGTGTTCGACACTCCAACTTCCGTCACTGACCCAAACTTTGCGACATTCTCAATATGTAAATTAGTCGTTGGAGCAGTTCCATCCACGCGCGTCAATGAAAACGAATCTGCTGGCGTAGGCATAGCGACGTTCGCAACACGGTGCAACTCACCATCCGCAACAACCGTGTCACTTAACATCGCTAACGTCATTGAGCGACTCTTTACACACGTCGTGTAATACCTAGTTGCAGAGCTATAATCAGAAACAATCCCCGTATTAAGGTTATAGCCTTTGAAATCTGTACTCTGTGTTGCCAAATACAATTTCTCTTTTGGCCATTTATTCAACTCATCGGTGGATCTCTCATTACGCAACGTGTTTAAATCCGTTACTGTTGGTAAACTGCCAACTGTTCTACAGTAATTATTCGCAGACGTGCTGTTGTAACCCGCTATAGTATGTGTTACTCCAGTATCCCAGAGCGCCGATACATTATAACTCTCGCTCGCTTGCTCATAAGTCTGTGGCGCAATATAAGTATTTCCACTAGTAGTAATATCAGACCAATCCACATCATCACCCGCTTTTATTGACGTTGTAATTTTTATCAACCCAGGTGTATAGCCACCATTCCAGTCTGCAATGATATAGCTGACATAATGGTCCCCTACAGTAGGGGCTGTGAAGTCAAACGATGTATTAGTGATAGAATCAGGGTTTGTTGCCTTTACGGTTGCAGTGAAACTTCGAACATCGACTAACTGCCAATCTTCTTCATCTGGCTCTACAATGTCCAACCCTGAAAGGGTAAATAAATTTAGCGTTATTTCATCATCCATAAACACTGAATCTTCAGGGTATGCCGCATTATAGTCGTACTTATCGTTACCTATCGTTGGAGCTCCATTACTCTCAGCTGAAAGCGTGACGTAAATTACGCCCATAACACTCTCAGTCGGCGCAGCAGAATCATCCAATGTGAACACAATACGGTTCCAACCTGACGATTCAGGCAGCGTATAGTTGATGACATTATTCTCTGCCCCCACAGCCTCCCCAAGATTGCCGTCCATGCCATGCACATTAACCGACTCAAAATTAAGCGTATAGGTGTCTTTCCAAACACCCACAAGTAAAGCTGGCAAATCAAATGGCTCAATCTGTTCAACATTGTTGCTAGGCGGCAGAACTAACGCCCTTGAAATCGGTGGCAGCATAGCGTCTGAGGCTTCAGTAGCCAGTACGTTCAAATTAACCCGAGCTTCCGGCATTCCCGATTGCGTTGCTGTGTAAGTAAAATGGCAAAACGTCCCCTTTTCAATATTAACGTTTATCCCCAAACCATTAATGGTCGGGTCACCACACAACAAATTGTCTACATCTTCCTTAACTCCAGAAATTCGAACGTCACTACCTCGAATGTACTGAGATAAATCTATGTGGGTGTCAGAATTTGGCTTAACCACGCTAAAACCGTCCATCGCCAACATTGGCGTTTGTGGGATTACCACGTTATTACCGCCGTTACTCTCATCGTCCCCTCCACCACATCCGACCAGCACTAATGCACTAGTGAAAGCAGCAAGTGAGAACAGCCTTTTTACTTTATTCATAAACTGACTTCCTACCTTAGAAAATGTTAAACACAGTTACACTCGGGCCTCAAACATCAATACAAATTTACCTGTATAGGTTTCACCACTAAATTCAAGCTCAGAAACAGGGGCAAAATCGACTTTAATCTTTGCGATTGCCCTATCTGTATTTACTGCACTAATCACCGCGGGACGATCCGATGTGATATTGGAAATACCATCGATGATGTATTGGGTTTCTCCCTCACACCCGGACATACAGGTGACGTTGTATTTAATTTCTTTCTCGCCCGATGCTGACTTCAGACTAAAATAATCCCCCGATTCTGGTGCTAGCAAACTCACCAAAATACCATTGGTAAAATACCCTGTTGCCGTCACGGTATACGTCGTTTCACCACTCACTTTTAAAGGGTAGTGATGCTTCACCGCCATAATGTGATCATCACTCACGTCAATCGAATGCAAAAACGTAGGCGTATAATCTACGACCACAGATAATGAAAAACTTAGGGTGTAACGCACACGTATCCCATCTCGCACATAATCATAAAACGCGGTGATAGGTAATACACCCTGATAAATCCCCTTCGGAGAGCCCTTAAAAGCATTCATCCAAGCGATACCATCAACGGACTCAAGATATGGACGAAAATGCGTGATTGGGCTCTCTAATTTTTCAAGTTCTATTTGTTTGTTGCCCGCACCCATACCAGTGACGAGCACCTCATTACCATCACCACCAACATTAGCCAATCCTGAACTTTCAACAAAAGTGGCCGCTCTACTTGACAATCGATACACCATTCCCTTAACGGTAATAGGAAGAGAGACGAATACTCCATTAGAAGAAACATCAACGGTTCTAGCTCCATTATTCGTTACACCACCAGGGATAACGGACTGAGCAGCAGGTAAACGCAAAGGAAGCTCCCAATAACTTGGTGCCTGTCCATCAGTAATGTTATCCAAAGACACCCTCTGAAACTCTTGACCTTGCATTTTAACTTCTATTTGAGAAGCCAAGACGCACACAGGAAACCAAAGGAAGACAAAGACACTTCCCCATAGACGGAGTTGTTTGGTAATACCCATCACACACCCTTATTTGTCGATGTTTGCCCTAATTTTAACGTAAACGCTTCTTTATAATCCGAGTTATGCGTGCTCAGCTCGACGTCAATTTCTGATGCGTTCAGCATTGAGCCATAAAGTGCAATAGGTAATTTTCGTCCTGACAAGGCATACACAACAGTGGAACAAGAATCTCGCTCCTTCACTTTCGTATCTTCCGGACATGCATCAAGTACAGCCCTTAAATACGTCTCGCCGTTATTGATAAGTGTCAAACCATCTTGAACATATTTCATCTCATAATGAATGGGCTTATCTTGCGAAGCAGGCACAACCACTATCGGCGCAAAGCCCATAGCCACCTTAACTGCATGGGTGACCGGTTCTCCTTTTTCAAAATAAGGCGTAGGAACAAACGACAACTGATACGCTTGGTCTTGTGGCACAGGATTTGATTTCAAAGCCATGGATTCGACTTGAAACAATTTTCGTAGCTTCGGGTCGATCACAGCTCTTGCTGGGCGAACTAACAAACTCCACTGATCAATATTTTCACGAGTGTACGGAAGTTTGACAATCTCTCCGTCTTTAACATCCAATTGCGAAATGCCCACTTGAATAAACTGCCGATAATCCGCACCGCTAGTGATGGTGAAATTTGTTCGGCCTTTTTCCGTGAACCTAATCATAGAGTCAATACCAAGTGCCTGGCTTGTTAAAGGTAGAAACGCTAACCCTAACAAACAATATTTAAATGTTTTCTTCATGGTCCAATCTCGATGTAAACAGTTGTTTAGTATTAATAGAGTCCAAGATAACGTAAGCATCAAGGCTCTCAAGTAAAGCTCGCTGCGCTAGTGAATATGATGTCTGATATTGCACGTACACATATCGCACCGAACCGACTTCAATCGACTTTGAAGTTAACCCTACTTCACTTAAACGAATTAAAATGCTTTGCGTATCCTCACTCGATTCATACTTACCAATATAAATAAGCGGCTCGCTGTCACTCACTTGCGCAACTACTGGTGATTCGTCTTGACGAACCAATTGACCATCAACGTTTTCCAGACCAGGCAAGCAATAAGCTTGGATGTATCGCTCTTTCCCCATCAAGGTTGGGTTGTAAACGCAAAGGCGCTTATCAGACACTAACTTAAAAGGTAAATCATGACGGTAGTTGACTCGGAAGACACCATCATCAGATAAAATCTCAACGCTTTTACATCCATCACCAATACAACTCGCAAGAGTTATAGGATTACCATTCATGTCATTTAACATAAACACTTGGGATTTGAGCGGTATAATTGCGTTATCCAGACGATAATATGTTCCCGGCATTGCGAGTAGTTCTCCGTCGATATCTTGTGCATCCACGTTTCTAGATTCGGTGTCTAACTCAAAATCAACATTCGAATACACTGGCAACTTTATTAATTGAGACTGACCAATTGGCACAAAATCATCATACCAATATTTACCATTTCGCAATGCGGTATAGTTAACCTCAGACTCTCCATTGGCCTCGGATTCTTCTTGCCACTGAGGTGTTAACTCAATAAATGCCTGACCACGCTCAGACGTCAATGCGCCACCACTTAAAGACATCATTTGTGTGCCAGAAATACTTCCTGATAATGAACGCTCACCAGTCGTATCTGCATATGCATAAGTGTCGTAACGCACAACCTCATTATTGCCCGTAATCGAGACCGAACCATCACCAATAGTTAAAGAATCGTCACTGTAATGCTTTATTCCTGTTTGGGCAGTACCACTCCAATCATCCTCTGAATGAGTATAACGGGCGTCAGCATAAGAATACATTTGCTCATCATCATCGATATTTATACCGACGCGGCTATAAATATTGCTACCAAAGCGACGACTCCAAGAAATGCCGGTATTATAGGATTCTTGTTTTCGTTCATTCCTGCTATAAGAAGAATTCAAACTCAACTCCCCCCCCAATAAAGGGTGAGTCCACATAAATGAAACATTATCGCTAGATAAAATAGAACGACGACTTTCACTTTCATACCGGAAATAATTGAGATAAGTTCGCCCTATTACCCAATCGCCAAACACACCCGCACCATATTCACTAAAATTATCTTGGCTATAAAGTAGCTGAGTTAAGTTGTCTGGATTATCGAGATCATCATGCTCAAGCCTACGCATACTGAATGAGAAAGGGGCTAAATTGAGTTGACCAAACTGATATAAATCACCCGAACCAAACACTCCGGCTGTGTACTGGAGGTTAATCTCTTGAGTGAAGGAGAAGCGAGAACCCAATAACCACTGAGCATTATCACCATTACTTACCACCCCAGAACCTACTAACCACGACTCCATCGGTCGATAAGAAAAGAGCGTACGTAAATATTCACGATGCTCCACCGAATCCAACGTCTCACCCGATACAGTAGACTCATTATCCTCGTCATCTAGCCGTCCGATATCAAAGCGGTAATCCCATTCACCAACTGGTAATGCGAAAGAGTTACTATTAACAACTTGACGTTGCTCTTCAAAAACAATGGACGTACCTTGTTTAAGGCGTAATGTCACGGTGTAAGTTCCTGTTGGTAATTCATCGTATCCAACGGACTGCTCACCAGCATTCACTACCTTAGACAGCAATAAGCGTTCGCCTTGATAAATTTCTAATTGCCCCCCTTGCTGCGCAAAAAAATTCAAACGTTGATGGGCGGTTAACGACCCCTTAAGCAAATTCGCGCTACTCCCTATTGAGGCAGCGGTACCTGAATAATTACCACCATTATTCAGGAAATCTGTACTATTTAAATGAACGCTGTTCGAATCTTGGTAACCAACAATGGCGCGATGGCCATCTTTTTCATAATTGTAAATAGCGCGATGTAAGTCAAAATCCTGCTCACCATCAATGTTCTGGTATTGTGAATCAACCGACAAATACCCCATAGGCAAACCTAGCAAAGTCTCATTCATCCAATTGGCATTTTGTGTGTTTTGATTAGTGTACACGTACAAGTTAGACCAGTTAACCAAAGCGCCCTTTGCAGTTGCAGAGTTGTAGTATTCTGCTTCCCCAGAATATGTAACCAGCATATCTGACGTAACGAAAATGCGGAGCAACTTAGCATCATAATCGAAAACAAAGCTTGGCTGACCAAGTTCCACTTGAGGAATACACATTGCTAAAGAAGAATCGCACCCAGGATTGGCAGGTACGCCTTTACTCAACTGTGAAATAATCTTCACCGAAGCCGCTTGGGTTAAATTTTGGCGTTGTAAAAAATCCAACAACATCTCACTAGATTGTAGTTTTTCAGGTAATTGAAAAATGTCATAACTTACGTTTGCTACTATTTTCTCACTGCGAGGCATTCCCTCAACCACAACTTCAACCTGTTCAGTCCTTTGCTCAAAAAAGTCCGCAAACTCTAATGGGTATTCATTTGCAGATACAGCAAACGAACCACCAATCAAGTTCACTATCGATAACCGCAAAAACCAGCTCATCATAAACCCACCACTTCAACTTGAACCTTAAGCGTTCCAAAACAACTCTGCGAAATATCTTCTTGCTGTGGAACCGATTCATACACCAAGTTCATCACATGCGAATCGAACGCTCCATTAAACTCCGAGCCTTCCTGAGACCATTCAGCGTTGTTTAATTTAACCTCCACACCAACCTCACCCGATATTTCGCATTCATGAATTGAGGTTGGAAGTGTCAAACGATAAGGCAAATCGCTGCCGCTCAAAGACACTACGTCAAAAGGAATGGATAAAGGTTGAAAACGCTGTTCCTCAACAGAATAAACCGTAAGAAACAATGATTCTTTTGCTTGGATTTTAATAGCGTCTGAAGTATTGCCATCAATCGTAACTTGAGGAATAAAAATGCCTGAACCCAAGTTTGTCGCCATAACCGAGCTAGAGAAAATACACAGAAACACATTGGTAATTATGACTATTCTGAACATTATACCTCCTTAAAAAAGGAGCACAGGGCTCCTTATTTAATTGTTTATCTTTGTTAAGAACTAGCTTTTACAGCGTAACAGTTGACACTGCGACAACCGCTGCTACTTGCCATTTATCATTTGCTTCAGCACCTACAAGCACGCCTTGAGCTACATCTTTAGCCACTTTAATCTCTGCCACTTGACCTGCGACGTACTCTGTAGGCGTAGTTGAAAGAACTGAGTTATTTGCTGTAATTGTAAAGTAACCACCTTGGTCATCATCAGTTAACAAACCGCTCGTACCTGTTTTGATACTTGCTAGAGTTACCTGGTAAGAAACATCTTCGTTATCAGTTGTTGAGTCAAATTCGACACCTGCAGAATCCGCTACGACTTTAAAGGAAAATGCAGATGAATCTACTAGGTTAACCACACCAGTTTTGTTTTCAAAAACAAGAACACCATCTTGTGTATTCGTTTTAGCTAATTCTTGGGAACCATCACCTGTTACCAACCAAAAGTTTGCGTTCGATGTTGATGATTCAGGCACAGTACCAGCCCACTGAAAACTTGCAGAGCCGATATCAGCTGCAATTGCTGAGTGAGCCAAGCCCATTGTTGCCACTACTGCTAGAGTTAAAAGTGTTTTTTTCATATTTAAATTCCTATTTTATTAATTTTCATTACTGTTATTAACAAAGCGCACATTATTAGTCACGCTTTATTTTAAAAGAAAAACAGTCATTAGTTTCTCTTTTAAAATAATAAAGACACTAATACTAACTAAATGAAAATCTACATCGATATAATTTCTCATATACTGCTTGTGCTTTTTTTACACGAGCATGCATTTTAGGAGCCTCACTGCCAATATCATGAATTATAACCAGACGATAAAGTCTCAAACTCACCTCGAGTTCGTCCTTTGCCTTTTCATAACGTCGAACTAAATCTTCATTGTTTAATATCAACTCATGATCTCGCTGTTTTTGATAGACTTCTTCTAAATTCACTTGGTGTAACTCCAACTTTCGATTTAAACAACTTTACCGCATAACTAACCGAATTAAAACCACAATTATAACTAATTCTCTCTAAATTATCACCACTATTAAACAACTCATCGCAGAATATTTTCACTCTTATATCATTTGTAAGTTCAGCAAAAGTTAAATTTTTTTTAGCTAATTCTTTCTGAACGGTTCTCTTGGAACAAAAACTCAACTTTGCAACTTGCCCCAAATACAAATCCGGATTTCTTGCGTTATCATTTATATTTAACATTATTCTTTCGATTAAAGTGTTTTTTTTATTTTTATTTTTATTCTTAATTCCTCTTAACATTAATGGAATAGAATGGATAGAAACAAATAAAAAAGCATTAATCAAATCATGCTCAACACTCAAACTCTCCAAAGCATCTCGAAGCATTTTTATCGAACAAAAATCGAGTTGACACCCCTCTTCAAAATACCTCACCAGCTGCTGTCCCTGGTCACAATAAATCGAAATTGGTACTCTTATACAATATACTGCATTGTAGTTACTAAAATTCCTTACCGTTATGGTATTTTTACTGGAACAATAAAAAGTACAAGAGGGGACAATGTGTTCAAACATATCATTTTTAACAAAAAAACTTTGCTCAGAAAAAACCAAAAAATAACCCTCTCCCCGTGAATGAAAAGTTTTAACACTATCATCAAAGCTAGTGAACTTAACATCCAAACAAGAATTAAACTCACATTCCTTTTTAGAATCAATCGCACCAAAAACAAACTTATTCATTTATTTTAATAACCATAAGAAGCGGATGTTGGATAACAACAAGAGGCAATAAAATATCACTTACTTCTTTACCCCCTCTGACTATCAATTTTTTCATTTTGATTAAAATACCTTTGCTTTCTTAGGTTTAATTTACAGGAAATTACAACGTTGTCGCTACACAGCAACAAGAGTGTGCGCTTTTTTACCATTTGCAATTAATTAGTGCGCGTTTTTTATATGAATTTAAAAGTACGATATCTAACTTCACAAAGTGAAGTGTTATTAATTTCAACAAACCGCGATAAGTTATGAAACTGTACTATTATAAAAAATGAAAACACTGCAATAAATCATTTTCAATCATATACATACAGTGAAGAAAAAATCAGCATTTTTATACACCCTCGGAAATATAAGCTGCACAACTATATCTTCGATATGACTATCACCGAAAGTGGACACCTTTCTTTGGGCACTCTATTTCATTGCTTTTAAGAATTTATTCCATTTCGCGGTAAACACCGTGTGGTCGACGATGTTTACTTGCTCATCAATGAACCCTAGCACCATTGGTATCTACACAGATTGAGCAAAAACCGTTCTGGCCAACTCTTTCATTCTGTTGATTTCCTTTGTTGTATAAGTGTTTAATACTACGCACATTTGAAAGGACACCCAGAGACCTGCAAGTAAGGCTGAATGTGTCACTGGCTTTGAACACTTCGTCAAACGCCCACTTGATTTCACTAAAAACCTTTAAATTCATTCGCTTCTTCTGACTTATCTGAGTAAAGCTTGAAAACGAGTGTGGTCGCAACACTGGCTACAACTAATCGTTTGAGTATCAATTCACCCGCTGTCTGTTGCCATTTCTCACGCTGATGACCATTCGTTTTCAACAGTTTGAACCAAGACTCAATATTCCAGCGGTGACAATATCCCATCGCTACCTCTGTCGCTTCAACATCGAAAACATTCGGCAATAAATACCATCTTGCTAACTCATTGCCTTTCTCATCTGTCACTAAGCTCATTACAAGGCGACATTCAGGCACTTGCGACACCAACTTTTCCGACTTCCTCTGCAACTCAACCTTTGTCTATCCAACAAAAAGATAACGTTCTCTCCCTCGTATTGAAACGACCCCTTTTATATCTAGAACTAGATTTCGACCTTATTGCTTCGGCCCTTAAAATTGCCCTTCATGACGGAAGGTGGAGGCTTTTTTGTTCGTGTTAGCCAATTTTAGACCCTAAGCGTCTTAGGTCTTTTGCTGAATCCGCTTCCCTATAAACAACGTGGACTAAAGGCTTATCTAAACGCAATTGTTCTTGCCACTAAATGCTTCCAAACAATGAATCCAGATGGCTTTGTTTCGGTTGAATGTATTCAGAGCGACATTGCTAAATTCCTTTGCCAGTCAATAAATTAAAATCTGCTGGAGCAATAGACTCTTCCGTATCAGCATCAATGAGCAGAAAGGCTTGTAGCTTGTAGCTCATAACCCACATCCATATCATGAGACATCTGGGTCTTATCAAACTTACTCTGATATTTAGAAAAATTGATACGACACCAATCATGAGCCATCAAAACATAGTGACTTTAAGTCTCTTTTACTCCACCTCGTGCCAGCACGTTCATCGGACTACTCAGCATAGGAAAGGTCACATTGTCATTGTGGTAAAGCGCCATGTTGTTTGGGTCGAAGACCAAGATTGCGTATGGTGTTCTAATGATTTAGCCCCAGGGCATTAGTCGAATTCACAGTCATATGTTCCATAACAATGATCTGATATCGTTATAGAGTCTTGATTCTAAGAGACACGGAAAATGATGTTGTTCAAAAAGAGTCATAATCAGTAAAGTGAAAGAATAGTTAACTCTCTTGATCATTGGTCCTTGGATCAGTTCCCTTAATCAAATCAATTGCTCAATATGCGACCAATCTATGTAGACACCTATGCCCTAACACCCCATTAGAACAATTTTATTAGCAATGAATAACCGCGCTGTTTACACGGTTAGAGCATTTAAATTCCAGCCTTTAAAAGGACGGTGCGGTACAACACATCATCAATCGCCACAATCTTCTCCTTTCTCACTCTACGGATGCGTGACTCATTCTCTATAAACCTCACATCCAATGCATAGTTTCAACTTGTCGCGACTTCTTACTGCATCCAATACTTGTTGCGCGTTGAGTGCTAATAGACTGATATATCTTCGAATTTCTTCAGTTTTTCACTGCTTGATTTTTTTCTTCAACCTTATAGACCAACTTGATTGCACTTGGTAAGCGGTCCCAACAGTAATCTTTGCCTATCCACCTTTTATCAATGATTAACTGCTCGCAATGGAAGAACTTCTATGCGTCCCAAGACCTGCACTTACTTAGCTGAATCCATCATACGTGTGAGATGTGGTACCTCCTCGTATCGATGTGTTGCACCAGATTCAAGCTCGCATCGGGCAATAAGTGATTGCTCGCTGAACTAATAGCCTCTTTACTCAAAAATTCCAATTTATAATGTTCTTGCCGTAACGCTGTTAAAGTACTGTACGCATTTTTTGCTGGCTTTTTGAGTAGTTATATATGAAAAACTCAATACGTCTCCTGAATTTTTTTTATCGTAAAGACAAAAAAAACCTCGCCTTTGCGAGGTTCTTACATATCAGATTGTTATAATTCAGCTTTTAATATTTTAATTTCCGTATTGGTTACTTCATGTCTAGCAAAAATTATTGCTATATGGGGATGCTCTAATTGTTTACTTAACTGCGCCTCTAGTGTCTGGACTTGGTTACTCTCAGTGATAACAGGAGTAACAGGGGTATTCAAAACTGAAGTGGCTATTGGAACAACTCCACTCCATGAAAACGTTACTTCCTGTGCTAACGCAATAGGCATTCCAACTACTAGACTAACAAAAACCATGAATGCTCTAATCATAAAATATCCTTATCGTTACGATTCGTCATTTTAATCATAGCGTATCTATTGCTTTAATGTAAAAGGCTCGATTAACAAAGCTGGAACGTAACTCACAACAACTCTTAATGAAGCTATTATCAAACGTGACGCTATATTCCCGATTCCGATTTCAAAAAAACATAATGTCTATGAAGTGAGGCATTTAGCGCCTTACCCTGTAGCTTAATAATCAGTTATAGTTAGTGACCGTACCCTTCAATTAGCCATTGCATGCTGATGTGTGTCCACAAATGTTGTGTAACCAATTCCATAACCTACGATCTAATGAGCGACATTCACTTCTTCTCGTTGCCCTAAGTCTATACCTCGTTACAAAACCACTACCTGGTAGTAATAAAACCAATCGCTCATTAACCGCGGTTCTATGCGACGAAGAACGCTGTATATTGTAGTCGATACAAGCACTCATGAAATTATTGCAGCAGAGCTAAGTTTATAGATAGAGAAGTACTCCTGAACTTACTGAAACAAACACGCCGAAGTATCCGAGGTATCTGGTGAAGTCGCTTACGACACGCGAGCGTGTCACGCTGCTATTAAGATTAAGCGAGTGGTTGTCCTTATCCCCCAAGAGAAGGGACTGCCCTCTCGGAACGCAACTACCTTCGAAACCTCGCGGTGGGTTGTCAGAAGTTATACGGCGCAAATAAGTATTGAAAAGAGCGGTATGGTTACCACAAACGCTCACTCTCAGAATCGGCGATTAAATTGACAAAACACCAATCGGTTCATTAAATCACCATTATTTTAAATTTCCCGTCAAACGGTCACGCAGCTGATAATCATTGACCTCAAAAACTACCTTCATGGTTAGGGTTGAAATTCCTAACCATGAACTGCCCTTTGCTGTGTATTTCAGTGATTGCGATCGCTCTTTTCGCAGTTTTTCAAACTGGTGGCCGTTTTTCCAATTTACTTTTATATTGATCTCTTGCGTTATATTCAATTTTAGAGAGGCAATGCTCAACAAAACCTTGATTATAACCACCTACTGGATTGAGCATGGACGGACTTCAAACGTACTCATCAACTTTTTTGAACAATTATCACCACAAACGAGAGACGGCATCCATGAGGTATCAATGGATATCGACCAATCTTACCAATCAGCGGTGAGAAAGGCTCCTCCGAATCCAGACATCGTTTTTGACCGGTTTCACGTTGTGCAGAACTACTCTCTTCTGATAAGGAAAGAGCGTAATAAAGCGTTTAGGAAAGGAACGCATGACGAGAAAAATTCTTAAGGGGACGCTATTTTCACCCCTCAAAAATGCGCAGAATTTAAGCGATAAGCAATCAGGTAGGCTGGATGATTTACTTGAAAACAATAAGCACTTTGTACTATTTATATGCTCAAAGAGCAGCTGCAAGCCTTATGGGGGGAACGTGATTTTGACTTGATGATCGCAGCGCTTGATGCGTGGTGCCAGCTTACTAAAAATACAAGGATCTTATCTCTCATCAACTTTGCAGATGCACTTTGGGAGACAAGAGTTGGGATCTGTAATTATGCAAAATATAAGCTGACGAATGCCCTAGTGGAAGCTGGGAATGTATCGATATGCCTTCTTAGACGGGAGAGCCCGAGGAGTCAGGGATACTGATTACTTTAAATTGAAGATTAGACAAACCTCAATCCTAGAAACTCACTCTACCTCTCACCCAGAAATCAAGCTCATCTAAGCAGAGAAGAGCCGATAAAGTAACTTGAAGTCACGGCTGTTTGTTAAAAGAGCTAATTCAAAACAGTCCTGTAAATAATTCTGTATAACTGCTTGGGGTTACAAGTAATCAGTCAGTCTGTCTTCGAACATAATCATAAAGCGATTCAAGGCTTGTCGCCAGTTCCTAAACGCCCTCCTTTTTCGATACGTTTTGGATCACTAGATACACCACCTTCCTTGCTAATTCATCCGTCGGGAATAGCTTACGTTTCTTGGTAGCCTTTCTGATTATGCTGTTCAAGGATTCAATAGCATTCGTTGTGTAGATTGCTTTTCGGATATCTTGACGATAACCGAACAAGGTCTTCAGGTTGCCCCAGTGTATTGTTCATTAACGACTTGAGGGTATTTATCATCCCACAACACGATGAGTTAAGCCCATTTCTTTACGTAGAATTTGACTCACTCATACACTGTAGTGCGTATTTCTGAGCATTCCGATCAGTCATTTCGGGATTATCCGATCACCCATTTTCGGTTTAAACCGATCACTGATTCCGCGATTATCCGATCACTTTTAGCCTAACTCCGAAATCGGTGATCGGAATAGCGAAAACCGCGATCGGAATGCCCGAAATCCTTCCTTTTTCTCTTTTAAATCAATAGCTCGCTATTCTTTACTTCTTAAACAAGAACGTAAGGAAGCGACCATGGCCAAAAAGAGAACTCCAATGAACAAAATCAAAGAGGTATTACGCCTTAAGTACGACTGCGGTCTCTCAAA
This sequence comes from Vibrio sp. OPT18, assembly GCF_015163615.1. Lineage (NCBI taxonomy): Bacteria > Pseudomonadati > Pseudomonadota > Gammaproteobacteria > Vibrionales > Vibrionaceae > Vibrio > Vibrio sp. OPT18. The sequence goes on from NZ_JADDYK010000010.1 coordinate 19,979, forward strand.
TCGCAGCATCGCTTCCTGCCTGAAACTCGGCCCCTCCACCATCTCGGAACTCCTGACTCGCTTTAAACAAAGCCAACTTGGCTGGCCTCTACCCGAAGGTTGCAGTGACACAGAACTCACTCAGGTGTTGTATCACGGCAAGAAAGCCAGTCGCGATAAAGTCATGCCAGATTTTACGCAATACGCAGTTGAACTCAGACGTAAAGGCATGACGAAGATGTTGCTCTGGCAGGAATATCATGAGCAATATCAAGAGAAAGCTTACGCTTACACTCAGTTCTGCGAGCACTTCACTCGCTGGTTCAAAACCCAAAAGCGCAGCATGCGCCAGCTTCATGTGGCGGGTGATAAGCTGTTTATCGATTACTGTGGCCCTCGGCTTCAGGTGGTGAACCCTGACACAGGCGAAGTGCGCGAAGCCGAAGTGGTTGTGGCGACCTTAGGCGCTTCCAACTACACCTATGTGGAAGCCTTCCCCAGCCAAGGGAAGTCTTACTGGTTAGAGGCGCATGCTAATGCCTTCGAGCACTTCGGTGGCGTCCCCCATCTCTTGGTCCCCGATAATCTACGCAGCGCGGTCACCAAAGCGAATCGTTATGAGCCGAGACTGAACGACAGCTATCAGAAACTGGCGAATCACTATCAAACCGCCGTAATGCCTGCTCGCCCCTACAAACCGAAAGACAAAGCCAAGGCGGAGAATGCGGTGCTCCTCGTCGAACGCTGGATCATGATGCGGCTACGCCACCAAACCTTCTATACCTTCAAAGAGCTGAATCTCGCTATCCGAACACTGATGGATGAGTTAAACCAACGTGAGATGAAACAGTATGGCGCGAGTCGCAAAGCGCTGTTCGAGAAACTCGATAAACCTGCATTAAAGCCGCTGCCCAAGCAGCGATACCTCTATACCGAAACGAGACGAGCTAAGGTTGGGCCTGATTATCACATCGAATATCACCGTCACTACTACTCGGTTCCCCATCAACTGGTGGGTCACCATGTCGAGCTGGAAGCCTCCAACCGTCTGGTGCAGATCTACCACCAAGGTAACTTGGTCGCTCAACACCCACGCAGTCAAAGAGAACGCGGAAACAGCACCCAACCAGAGCACATGCCGAGTAATCTTCAACATCAGAAGTGGTCGCCTGGACGCCTGCTCAACTGGGGAGCCAATATCGGCCCAGCCACACGAGAAGTCGTCAATAAGATGCTGAACGCCAAACCTCATCCAGAACAGTCGTATCGCTCCTGCCTTGGGCTGCTCAATCTGAGTAAAACCCATGGCGAGTCGCGCTTAGAGCAAGCCTGTAAAGATGCGCTGATGCTGACAAAACCGAACTACACCTTCATCAATAATCTGCTGAAAAACAATCGCGAGGGGCAACTGAGTAAAGATAAAACGAATACGCCGAACCTTGTTCACAGCAATGTTCGTGGCCCGAACTGTTATCACTAGGAGAAAGGATATGAACGCACTCAATGACCAACTTAAAACCCTGCGCTTGAGCCATGCGGCGAAAGCGTTAGAGCAGCAACAAGAGCAACTGACCACCTACGCTGAGCTGGACTTCGAGGAGCGGTTAAGCTTGCTCCTGGAGAGTGAAATATTGAACCGTAATCAGAGCAAAATCCAACGCTTAAAACAACAAGCCAAGCTGAGAGTGGATGCTCAGCCGAGCCAACTCATCTACAAGGAGGGACGAAACCTTAACCGCAAACAGATGAGCGAACTGCTAACGGGTAGCTATCTGCACAAGCACCAGAACATCTTGATCACAGGTCCAACAGGCGCAGGCAAAACCTATCTTGGCTGCGCTCTGGCAACCAGCGCCTGCGACCAACAGCAAACCGTCAGATACTACCGATTAACTCGCTTGCTCAATGACCTGACCGCAGGTCGTCTGGATGGTAGCTATCAAAAGCAACTTCAATCCCTAGCTAAAAAAGCGCTGCTTATCCTCGACGACTGGGGGATGGAAAAACTGACTCAAGAGCATGCGGGTCACTTGTTAGAAGTGCTGGAAGAGCGTTATCAAAACAGCAGCACAATCGTCATCAGTCAGTTACCTGTAAAAGAGTGGTACAACATGATCGGCAACGCCACCGTCGCAGACGCGCTCATGGATAGGCTGGTACACAATAGTCATCGAATAGAACTGGGCGGTGAGTCAATGAGAAAACTGGCGCAATCCGATCACTTAGAGTAAAAATGGGAAGAGAGAAAAACGGCAGGATCCCCCTGTGTCAGCATAGTTGTCGCCTAGGTTTTTAAGGAGATAACTATGCCAGCTAATCCAGTTCCAATTGATGTAAAAACAAAAGGTCAAACTTGGTTGTTACCACCCTATAATTGGTCTCATCGAAGAATAGCTAAAGAACTAGATGTGAGTCCGTCCGTGGTATCTAAGTGGAGAAATGAACTTGTTGAAAGCGGCCTATTGTCTACAGCGCCGCCGTTAGAAAACACTACTACTGGTTATTCAGCGGAGCAGAGATTTTTCATAGTGATTGAAACTGCAACAATGTCTGAACGCGAGTTAGCTGAATACTGTAGGTCTAAAGGGTTATTTGTTGATGACGTTAAAGCCTGGCGAGCACTATCTATCAAGGCGCAGAGCGCAACATCGACTTCAATATCACACAAAGAAAATAAACAACTACGTGAGGAACGCAGAAAGGTAAAAGCGCTGGAAAAGGAGTTGGCACGTAAAGAGAAAGCACTTGCCGAAACAGCTGCTCTACTGGTTTTGCGGGAAAAGTTCAATGCCCTCTGGGAAACCAGCGAGGAAGACTGATTCCTATCTCA
>NZ_JADDYK010000085.1:0-343 GCF_015163615.1 Vibrio sp. OPT18
GATGAGTACCCACACAGATTGATTAGGTTTAGAAAAGTTAAGAGACGATATTGGGTCTGTAGCTCAGCTGGTTAGAGCGCTCGCCTGATAAGCGGGAGGTCGGTGGTTCAAGTCCACTCAGACCCACCAATATCGACCTAGATGGGGCTATAGCTCAGCTGGGAGAGCGCCTGCCTTGCACGCAGGAGGTCTGCGGTTCGATCCCGCATAGCTCCACCATCTTTAAGTATTCTCTTAAGAGAGTCTTTAAAAATGGTTCAATTTATTGAATCAAGCTCTTTAACAATTTGGAAAGCTGACTGATTGATTACTTACGAGTAATTCAATCAAATTTAAAAGTTCT
>NZ_JADDYK010000086.1:0-203 GCF_015163615.1 Vibrio sp. OPT18
GACTTTTCTATTTTATTAGATTGCGGTGTTATCGATGCGAAGGGTGCACAAAAACGCGCTTAAAGCGCTGTGTGGCTTGGCTTTATAGGGGTAAATAATGCTGCTAGAAAATGAATGGGGCTTTTACTCGAGCTTAGATCCTCATCGTGTTTACGAAAGTAAGCGCAAGGCCATCCAGCACGATAAGCGCTTGAGCGTTGACC
>NZ_JADDYK010000087.1:0-4604 GCF_015163615.1 Vibrio sp. OPT18
TGTTGATGCTCACCTTCCCCTAGATGCTCGTAACTGGCGTGGTTAGGGTCAAAAGAATAACTGCCATCATTGTTGAGATGGAAACCATCCACATTGGCGGTGGTAGTGTAAGTGAGTATTTCATTAGTATCGGCATCGGTGGCGTTCATTGCACCATTCACAACCCGTGCATTTTCTTGGGTGTGAACGGTTGTCGCGCTCATCACTGGAATGTCATTCGTGCCAGTAATTTCGATGGTCAAATTAGCTGTACTAGACGCATTATTCTCGTCTGTCACTTTCACAGGAATTGTTAGGGTCTGTGTCTGACCATTTGCGAGATTTTGATAGGCAGGATCCGTTGGATCGAAGGTGTAACTACCGTCTTTATTTAACACCAAACCATCGATTGGCGTTGCGGTTGTATATTCCAATACGGCGCCATGATCGACATCGTTTCCTTGCATTTGACCCGAAAGGAGCGCCCCATCTTCTTTTACAGCATGTTGTTGCGCAGTTAATGTAGGTGCATCGTTGGTACCATGAATATTGACTTGAATAGTAAAAGTAGTGCCATCTTTAGATCTCACTACACATTCATCGGTAATGACTTCACCCGCTTTAAGGTTTTGTACTAAAGGTTGGTGATCCTGAATCGTATAAGTGTATCTACCGTCTTGCATGAGAAGAACGTGGCCACCAAATTTTGTCGGATAACCTGAGCCCTGAGGGGTTTGTGAACCAAGATTTATGTCAAACTCGGCTTCTCCCGCATCGGGATCGGTAATCGTCAATTTACCATTGAAGTGCAGGTTATCGTGCGTGTCGATATAAGAAGCATCTTCAATAACAGCAGATTGATGTTTATCCGTAGAGGCATAGTCGATTTGTGCACTATCTCCTACAGACGCCAACGTAGTGGTTGCCTCTGTATGAGTTGTACCACCATGTGCGTCTTTTACATCGTAAGTAAACTGGACTTTACCGTTGTAATCTTGGTCTGGGTGAAAGGTAAATGAACCATCCGCATTTTGCGTGACCGAACCGTGATCGGCGGTTACTGCATCAACGTGCAAAGTGCTAGCATCATTTTTATCGATATCAGTCACACCTGCTAATAATTGGGTTTGCGTAATGCGAAGAGTTTGATCCTCGGTGCCCACTGGCAATACGCGACTACCAGTAACCGTTGGCGCATCATTGGTCCCTGTTATGGTAATTTGTAGCTCTTGCGTGGTTCCATCAACAGTATGCACCGTGACTTTATCGATATAGGATTGTCCCTGTCCTAGAGACTGCACTTGAGTAATATTATTATCGAGTTGGTAGTCCCAGTCGCCATTCGGAGTTACGACAACTTCTGCACCGAGTGTGGAGGTATAACCAATTCCCGCATAATTGTGGGCATGTAGAACAGGATCAAACTTAGCCTCTCCAGAATCATTGTCGGAGACATGCATTGTCCCACCTGCTAACAACCAATTCATACCATTGATACGATCTTCTGTTACCGCACCTGTGGTTGTACCCGTAATAACAGCTGCATCATTCTGACCGTTTACAACTATTGAAATCTGGTGTGGTGTACCATCTGCTGACTGAACCGTAATGATATCTTTAACTTGCTGGCCTTTAGCTAGTGCTTGAACGGCAGAATTTGAGTTATCGAGATCATACGTCCAAGCACCACTGTCAGTCAGGTGTAAAGTACCTAATGAGCCTTTTATGTCGGTGTTGGAGAAGTGCGCTTCGCCAGTATCCACATCTGTGACAGTCAGTGTGCCTGAAGTCTGAAGTTTAGATTCTTCGGTTACTGCACCGGAGCTTGTCCCTGAAATGATAGCAGCATCATTAGAGCCCGTAATATTGACCGTGATGAGTTGTTGAACCGGAGTGCCAGATGAATCCGTCGCGGTAATCGTGAATGTCTCGTGAACATGATCACCTTCACATAAGGCGTTTGTTGCGGCTCTACTATTATCTAATTGATACTGCCATTGACCAGTTTGAGTAATCACCATCGTTCCGTAATGGCCTTGACCTTGACCTTGAGAGACTGCCCACGTGACGGTATCACCATTATCAGGGTCGATGACATAAGAAGTCGATGTGCCTATCGAGATGCCTGCTGCTTTGCTGCCAGCTTCGACAATCGTCGCGACCCCGCTGGTACTGATCACTGGCAAGTCGTTTGACCCCGTCACACCCACAGTAACGATTTGTTGAACTGGATGACCACCACTGTCAGTTGCAGTGATAGTGAATGTTTCTCGTGCCTGTTGTCCTGCAGTTAATGCATTGGTTGCTGGATTATTATTATCTAACTGGTAATGCCATTGACCTTGTTGGTCAATGGTCATTGTGCCATAGGCTCCCTGACCTTGAGGTACCGCCCAGGTTAAAGTATCACCGGTATCAGGATCCGTAGTGGTCAAGGTGCCAGTTGCACTGTCCGTACCTGGGCCATTCTCTCCAGCTTCCACTACCGCGCCTGAGGTTGTACCAGAAATACTCGGCTGGTCATTAGTGCCGTTAATCGTGACTTTGATGGTGGACGGTGTGCCATCAACAGATGACACCGTGAAGGTTTCTTCAACTTTATCGCCGACATTTAATTGATTAAACACGCTGTTGGCGGTGAACGCCCAATGACCATTAGCATCAATAATCAGGTCGCCATTGGTGCCGGAAATGGCATCCGGTGTGAAGGCATTATCTGGATTATCAATATCGGTGCTGGTTAACGTGCCTGAAGTGGAAATGGCAGTATCGGTTTCATCGATGGCGACGGTCGCACTGCTGACTGTCGCGGAATCGTTCGTGCCATTGATCGTGACTTTGATAGTCGACGGTGTGCCATCAACTGACGAGACGGTGAAGGCTTCCTCAACCTTATCGCCGACATTCAACTGATTAAACGCACTGTTGGCGGTGAACGTCCAATGGCCATTGGCATCAATGGTTAAGTCGCCGTGGGTGCCAGTAATGGAGTCTGGCATAAACGTGTTGTCTGGGTTGTCTACATCGGTACTAGTCAACGTTCCTGATGTCGTTACTGCTTTGTCGGTCTCATCAATGGCAACGGTCGCACTGCTGACAGTTGCGGCATCGTTAGTGCCGTTGATCGTCACCTTGATGGTGGACGTTGTGCCATCTACAGACGACACCGTGAAGGTTTCTTCGACTTTATCGCCAACGTTCAGTTGATTAAACGTACTGTTGGCGGTGAAGCTCCAGTGACCATTAGCATCAATGGTTAAGTCGCCGTGGGTGCCAGTAATGGAGTCTGGCGTAAACGTGTTGTCTGGGTTGTCTACATCGGTACTAGTCAACGTTCCTGATGTCGTTACTGCTTTGTCGGTCTCATCAATGGCAACGGTCGCACTGCTGACAGTTGCGGCGTCGTTAGTGCCGTTGATCGTGACTTTAATGGTCGACGATGTGCCATCGATGGAAGAGACAGTGAAGGTTTCTTCAACTTTATCGCCGACATTTAATTGATTAAATGCGCTGTTAGCGGTGAACACCCAGTGACCATTAGCATCAATAGTAAGGCTGCCATTGTTGCCGGGAATGGAACCCGGTGTGAAGGTATTATCTGGGTTGTCTACATCGGTACTGGTGAGGGTTCCAGAAGTTGTTATAGCGCTGTCAGTTTCATCCACATTGACCGTTGCGGTACTGACCGTCGCTGCATCGTTAGTGCCGTTAATCGTCACTTTGATAGTGGACGGTGTGCCATCAACAGACGACACAGTGAAGGTTTCTTCGACCTTATCGCCGACGTTTAATTGATTAAATGCGCTGTTGGCGGTGAACACCCAATGACCATTAGCATCAATAGTAAGGTCGCCGTTAGTTCCAGTAATAGAGTCGGGTGTGAAGGTATTATCTGTATTATCCACGTCAGTACTGGTTAATGTTCCTGAGGTCGTTACTGCTTTGTCAGTCTCATCGATGGCGACGATCGCACTGTTGACAGTAGCTGAGTCATTAGTGCCGTTAATCGTGACTTTAATGATCGAAAGTGTGCCATCAATAGACGACACCGTGAAGGTTTCTTCGACTTTATCGCCAACGTTTAATTGATTAAACGCACTGTTGGCGGTGAAGACCCAATGACCATTGGCATCAATAGTCAGGTCACCGTTGGTACCGGAAATGGAATCGGGTGTGAACGCATTGTCTGGGTTATCCACGTCGATACTGGTTAGGGTGCCTGAGGTCGTTACTGCTTTGTCGGTTTCATCGATGGCAACGGTCGCACTGCTGACAATAGCTTTGTCATTAGTTCCGTTAATCGTGACTTTGATGGTGAACGGCGTGCCATCAACAGACGAGACAGTGAAGGCTTCTTCGACCTTATCGCCGACATTTAATTGGTTAAACGCGCTGTTGGCGTTGAACACCCAATGACCATTAGCGTCAATAGTTAGGTTGCCGTTAGATCCAACAATGGAATCCGGTGTGAAAGCATTATCTGGGTTATCCAAATCCGTACTGGTTAGCGTGCCTGATGTGGTTACCGCTTTGTCGGTCTCATCGATAGCGACGGTCGCACTGCTAACAGTGGCTTTATCGTTGGTGCCGTTAATCGTGACCTTGATAGTCGAGGGTGTGCCATC
>NZ_JADDYK010000087.1:4667-6464 GCF_015163615.1 Vibrio sp. OPT18
GACTTTATCGCCAACGTTTAATTGATTAAACGCACTGTTGGCGGTGAAGACCCAATGACCATTGGCATCAATAGTCAAGTCACCGTTGGTGCCTGAAATAGAATCTGGCGTAAACGTATTATCTGTATTATCCACGTCAGTACTGGTTAACGTGCCTGAGGTAGTTACTGCTTTGTCGGTCTCATCGATAGCGACGGTCGCACTGCTAACAGTGGCTTTATCGTTGGTGCCGTTAATCGTGACCTTGATAGTCGAGGGTGTGCCATCAATAGACGAGACAGTGAAGGTTTCTTCTACGTTATCGCCGATGTTTAATTGATTAAACGCGCTGCTTGCTGTGAACACCCAGTGCCCGTTGGCATCAATAGTCAGGTCACCGTTGGTGCCGGAAATGGAACCCGGTGTGAAGGCATTATCTGGATTATCGACATCGGTACTGGTTAGCGTGCCTGAGGTAGTTACCGCTTTGTCGGTCTCATCGATAGCAACGGTCGCACTGCTGACAATAGCTTTGTCATTAGTGCCATTTACTGTGATAGTCACTTGATGCGGCGTGCCATCTGCAGAGTGAACAGTAATGGTATCGGTGGCTGTTTTATTGGCGCCTAATGCTTGAACCGCAGGGTTAGTATTATCAAGATCGTACGTCCAAGCACCTGAATCGGTCAGATGTAGAGTACCTAAGTTGCCTGCAATATCGGTATTGGAGAAGTGTGCCTCGCCAGTATCGATATCAGTGACAGTCAACTTGCCAGAGGTTTGAAGCTGAGATTCTTCGGTGACAGCTCCTGAGCTTGTTCCACCAAGAATTGCTTTGTCGTTAGTGCCGTTTATCGTAATCGTTACTTGATGGGTGGTGCCATCTACAGAGTTAACAGTAATGGTATCGGTGGCTGTTTTATTCGCGCCTAACGCTTGAACTGTAGGGTTAGTATTATCAAGATCGTAAGTCCAAGCACCTGAATCCGTCAGATGCAGGGTCCCTAAGTTGCCTACGATATCTGTATTGGAGAAGTGTGCTTCGCCAGTATCTACGTCAGTGACAGTCAACGTACCGGATGTTTGCAATTGAGACTCTTCGGTGACAGTTCCTGAGTCTGTTCCACCAATAACTGCTTTGTCGTTAGTGCCATTGATCGTAACCATAACTTGATGCGCTGTGCCGTCGGCTGAGTGAACAGTGACGATGTCTGTCGCAGTTGAACCTTGGCCAAGCCCTTGAACTACAGGATTATTGTTATCTAAAGTGTATGTCCACGCACCGTCTTTTGTGATGCTTAAAGCACCGTAATTGCTAGTTACTTGTGATGCCTGAAAATGATCTTCTCCAAGATCTGAATCCGTTACTGAAAGCTGCCCTTGAACTTGTGTCGTTAAATCTTCAGTTAAACTGCCAGCATCCACACCCGTAATTACGGCATTGTCGTCGTTGCCGCCGATCGTCATATCGATTGTTTGAGGCGTGCCATCTTTGGTGTGAATAGTGAAGCTTTCGTGCAATGAAGTGGCTGCGGTTAAAGCTTGAACATTAGAGAGCGAGTTATCAACTTGATACTGCCAATGTCCATCAGCGTCGATGGTTAATGAACCATATTTACCTGAGATAACTTCCGGCGTAACCGAACTTTCATTTTGATCAGGGTCTATGACATCAATTTTACCGTTCGCATGTAACAAGCCTTGTGAATCAATATTGTGATCTTCTGTTACGACACCTGTTAGGTCTCCAGAAATATTTGGCGTGTCTTGCTTACCTGTTACTGGTATCTGGACAATGATGCTCGAGCCGTTAGATAG
>NZ_JADDYK010000087.1:6520-11707 GCF_015163615.1 Vibrio sp. OPT18
ATGTAACGCAAAATGGTCAGTACCTGGTTGGTGCTGATTTAACAGGATGTATTGAGGAGAATTTGGATTCAATACGAATGTGTATTGACCATTTGCATCAACATGAAGCTCTCCGTACGTACCTTTTATGACTTCTGGCATAAAGGTGACGGGTAAAGCGGGCGTCGTAGGCGCATTCGAATGAGTCGGCTGACCGTTACTCCCTGAGGAGATAGTAGGCATCGATACCGAAGGAATGTAATGGACTTGCGGGTGAGAAAGCGTCGATAAATGATGAGAAGGAACCAAGTGAGAGCTCGAACCATGGGCGGCATGACTTGCACTTAAGGTTGAGTTTACGTCGTTGTCACTCGTCTGAGCTTCTTGGAGAGCAACCGCTGATGAGTCCGCCTTACTATGGTCATCGGTGACATCTTTTTCGGTCACGTTATTTGCGGTTACTTGATCTGCAGCGTCACTGGAATTGTCTATGCTCTCTGCAGCAGCGTGTTTAGCCAATGATGGCAAAATCATCATGAGTGACTGAAAAAGTGGGATATTCACTTTTAGATGTGAATGCAGTCTGCGCTTCTTTTTTTGTGTTGGTTTCTTTTGTTCTAGCTCGTTACTTTTCTTATTTTTGATTTCTGTATTTTTCTTGTTTGCTTCGACGTTTTTTTTGTTAGCCATTTTTCTCATCCGTGAATCGTGGTTGCACTATTTTAAGTAAAATACACAGATAGAGGTTTCGCTAGCTAATTGGATAATTTTTAAAGAAAAAACTGTAAAGTCGAAGAATTATCTCGTTTTGATGTAACGAGACGAAAGTGGGGAGGGCACTTAAGGAAAGATACAGTGAGAGGCAGGAACCAAACGTCCATGTTTGGTTTCAGTGTTTTAACTGAGTGGGACTAAATTACCAAGTACAACTAACTAAAAGCGTACAGCTAACTTAAAGCGCAAGATTATCTTAAAGCGTACGACCCACTTCAAAGCCATCCCAGATTGCGGCCATGATCGTTCTCGCTTTTTGACTGTCACCGATATTGAATACTTCATCAACGTCCAGTTGATTCGCCAGTTCTTCATGCAAGTGATCTTCAGCCTTGTAGCCAAGCGCTAGCACAACGTGGTCGGAAAGCATTTCGACACTGCTGTTTTCAATGTTTAGACATACACCAGTATCAGTGATTCGCTCTAATCGTGTTGAAGTAAGAACGTTCACTTGTTCTTTGACTAGAAGCTCTTTCAACATCTGGTAGTTAGCAAAACAGGTACCGTGAGGGCCGCCAATGATATCGTCTGATGCCTCAACTAATGTGACCGCTTTACCTTGTTGAGCCATCCATAGAGCGGCTTCTGCGCCCACTAAACCCGCGCCAATCACACAGACTTTGTCGCCTGTAATTAGTTCAGGGTTCATCAACATATTTTCGGCAACTAAAACGTGCGGCTTATCTTTTCCTTCCAACCAGTTAGGTTGAGTTGGGCGAGAGCCGGTAGCGAAAATAACACTGTCTGGTTTTTCGCTTTCAATCGATGCTTTGTCTGCCGCTGAATTGAGTTTTACGTCTACCTTGTGTCGAGTCATTTCACCGCTGAACCACGCAATCAAGGCTTTATCATCATGCTTGAATGGAGGTTGGCTTCCCGGGATGACATTGCCACCCAGTTGGCTGCCTTTTTCGAAAAGGACTACATCATGTCCGCGCTCAGAAGCAATTCTAGCGGCTTCCATTCCCGCAACACCACCACCGACAACGACGACCTTTTTGGTTTTGTGCGTTGGTAGTAATCTGAACTCTTCTTCTCGTCCACAGCTTGGGTTAACCGCGCAAGATAGGTTACCCACTTCAGCCATACGACCTAGGCAACCAAGGTGACAAGATAAGCAAGGACGAACTTCTTCAAAACGACCTCGTCGGATCTTATTCACCGTGTCTGGATCGGCGAGCAGGGGTCTACCCAGTGACACGCCATCACAAATGCCATTTTGAACAGCATGCGAAGCGAGGTCTGGGTTCTCCATACGGCCAGCCATTAATACGGGAATATCGACCACTTCTGAAACGGCTTTGCAGTATGGTTTGTACATACCCGGTTGGAAGTAGTTTGGCGGGTGATTCCAGTACCATGAGTCATAGGTGCCGGCATCAACGTTCAAGGCATCGAACCCTGCGCTTTGCAGGTACTCAGCCGCTTTAAGGCCTTCTTCCATATCGCGACCCACTTCTTCAGCGCGCTCACCCGGAAGGATACCTTGGCCGAAACCTTTCATGTTGCCTTTAACGGAGTAGCGCAGTGATACCGGGAAGTCTTTGCCACAAACAGCTTTGATACCTTCAACAATCTCTACCGCAAAGCGATAACGATTTTCGAAGCTGCCACCGTATTGATCGGTACGTTGGTTGAAAAATTCCATTGTGAATTGGTCAAGTAAGTAGCCTTCATGAACCGCGTGTATTTCCACACCATCAAAACCTGCTTTTTGGGCAATAGCAGCCGACTCAACAAACTTAGAGATGAAGTATTTTACTTCTTCAGTGGTCAGTTCACGGTGTGTGATTGAAGGGTCGAAGCGGTTCGGCGCTTCAGAAGGCGCAATGGATTTGTCTTCAGGAGTGAAGCCCGGAATGCAAGAGCGTCCCCAACCAGCGGTAAGCTGTGCGAATATTTTAGTACCGTAGGTATGGACTCGTTCGGTCATCTCTTTTGCGCTGCGGATATAAGCGGTTGGATGGTTGGTTGGGCATGGAAGGGAAGGCATAGGGAACTGTTCAAGTTCATTTTCTACCATTTGCACACCGGTAATGATCAGGCCAACACCACCACGAGCACGAGCAACGTAATACTCAACGCCACGGCTGTTATACGCACCATCGCCATCGACACAACCTAAGGTACCCATCGGGGCCATAGAGTAACGATTCTTTAGCTCTAAAGAGCCGATCTTCATCGGTTCAAAAAGCACGTTATGCTCTTGTTTTAACATAATCTAATCTCCAATAATTGAATGCATTGGGTGTTAACCAAAGCAAGTACTGGTGATATTAAAGCAAGGGATGAACGTGCTAACTTTGCACTTTAGGACAAAAGTTTTGCCGAATATGCCATCGAAAGTAACGTTGATTTAGATCAGTCTTTACCTAGGTGATATTCTGACTTCGCCTTAATTTTATTGGACTTAGCCCTGTCCATCTTTTAAAAGCACGTGAGAAAGTACTCAAATCAGCAAAGCCGAGTTGGTAGGCAATCTCGGTCATGTTGATGTGTTGGTCTTCTAGCAAGTGCAGTGCTTTTTCTAGCTTGTATTTTTCGACTACGCCTCGATAGTTTGTGTTGAGTTCAGCAAGCCTTCTATTCAACGTTCGGATGTTCATGTTGAGCGACTGAGCAAGGCTTTCACCCGAAACATTCTCTAAGTTATTCGCTTGATTGAGCGCATTGTAGATCTGGAGAATCAGGTCGCCTTTCTTTAGGGACTCTGCGTCTTTTCTCAGTAGGTTCAGTGCCGAAAAATAGATCCCTTCATCGTAATTATCTAAAGGCTTATGCAGGTGCTTTTTGTCGATAGCGATCTTTCTTATTGGGTGTCCGGCGGTAATTTTTGCTCCCGTTAACTGCTCGAGTTGTTCGGTGCGCTCTGGAGAGAATTTGTGCTCAATCAGTTTGACGCTCACATCGATGTCTTCGCTAAGGATCACATGCTTGATGATGTAAATGAGCGTGGCGATGAGCATTGTTACACCAAGATAGGTGACGTGGCTTTCTTGGCTAAAAGGTTCGCTGTTGAGTACCCACAACTCCGCGCTACCTTGTTTATTTTCTCGATATTGAAGCCGGATAGGTGACGCAATAATGAACGAGAATTCAGCCGCAGTTTTTAGCATCGCCTCGAGGTTTGGAGCGGTCCATAGTGCTAAGGAGTAACTACCAAAGGTTAAGGGAGTAACGTGCTTCGCGGCTCTTACGGGGATCAGCTCATCATCGGTATATTCACACAGTTTTACTAACTCTTCACGAAGGTCGTGGAAATGCAATCGGCCATCTGAATTCTTACGCTTTGGCGGAAAAAATTGGCTCTCCACTTGATGCTCTTTTGCTGTTAAAGCGAGCAAGGCTTGCCAGCCAGCGTGAACTGAAAGGGAGTTATGAAAGCGTTGTTCCAATGCCATTTTATGACCTTATAAATCGGAGATGTGATCAAAAACACAAAGTGATTAATTGTCCAGAATAGTGAATTTCTTGTCCTGAATTGCAAAGTTAAAGCCTAGGGAAATTGTATTCTGAATGCCGTGAAAAGGATATTTACCTGTACCCTACGTTCATGCATAACATACAAGTTTTGTTTTTAATGGAAAAGTAATATTCAAAATTTAGCCTGTTATGCAAAGTATAATGAGAACTACATAATGAATAATTGGCAAGAGATCCATAGCGAAAAACTACTCTCGTTAGAGTCTGCGGTAGGCAAACTCGCATCAGGTGACAAAATCTGGGCAGGTGGCTTACTGTCCATTCCAGTTGTTTTTCTAAAGGAATTGGATAAACACCTCGACCTATTCAGTGATTGTGAAATCTACACAGGTTTGATGACGACTCCCTTCGAGTTTTTGAAGCCTCAATATCGAGATAACTTCAAGCATATCAGTCTCTTCATGGGGCCAATTGAAAGAAAGCTGCAAAGCACAGGCAACGTAGAAGTGACGAACTTTCATTTCTCTAATTTCGAAAATATTTTTGAAAAACTGCAGCCAAATACGGTTGTCGTTGAAGTGACACCACCGAATGCAGACGGTTTTGTGAGCTTAGGCGCGTGTGGCGGCGTAGCAACGAAGGTGGCGCTGAAATATGCTTCTAAAGTAATTTTTGTTGTTAATGAACAGCAACCTTTTATTGGCAATGAAGACAATATCGTGCATGTCGATTGTGCGGACGCATTAGTCGAAGGCCATCATCGTATCGCGTCACCTAAAGCTGGCCAGCCTTCAGAGCTAGAGACCGAAATTGCAAAACATGTTAGCCCATACATTAAAGATGGAATGACGGTGCAAATTGGTATTGGAACCATCTCAAATGCGATGGGCATGGCGCTTCGAGACCGTAAAGATCTAGGTGTTCATACAGAGATGTTTACGGAATCTCTCATGGAGATGTGTAAAGCCGGTGCGGTGTCTGGCACTAAAAAGAATCACATGCCAAACAAGA
>NZ_JADDYK010000087.1:11762-21225 GCF_015163615.1 Vibrio sp. OPT18
TCGTCGCGGCATTCGCGGCGGGTCCTCAAGAAGTGATGGACTTTCTGCACAACAACCCAGACATCGAGATGGGCTCAATGAGCGAAGTCGTTGACCCGTATGAAGTCGCTAAGAACGATAATTTTGTCTCTATTAATACGTGTTTGATGATCGACCTTGTTGGTCAAGTTGCTTCTGAAGGGGCGGGCTTTAGCCAGATTTCGGGATCGGGTGGTCAATTAGATTTCGTACGAGCAGCGAACATGGCGAAAAACGGCGTCAGCATCTTAGCCTTGGCAGCAACTCGTGAAGGCAAAGACGGCTTAGAGTCGAATATTCGTTTGTCATTGCCAGTGGGCACGCCGATTACCACACCTCGTAACGATGTACATATCGTGGCGACGGAATACGGCTCGGTGAACCTGCGTGGTATGACGGTCTCTGAACGCGTTCATGCGTTAGCGAATATCGCGCACCCAGATTTTCGTGAGTCGTTACTGGCTGAAGCAAAACAACATGGCTTAGTGAAGTAGGAGATAATTATGTTTACAGGGCAATTTTTCAAACTCGCATTTATCGAAGATTCTAACCGTATTGTTGAATTAGTTTTCAACGCAGAATCTGATTCAGTAAACACACTCACTAAGTCGGCATTAATTGAACTTGAAAGCTGTGTCGATCAACTTGAAAACAGTGATGCTGCCGGTCTGATTATCCGTTCGGGCAAAGCGTTATTTAGCGCGGGTGCGGATGTAAAAGCCTTTCGCTCTCTGTTTAGTGACGGTGATGCGGCCATTACCGATTACTTATCATGGGCGCACTCCATTTATAACCGAATCGAAGATCTTAACCTTCCTAAAGTCGCGATCGTTAATGGTGTCGCGGCTGGTGGTGGAGTCGAGCTTTCACTGCTTGCGGATTATCGTCTTGCAACGACCGACCTAAAAATGAGCTTGCCTGAAGTTAAGCTTGGCATTATGCCAGCATGGGGTGGGGTGACTCGATTACCGCGCATCACAGGTGTGGATACGGCACTGCAATGGCTAACAACGGGTAAAACCTTTAAGGCGCAGCAAGCGCTAGAGCATCACGTTGTTGATGGTGTGATCGATGCGAGTAAGACAAACCCAATCGAAAGCGCGTTAACCATGCTTGAATCGTGCATCTCTGGTGACTTTGATTGGCAGCAGCGTTATGCAGAAAAACAAGCGCCACTGACTCTGAATGACGCGGAACTGGCGATGTCGATTAATGTGGCTAAAGGCATGGTCGCGAAAGCAGCTGGTCCGCATTATCCGGCACCGGGCATTATTCTGAACACGATTTCTAAAAGCGCTCGTTGTTCTCGCGATGAAGCCTTAAAGCTTGAGCAAGCGGGAATCATCAAATGTGTCGCAAGTGGTGTAGCAGACGCTTTGGTGAATGTTTTCCTGAGTGACATGGCAGTAAAAGCGACGGCAAAGAAACACGCTAAAGGCGGCAAGAAAACCGAAGAAGTGGGTGTCGTCGGCGCGGGCATTATGGGCGGTGGTATCGCTTATGTTACCGCGGATAAAAAGTTGGATGTAGTACTCAAAGACATCAACAAACAAGGCTTAGCGTTAGGGCTAAATGAAGCCAATCAACTGCTTTCAAAGCAAGTGACTCGCGGTCGTAAGAGCCCTGAAGCTATGGGTGAAGTGCTTAATCGTATCGTGCCGACTTTGCACAATGCAGCGTTAGACAGCTGTGATTTAGTGATAGAAGCGGTCGTTGAGAATCCAATCGTAAAAGAAAAGGTGCTAGCTGAGCTTGAACAGGTTGCGCCAAATGCAATGATTGCATCAAACACATCTACTTTGATGATCAGTGGCTTAGCGCACTCATTAAAGAACCCAGAGAACTTCTGTGGCATTCACTTCTTTAACCCTGTGCATCGCATGCCGTTGGTTGAAGTGATTAAAGGTGAGCAAACATCAGCGGAAACCATTGCAACCGCAGTCAACTACGTTCTGGCACTTGGCAAGACGCCTATCGTGGTGAACGACTGTGCTGGTTTCTTGGTTAATCGCTGTTTAACGCCTTACTTCTTGGCTTTCAATCAACTGTTAGTTGCGGGCGGTGATATTGCTCAAATCGACAAAGTGATGAGCAAAGGGTTTGGTTGGCCAATGGGGCCAGCGCATCTGCTTGATGTGATTGGACTCGATACCGCGGATCACTGCATTGATGTGATGAGCGAAGCCTTCCCAACGCGTTTAGCCAAGCCTGAAGCGAATCTGATCGCGGAATCTGTGGCGAAAGGACGTTTAGGGCAAAAAACAAAAGAGGGTTTCTATCTGTACAAAGCGGATCGCAAAGGTCGCTTACAACCAGAAAACCATTTGGAAACCACTGCGCTAATAGACAGCCTTTGTGATGCACCAATCTCAATGGAGCCTCAAGACATCACAATGCGAATGATGTTACCGATGATGTATGAAGCGATTCGCTGTTTAGATGACGGCATTATTTCTTCAGCTGCCGAGGGTGATATTGCGTTTATCTACGGCACTGGATTCCCGGCATTCCGTGGCGGAATCTTCTACTACATGGATAGCATGGGTCTAGATAAGTTGTTAGAGATTGCCCAACAATATGAAGACTTAGGTTCTTTATATGCCATCCCTCAAGGTCTTCGTGACCGTGTTGAACTGAACCGTAATTTTTACGCGTAACCTGGAGCAAGAAATATGAAAAACGTAGTGATTGTAGATGCGATTCGAACTCCAATGGGGCGTTCAAAAAATGGTGTATTTCGACATGTTCGAGCCGATGATCTTTCGTCTCACTTAATGAGCGCCATGCTGAAGCGTCAGCCAAAGGTTGAATCCACTCTGATTGATGATGTGATCTGGGGTTGTGTGCAGCAAACCGAAGAGCAGGGCGTTAACCTTGCGAAGGTCGCAGCACTTCAAGCTGGGTTGTCTGAAGAAGTACCAGCAACAACAGTGAATCGTTTGTGTGGTTCTTCAATGGATGCACTGCACATGGCAACGCGCTCGATAAAAGCGGGTGATGCCGATGTTGTTCTCGTTGGTGGTGTTGAGCATATGGGGCATATCCCAATGACCAAAGGCATCAACTTAAACCCATACAACCGCAATATGGCACAAGCGTCTGCGATGATGGGGTTAACGGCGGAAGCACTTGGTCAACTTCATAACGTGTCTCGTGAAGAGCAAGATGAATTGGGCGCTCGTTCACACCGACTCGCGCACGAAGCGACACTTGAAGGTCGCTTTGATAACGAGATTGTCCCAACCATGGGTCATGACGAAAGCGGTGCGCCAACCTTGGTTAAGCACGATGAAGTGATTCGTCCTGAAACCACCGCTGAATCTTTGTCTAAGCTTCGCCCTGCGTTTGACCCGCGAGGAACCGTAACGGCAGGTACGTCTTCGGCCTTGTCTGACGGCGCATCTTGTTTGCTGGTGATGAGTGAAGATAAAGCCATCGAGATCGGCATTAAACCAAGAGCTAGAGTTATCTCTTCTGCCTCTGCGGGAGTGCCAGCGGCGCTTATGGGTTATGGACCCGTTCCGGCAACCAAAAAAGCGTTAGCGAAGACTGATCTAACGATCGCAGATATCGATTTTGCTGAAGTGAATGAAGCCTTTGCAGCGCAAGCTATCCCGTGTTTAAAAGATTTAGGCTTATGGGAGCAGCGTGAAGATAAAGTGAACCTGCATGGTGGAGCGATCTCACTGGGTCATCCTTTAGGATGTTCGGGTGCTCGCATCGTCGGTAGCCTTATCAATATTATGGAACAGCGTGGTGGTCAATACGGGCTAGCAACTATGTGTATTGGTATGGGGCAAGGTATTGCGACGATTATCGAAAGAGTGGAGTAAGTCACTTAATGGTTCGAGATGAGCTCGTCATCTAGGTGACCAAGACAATAAATTAGGGTAACGATCCAAGCCTTCAACCTGTGTTGAAGGCTTTTTTAGTGAGTTGCACTTTTTGCTTATCCAGAACTATCATTGAAGGACACACATGCCTTAAGTTCAAATAATCGACAAACCATGGTTATGAATGAATGTTTTTTCAACGGTCAGCCAAATATCGGCACAATGGCATTGACCTTACCCTAAGGGTAACGTTTATAGTTGCGGTGTAAATTCAAAGGTAAGCTATGACAAACACATTCCGAAAAACTTGGATTATTGTTTTCAGCATCATTGCGATGTTGACGTCTAGCTATGCCTCAAGCTCTTCAGCCATGATGGCTAATATCATGGCAACGCAGATGATGTCGAATAAGTCTATCTGCCAGCACAACGATTCGCCGAGCGATCCTGATGCCGCAAATCAATTTGCTGCCGGTTGCCATGTGACCGTTAGCGATCCAGACATGAGCGATCATGTTCACGCAAGCACGCCGAATGGCGACCAGTCTGTTCATGGAGCTCACTCTGCCCATGATGACCACGCTATTTATGTTGAGCTGTCTGCTGATGACAAGATGGCTTCACATCAAGAATCAATGGATGCTCACGGAGAGCATGTGATGGGCAACAACTGTTGTGGCGGTTCGGATTCTGCTCATATCTGTTGCTATTCTGTTTGTTCTACCGCATCACACACAATTCAGGCGCTTCAAGCCAACTACCAAATTTCCTCTTCATTCGCACTTCATCACTCTGTGACTATCGGTCAAAAAGTGACTCGCGCTCAATCTTTGCTACGCCCACCTTCCGCATAAATCTATATCTAAAAATACAGCTATATCAGTTAGATAATTCTGATAAGCCATTCTTTTTTATGCGCTAATTAGCGCTAGATATGGACATTCATTGTGAATATGAAACCAACAACCTCTGTGTTTGTCATGAACACGAGCTTAGTGGTTGCTGCTGCCTTGCCTATGGCCTTGTTTTCAAGTGCTACGCTCGCGGCTACCACGGCGTCAGCTTCAAATGCTCAACACATTTCAGCACATGACCAAGCAAGCTCGACGCAGCAACTCAATACACTGATTGAGATTGCTTTAAGCGAAGATGGAAATCGCAAACAGTACTTTGCTCAGTCTCAAGCGATGCGAGAAACGGGCATTGCTAGCTCGACCTTAATGGACCCGAAATTGAAAGTTGGATTTGGCGGTTTGCCTGTCGATAGCTTTCAATTCGACGAAGACCCGATGACCAATATATCGGTAGGGCTGATGCAGCAGTTTGAGCGTGGCGATACGCTTAACCTCCAACAGAAAAAGGCAGGCCAACAGGCAGATGCTTTAGCTTTGCAGGTGCAAGCAAGAGAATTGACGGTTGCGAATAGCATGACGCAGCTTTGGCTTGAGTTAGGTTATCAGCAAAAGGCTGAGTCGGTGATTCGTCAAAATCGTCGTTTGTTGGTTGAGCTTGAAAACTATGTACAAACCAATTACTCGATTGGTAAAAGTGAAGCGCAAGATCTGCTTAATGCTCAGCTTCAAGTGAGCAAGCTTGATGAGAAACTTCAGGCAAACCAGCAAGTTCAGCGCCGCTTAATCTCTCAGCTTTCTGAATGGTTGGGATCTGATTGGTTAGGCTCTCAGGTTCTTGATTCTCAGGGCACACTGAATGCAACTAACCAAATCGATTGGTCGTTGTTGGAAAGCAAATTAGCGACCAATATCGATTCAACTAAGCACTACCAGCTACTGACTGACCATCCTTTGGTTAAGATCTCCGATGTCAGTATTTCCTCCAATCAAACTCAGGTTGAATTAGCCGAGCAAGCTTATACCCCGCAGTTTGGGGTGGAAGTGATGTATGCACACCGTCAAGCCAATAACATGGCGGGTGAACCAGCTTCTGATCTGGTGAGTGCCTATCTGACTGTCGACATCCCGCTGTTTACGGGGAATCGACAAGATAAGAACTTATCGGCTGCTCAGTATCAAGTTGGTGCGGCTAAATCTCAAAAAGACACCTTACTTTCCCAAATGAACGCGCAAGTGAATGCATTGCTGGTGGACAGATCAAATCTGATCCAGCGATTAGATCGGTATCAAACGTCCTTGCTTCCTCAAACCGCAGCCCGAATCAGCGCGGTTGAGAGGGGCTATCAAAACAATACCGCCCAGTTTAACGATGTCATTTTAGCAACGACCGATGAGCTGGCGCTTAAGTTAGAGCAACAACGTTTGATCACCGATCTCAACATCGTTAACAGCAAACTGGCGGCGTTAGTCAGTGGCTTTGAATACCAAGTAAATCAACCACAGCTTGTAACCACAGAGAATCAGTAAGGGATAGATAATGAGTTCAGTAAAAGTAGCAACAATCGCTTTATTGGTCGGTGGTGCATTGGGTTTTGGTGTGAACCATTTTCTGATTAATCCAGCACACGACATGTCAGCAATGGCAACGAGTACAGAAGCCAGCGATGAACCTTTGTATTGGGTGGCTCCGATGGACCCAAATTATCAGCGAGACAAGCCGGGTCAGTCACCTATGGGGATGGATTTAATCCCTGTTTACGCGGATGACTCAAGTGGTGTTAAAGATGAGCCCGGTACCGTGTTCATTGATTCGTCGGTAGAAAATAATCTGGGTGTCAAAACAGCGAAAGTTAAGTTCGAAACGCTATCTCCTCGGATTGAAACCGTGGGTTATGTGGCGTTCGATGAAAGTACATTGTGGCAAACCAACGTAAGAGCAGCTGGTTGGGTTGAGAAGCTCTACATCAACGCAGTGGGTGAGAAGGTAAACAAAGGTGATGTGCTTTTCACACTCTATTCTCCAGAGCTTGTTAAAGCACAAGAAGAGTTGATCAGTGCTTATAAAACGGGTCGTAAAGGTTTGATCAAGGGCTCGACTGAACGCTTAATTACTTTGGGTGTTGATAAGACTCAAATCCGCTCTATTACGCGCAAAGGCAAAGCCTCACAAACCATTGAAGTCAAAGCGCCAGCTGATGGTGTCATCGCAAGTTTGAATATCCGAGAAGGTGGTTACCTTGCACCTGCACAAGCAGTGATCAGTGCTGGCCCATTAGGCGAAGTATGGGTTGATGCTGAGGTGTTTGAGCGTCAAGCGCACTGGATCTCGTCAGGCAGCAATGCGGTGATGACGCTAGATGCCATTCCCGGCAAAGAGTGGTTGGGTAATGTCGATTACGTGTACCCAATTCTGGACCCAAAAACTCGAACCTTGCGCGTTCGTTTGAAGTTCTCCAATCCAAATGGCGAGCTTAAGCCAAATATGTTCGCCAATATTGCGTTGAAACCCATCAGTGATGAAGCCGTTCTTACTATCCCAAGATCTTCGGTGATTCACTCCGGTGGTATGACTCGAGTGGTAATGTCAGAAGGTTCTGGCAAGTATCGTTCTGCTCGTATTGAGGTTGGTCGTGAAGCTGGCGAAAAAATAGAGGTGCTTCAAGGGCTAGAGCAAGGTGAGAACATTGTCACTTCTGCGCACTTCATGTTGGATTCTGAATCGAGCCAATCTGCTGATCTGTCACGTATTAATGGCGTTGAAGAAGAGTCTGAAACGGTGTGGGCGAACGGTGAAGTTTCCGATGTTATGCAAGGCAGCCGCATGGTGACGATTAACCATCAGCCTGTTCCTGAATGGGATTGGCCGGGCATGGTGATGAATTTCACCTTTGCGGAAGGCTTGGACATAAGTGACGTGCAACGTGGTAAGGCGATTGATTTTGAGATGAGAAAGACAGAGTCAGGGCAGTACGAGGTTGTGGATTACAAGGTCAACAAACACAAGATGGCTGGCGAAGTTTGGGTGACGGGTGACATCACCATGTTGATGGCAGATTTTGGCATGATCACCGTAAAACATCAGCCTGTCCCTGAGTGGAATTGGAAAGCGGGTGAAATGAATTTCCAAGCCAGTGATGACCTTGATTTATCTGAGTTTGCCGAGGGTCAAACCATTCGGTTTCTAGTGGTGAAGCAGGGTTCTGATTATGTGCTCAAATCTCTCGAACCGACGAACAGCACGGGTGAGGGCGAACTATGATCAATGCAATCATTCGCTGGTCTATTAGTAACCGCTTCTTAGTGCTGGTTGCTACTGTAGCCATCGTATTTGGCGGCTTATACAGCGTGAAAAATACACCGGTCGATGCCATTCCTGATTTATCAGACGTTCAGGTGATCATCAAAACCAGTTATCCGGGTCAAGCGCCGCAAGTGGTTGAAGACCAAGTAACGTATCCGCTCACCACTGCGATGTTAGCTGTACCGGGTGCTGAAACAGTCCGTGGCTATTCGTTCTTTGGTGATTCCTATGTCTATATCATCTTCAATGACGATACCGATATGTACTGGGCGCGTTCACGAGTGTTGGAGTACTTAAGCCAAGTTGCACCTAACTTGCCTTCGAGTGCCAAGCCAACACTAGGGCCAGATGCAACCGGTGTGGGCTGGGTTTACAGCTACGTGTTGCAAGACGAAACCGGTCAGCACGACTTAGCTGAACTTCGTAGTTTGCAAGATTGGTTTTTGAAGTATGAATTGCAAACTGTAGAAGGCGTGTCTGAAGTGGCGACCGTTGGCGGCATGGTGAAGCAGTACCAAGTACAGATTGATCCTGCGAAATTACGTGCTTATGACCTAACACTTCAACAGGTCAACAAGGCAATCCAAGATGGTAATCAAGAAACCGGTGCGTCTGTCGTCGAGATTGCCGAAGCCGAACATATGGTTCGTACAACGGGTTACCTGACAAGCATCGAAGATATTCAATCTCTGCCGTTAAAAGTGACAGACAAGGGTACTCCGCTGCTATTAGGTGACATTGCAGACATTAACCTTGGCCCGCAAATGCGTCGTGGTATCTCTGAACTCAACGGTGAGGGCGAAGCGGTCGGTGGCGTTATTGTGATGCGCTTTGGGGAAAATGCCAGTGAAGTGATCGACTCGGTTAAAACCAAGCTTGCTGTACTGCAAGCTGGCTTACCTGATGGTGTCGAGATTGTCGCGACTTATGACCGTTCTACTTTGATTGATTCAGCCGTTGAAAACTTATGGAAGAAATTGGCTGAGGAGTTCATCGTTGTCGCCGTGGTGTGCGCGCTGTTCTTGTTCCATATTCGTTCATCACTGGTTATCGCGTTAAGTCTGCCTGTTGGTATCTTAGGTGCATTCATTGTTATGCATTGGCAGGGCATTAACGCCAACATCATGTCCCTTGGTGGTATCGCTATTGCGATAGGTGCCATGGTGGATGGGGCGATCGTAATGATAGAGAACGTTCATAAACACATTGAACGGACTCCGCTCACTGACAAAAACCGTTGGCAAGTGATTGGTAAGGCAGCAGAAGAAGTTGGCGCACCGCTGTTCTTCTCTCTGATTATCATTACCTTGAGCTTTGTGCCTGTATTCGCGCTAGAAGGGCAAGAGGGCAAGATGTTCTCGCCACTTGCGTTTACCAAGACGTATGCAATGGCCGCCGCAGCCGGTTTGGCTATCACGCTTGTTCCTGTGCTGATGGGTTACTTCATTCGCGGCAAC
>NZ_JADDYK010000087.1:21279-49573 GCF_015163615.1 Vibrio sp. OPT18
GTGCTACCTGAACACAAAAACCCAGTAAACCGCAGCCTAGTGGCGATGTATAAACCGCTTCTAAACCTCAGCCTAAAGTATCCCAAGGTGATGATTGTTATCGCACTTGGCTTAATGGCGTCTGCTTATTACCCAACCAGTAAGCTTGGCAGCGAGTTCATCCCTCCTTTGGACGAAGGAGATTTGATGTACATGCCAACCACGTATCCGGGCATCTCAATAGGTAAGGCTCGTGAGTTGTTGCAACAAACCAACAAGCTCATCAAAACCATTCCAGAAGTCGAAACCACGTGGGGCAAAATTGGTCGAGCAGAGACTGCAACCGATCCTGCACCGTTAACCATGATTGAAACCGTGATTCAGCTTAAATCGCGAGATCAGTGGCGTGACGGTGTCACCACGGAGTCTCTGCGTAAAGAGTTTGATGATCTGATTCAATTCCCGGGTTTGACCAACGCATGGGTTATGCCAATCAAAACTCGTATCGACATGCTAGCGACCGGCATAAAAACCCCAATCGGTATCAAAATCGCTGGCCCTGAGCTGAGCGTTATTGAAGATATTGGTTCTCAGCTTGAACCTATCTTAAATGGTGTTAGCGGAACGGCTTCTGTGTATGCCGAACGTGTGGCTGGTGGTCGTTATGTGACGATAGACATCAAACGCCGCTCTGCTGCTCGTTACGGGTTAAGCATCAAAGAAGTGCAACAGGTCATCTCCACTGCGGTTGGTGGCATGAACGTAGGCGAAACCGTCGAGGGGCTAGAGCGTTATCCTATCAATGTCCGTTATCCACAAAGCTATCGTGATTCTGTCGTCAAGTTGCAGAACCTACCGTTAGTAACCCCAAACGGTGCTCGTATTGCTTTGTCTGATGTCGCGGATATCCGATATGAAGATGGTCCACCAATGATCAAGACAGAGAATGCGCGTCCTAATGGTTGGGTGTTCGTCGACATCGAAGGGCGCGACCTTGGTTCTTATGTGGCAGAGGCGCAAAAGGTCGTTACCGATCAAATCGTCTTACCTGCGGGTTATTCACTGGCATGGTCTGGTCAATACGAATACATGGAGCGCGCGAAGGAGCGTTTGAGTGTCGTTGTGCCAATCACTATA
The DNA here is from genome assembly GCF_015163615.1 of Vibrio sp. OPT18. NCBI lineage: Bacteria > Pseudomonadati > Pseudomonadota > Gammaproteobacteria > Vibrionales > Vibrionaceae > Vibrio > Vibrio sp. OPT18. Next base: position 22,396 of record NZ_JADDYK010000087.1, read on the forward strand.
GCCATCATCATGTTGTTGCTCTACCTCAGCTTCCGCCGTGTCGGTGAGGTGATGATGATCATGCTGACATTACCACTCGCAATGGTTGGTGGCCTATGGCTGATGCATATCCTCAATTACAACTTCTCCATTGCGGTGGGTGTTGGCTTCATCGCCCTTGCCGGTGTTGCGGTTGAGATAGGTGTGATCATGTTGGTTTACCTCAACCAAGCGTGGCACTTCAAAAAGCTCGATGCCGAACAGAGCCAGAAAACACTTCAACAAGCCGATCTCACTGATGCCATTCGTGAAGGGGCAGGGCTACGTGTCCGCCCAGTGATGATGACAGTACTTACGGTGATTATTGGCCTCATTCCAATTATGTATGGCGAAGGAACGGGCTCTGAAGTGATGCAGCGAATTGCAGCACCGATGATAGGCGGAATGGCGTCTGCACTGATGCTTACCTTACTGGTGTTGCCTGCAATCTTTAAGCTCTGGAAACAGCGTGAGATTACGCATAGCCAAAACGAGACAAACAAATAACGTACTGATTATTAGCCCTTACTGACCAAAAACAGAGTGGGTAAGGGTGTACAACATGAATATGTGAAACTAACAAACAAATAAATAACTGAATTAATCTAAGGAACGATCATGAAAAAGACACTTATTGCGATTGCACTGACATTAACTACTGCAACGGCTTTTGCTGAAATGGATCATTCAAATATGGACCACTCGATGATGAAAAATGGAGAGATGGACCATTCAAAAATGGATCACAGCATGATGAAGGATGGAAAGATGGATCATTCGATGATGAATATGGAAGGCATGTCTGAAGTGGGTATGCCCGCGACAGGCGCAAAACCGGATAAAGTGGTTCATGTTCTGCTAAGTGACGATATGAAAATCACATTTAAGAACAAGGTCGATATTGAGCCGAACGACGTGGTGCAGTTTGTTGTGATGAACACAGGCAAGATTGATCACGAATTCTCGATTGGTTCTGCTTCAGAGCAGTTAGAGCACCGTGAAATGATGAAAAACATGGGTAATCACGCTCATGACTCGGGCAGCACAGTTACAGTTAAGCCGGGCAAAGCGAAACAGATGCTTTGGCATTTCCATGGTGATAATAACGTAGAGTTCGCGTGCAATATTCCTGGTCACGTTGAAGCGGGTATGGTGAAGTCGTTAACGCTATAAGGTGATACACAAGCCATATCTAGTTCAAAGGGATGAGTGCTAGGTATGGCTACCTTGTTTTAGTGCTATTTAGGTATTAGCTTTAAAAGACTATAGGAATAGGAGTTTAGAGATGAATAAAACAATTCTAGTGCTTGCAGTGACGAGTGCTTTGTTATCGTGGTCGACCCATAGCATTGCAGCTAAACCTGAGTGGGTTGGTAAAGGTAAGCCCGATTTAGAAGAAGTAAAAACGTTCGCTGAAGCTAAAAAAGTTGAAGGCGAAATTGATGATCGTGAGAAGCAGCTTGATTCAATGATCGAAGAGAAAAAGAAGAAAGCGAAAAAAAGTAAGAATAAAAAAGATAAGCAGAAGCTAGATAAAGAACTCGACGATTTGGAAGAAGAGAAAGAAGCCCTCGAAGAGAGTAAAGAGAAGCTCAAAGATAAGAAAGAAAAGCTTGAAGATGATATGGATAATGACGAAGAAAAGTCGGGATTAGAAAAGCAGAAAGGTAAGAAAGCGGAACAAGAGCGTAAAGAAGAAGGAAAAGGGTCAGAGAAAGGCCAACAGCAGCGTGAAGAAAACAGCAAAAAGTGGTGGAACTTCTGGGAGTAATGCGAGGGCCTAACATCACCAATTCATTTCAACCTATCAGCACAGCTTTGTGTGACCGCTAAGTCATTGGTTAAACATTATGACCAGTTAAAGATAAGTCTCAACCTGTTCAGGAATACATGAACTAACTTGTATTGGCTGAGGCTTATCTGTAGTTAGAATCACTGTAGCAAGATAGAAGTTTCAAGCAGGTGGTGTGCTTCGCCGCTTAGGTGCGGTAGCTCTGTCATGATCTTTTTAAACTTGTCGTCGATTGATTCTGCTTCATTCAGCGATCGAAAAGCCAGTACAGCCTTTTCAGGCTCGCTGTTCACATAACCTTTCAATGTATCTAGCTGAATTTTATTGGCATTTTCTACTTTTGCTAGCGCGACATTAATTGCTTCGATGCTAATTGTTAACTCATTGTTTTTAAACATTTTTTATTATTTATGGGTTGTTGCTAATGCGCGCACATTACCACAACTGTTTTTCCAGATATTGACCAAGATTATTAAATTGGAACAATTTTGAAAATCATTAAAAGCTGAACTGCATGTGTGATTTGGATAGGTGTCAGAAATACGAAGCGATTTAAGGAGTTAATAGCTTTGGTTGGTCACTTAGCGTTGATTGGTCAATCTAAACTTAAACAAAATAAGTTTAATCAGTATAGATTTAATGACTATGGATTTAACTAACGGAGAAAGGTTTTGAATAGTGTGTCGCTGGAACAAAGTACATCATGGATCTTAAGGAGAAGTTGGAGCGTGCAGCGGGAATCGAACCCGCATCATCAGCTTGGAAGGCTGAGGTAATAGCCATTATACGATGCACGCACACTGTCTTATGAGTAAGACTGAGGCGTTAAGAGACTTGGAGCGTGCAGCGGGAATCGAACCCGCATCATCAGCTTGGAAGGCTGAGGTAATAGCCATTATACGATGCACGCACATCGTCTTAACGAGTTTGATAATGCCACATCTAACTGAAAACGAAACCTTTTTCTTTCATTTTTATTCTAAGTGCTCGCATAACCACCACTCCGCTAGTTTTTCCATCATATTCGGCGTTTTCAGAGTGAATAAAATGTGACTAAAATCTCTAAAAAAGGAGGGCGAGAAATAATAGTAAATGTCATGCTGTTTTTTGCGATAAATCCGCCTTAATTTATAAACTTGTTTTAGTGGTACTTGGCTGTCATAAATCTCATGAAAATTAAGGAATTTGGAGTGTTAACATAAACTGATTTTTATTTGTGTTTTGGCGTCCACTAATAACAATCTGAATGCATAAATTTAACTTATCAGCCGGTCAAAACATTCAGTAAACTAATCCCAAATGAGTGGAGTTATAGGCACTTCTAAGGCTTTGCAGAAAAAAGTAACGAGTTCAGTTGATAATTCACGCAAAAGTCTCGTCATTCCGTCTATCGTTTGGTACATTTGCCGCACATTTTGTCTCCCCTAAAATACCCATGCCTTCTCAGTTCCGAATTAACAAAATTGTTGAAATTGGTGACACTCTTCACCGCAGTGGCTGTGCTCCTTACAAGCTAGAGAAATACACTCAATTCTATGCAAAAAAGCATGGTGTTGATGTGATGATCCAAGCTACGCCAACTGCGATTAACTATCAATTTCCAGACGATAACAACGCCGTTATTCTTAAGCGTCTAAAGCCTGCGTCAATTAACCTGAGTTTGTTGGCCAATACGATCATTCGTATTAACCAGCCAAGTAGTGAGCCTGTACCAGAGCCTGTCGGCTACTCTAAATTTGTGACTGCACTTGCCAATATGGGTATTCCGCCGGCCTATTTGATGCTGGTGGGCAGTACGTTGGAAGCGGTGGGCTTTTCTGCGTTATTGGGTTTGATGGTTTGGGTATGTCAGCAAGTTCTTCATTCACGTCGCGCTATCGCGGTTGAATTCATCTCGGCACTGTTAACGGGTATCTTCGTGGCGTTTCTGGCGAGCACAGGGTTGCCGATTCCGGTGTGGGCGTTGTGTATCGCCTCGATTGTCTTGTTTGTCCCCGGGTTATCCATAGCCAACGCATTAGAATGTTTGGCGTTTAATGATTTAGTCTCTGGTACCAGCTTGCTAGGGCAGAGTGCCTTAACGCTGATTAAGCTGTTTGTCGGGATTATCATGGGGCTCAATATTGGTGAAGCGATATGGGGACAAGCGGTCTCCATCGACTATACCAATGCGGTACCGATGTGGATGCACATATCTGGCTTGGTGCTGATTTCTGTGTCTATCGGTGTGATGTTCAATGCACGTCCTAAAGACATCTTACTTGGTTTGCCAGTTGCCGTTCTCGGTATGTGGGGACCGTTCTATCTAGGTTTTGATAGTGGTTGGGTTGTCGGTACTTGGGTGACAACGGTTCTTATTACTTTGTACGGAACTTGGATTGCTAAAAAGATGGAGCTCACGGGCTCTATTTATATCGTGCAAGGGATCATCATCTTGGTTCCGGGTAGCCGAGTATTAGTGAGTGCCAGCCAGTCGGTGTTTGAACAATCGATTCTGCCTATCCCGAGTATTGGTTTGTCGGCGTTATTCATGTTCTCTGCAATCGTGGCAGGGCAAATCACCGCTTACTCGATTTACTCACCAAAAGTCGAACGTTAAACCTTTTCGCTTCTCAAGTTTTTAAACAAACACAGCTTAGCGGCTGTGTTTGTTCGTTTTAGGTACGGCTCTTTTTTTAAAGACAATTAACTCTTCGTAAAACTTGTTAGATTTATGCTCGCTAAGCCTGACAAGAGCCATTAAAATGGAACAAATTCTATTTAAATGAAGTATTAACGTATGTCTCTACCTCCTTGCCCGCAATGCCAATCTGAATATGTCTACCCAGACCAAAACAACCTAATCTGCCCTGAGTGTGCCTACGAATGGAACCCAGAAGAAGAGCGTTTAGAAAGAGAAGCCGCGCGTGTTAAGGACGTGAATGGCGTTGTATTGGAAAGTGGAGATAAAGTTACCTTCATTAAAGATCTAAAAATTAAAGGCAGTTCTAGCGTATTGAAAATCGGTACTAAAGCGGTAATCAGACGAATTAATGAAGGCAAAGATCACCAACTAGATTGCAAGCTGGATGGCGGCGGTGAAATGCTGGTTACGGCGAAGTACGTTAAGAAGCAGTAGCCATTGTTTCAAACAATTGTCGTAAATCTTCAATAAGTTTAAGTCGCTTCTCGGCATACTGATTCGCATATTGAACCGCAATAATTTCAGAGAATGAAGATGATCAGAGAATACCGTCCAGCCGATATTGAAACCGTTATAGATATTTGGTTAACCGCCTCGATCAAGGCGCATGATTTTGTGGCTCCTGAGTTCTGGGAGTCGCAAGTGGGTAATATGCGCGATATATACATCCCAGCATCAATAACTTACGTGTATAAAATAGACGGTGAGGTTCGTGGCTTTTATTCGCTTTATGAAGGGATTTTAGCTGCGATCTTTGTGAGCCCGCAGCATCAAGGTTGTGGTGTTGGTAAGCAACTTATCCAACACGCGAAACTTGAATGCCCGAATCTGTCTTTGAATGTGTATAAAGAGAACCAAGCGACCATTGAGTTCTATTTGTCTCAAGGTTTCTCTATTGTGAGCGAACAAACTGATGAGCACACAGGACATCAAGAATACACCATGCACTTATCTTAGGCTTGGTAACTAAACCCGGTAGAAAAGTAACAGGAATCAACATTATATGGACATGGTTAAAGCTGCTCTTTCGCATTCAACAAGACCTGCTCAGTCATCAGATTATGAATTTCTGTTCGAGCTTAAGAAAGCCGCTGAGTTTGAACCTATCAAGGCCGTATTTGGCTGGGATGAGCAGGTTCAACGAGATATACACGCCGAAGAGTGGTCAGAAGAACGGCCTGAAATCATTGAATATCAAGGCAAGGCGATTGGGAGTGTGTTGTTGCAAGATAAAGGTGAGCACTTTTATTTTTGCCGATTCTTCTTACTGCCTGAGTATCATGGAAAGGGCGTTGGCAGCCAAGTACTGAAAGATTGCTTAACTAAGGCTGACAGCCTCAATAAACCCGTCGAACTTTGTTACCTGCAAGGTAATCGAGTTGGGCAGTTGTATCTGAGGTTTGGCTTTGAAATCACCTCGCAAAACGACCAGTTTGTCTATATGTGGCGTAAATAGACATTCATTCAAAATGATCACACCGTGTCGGTAACTTGATAGGCACCTGACACCCATCTAACGTAAAACCTTGTAAAGCTCCCTATGCTTGATGACTAAGCGATTACACTTAGAAAAGATCGAGCGTAAGGGAGTGTGCAATGAATTATTACCCGACTTCAAAAATCGTGGGTGAACAAAGGTTTGGCTTTGGGCCGAAACTAGGTCAAACAACCTATTATTCTCCTGTAGAACAGTTGGATAAAAAGCCATTCGTTCACCAAGCCATACAAGACTTACCGAGTACCGAATCTACTCTGATTAAAGTAGGAGAGAATCGTGTACAACGAATGAAGGCCAAGGGTGACGAACAACAGATGCAAGCTATGAAGAAAGAAGCGCAGTCTTTTCTTCGAACGCAGTATCGACAACAAGCTCAAGCTCGCCACCTACAAAGCGTTGATACCCCTTATGGTTTTCAAGAGCGCATCATTCAGTTTTGGAGCAATCACTTCGCTATCTCGGTCGATAATCGAAAACTGATGCCCTTAGCAGCAAGTATAGAAAACGATGTGGTTCGCCAGCATTGGAATGGTAACTTTGGCGACATGCTGATGGCTTCTTCTAAACATCCTGCGATGCTGCTTTATCTCGACAATCAACTCTCGATTGGTCCCAATTCAAAAGTCGGAAAGCGCCGTAATAAGGGGCTCAATGAGAACCTCGCTCGTGAGATCTTAGAACTCCACACTCTTGGCGTTGATGGTTCTTACACTCAGCAAGATGTTATTGCTTTAGCAAAAGCCATCTCAGGCTGGGGCATTAAATTCAAATCTCCTGATGCTGGGTTTCGATTTGCTAATAACCTGCATGAGCCGGGAAGTATCACACTGCTTGGAAAGGCTTATTCTCAATCCGGCGTCTCGCAAGGAGAGTCGTGTTTAAAAACCTTAGCGACCCACAAAGACACTGCTACACACTTGGTTGGCAAGCTTTGCCAGCATTTCATTGGCGACACGCCTAAAGAACTCTCAGAGCAAATGGTTGCTGAATATCTGAAAGGCGAGGGAGATTTACTGCCTATCTATCGCTTGTTATTGAACAGCGCTGAGGCGAGTAAACCTAACCCTAATCGCTTTAGACCGCCGAAGGAGTGGCTGTTTGCCGTCCTTCGTAGTGCCGACATTTCTTTAAACGAGAAACAGGCATTCAATGCACTTAACAATTTAGGGCAGCCTCCTTTTAAACCGGGTTCACCTGCAGGGTGGTCGGATCAAGACAGAGACTACAATAGTCCTTCGGCGTTGACTCAACGTATGCAAGTTGCGAATAGGCTTGCGTCTGCTGCAATAAAATCGGCTAAAGCGTCGGGAGTTAAACCGAAAGCGCTAGTGGATAAAGTGATCACGGGTTTATATGGCGATGCTATTGATGAACACACCCAAATTGTATTGAACAAAGCCGACAGCGCTGCAATGCAACTTTCCCTGTTGTGGCTAAGCCCGCAGTTTCAATATCGTTAGGAGTGGGTATGAAAAAGCCAGATTGTTCTCAGAATAAAGCGCCACATAGCATTAACCGCCGTCAGTTCATGGGCATTGCGGCGGCTGTTGGCGTCAGTGCGATGGTGCCATTTCCAAGCTTTGCCAAAACAGGTTCAGACAATATCTTCATTTGGGTATCACTGCGTGGCGCGATGGATGGTTTAAATGTTGTAGTGCCGCATGCCGATCCGGATTACTCTAATTTGAGACCCAACATCGGATTAAAACCAGAACAGTTACTGAAGTTGGATGATTTCTTTGGACTTCATCCATCCCTAAAGCAGTGCCATCAATGGTATGAAAGTAACGAACTCAGCTTTGTGCACGCTTGTTCAACCGCTTATCGCGAGCGCTCACATTTTGATGGACAGAAGATATTAGAGAACGGCACTTCCGACCCGTTTAACACCGTAGGGTGGATTAACCGTTTACTCACGTTGAGCTCAGAAAAATACGATGGAATAGCGATTGATTCGGGCTTACCACTCATCATGCAGGGCGAATCGACCGTGGCAAGTTGGTACCCAAACCGCTTAAAAACACGTGATAAACAAACAGAACTGCTGGAAGAGTTGTTTCAAAGTGACCAAATGCTGTCTTCAAACTTCGAAAGTGTCATGAAGATAGATCAACTGGTAGGCGACCAAGGTGTCGGCAAACAGTTTAAATCATTGATGGGTAAAACAGGCGACATATTATCGGCTGATAACGGACCAAACATCGCAGCGTTAGAACTTGGTGGGTGGGACACTCACGCTAATCAAGGCAACGTAAATGGTCGGTTGAGTAATCAACTTAAAACTTTGGATATTGGGTTAGCGGCTCTCAAGGCTTCACTAGGTGATCGTTGGAAGAAGACAGTGATCATCGCGGCCAGTGAATTTGGTCGAACAGCAAAAGAAAACGGCACCAAAGGCACCGACCACGGTACTGGCAACGTCATGTTTGTTGCGGGTGGTGCGCTGCCATCGTTGAAAGGAGCGGGTGGTAAGGTTATTGCCAATTGGCCGGGCTTGAGCCAAAGCCAGCTATATGAAGGCCGAGACCTTAGTCCAACGACTGATATGCGTTCCGTTATCAAGGGCGTGCTCTACCAACACTTATCGGTAGAAGTGAAACAACTCAACACTATCTTCCCTGATAGTGCCGATATTAGACCGATGAATCTTGTTTAGAGGTTTACCAAGACCCAGTTAGATGCGATTCAGTCGTTTGAATCGCTTTCTATTTGTGACTCGCTTGCTTACGATTTGATCGCCAACAGTGCTCCGAACGTCACTAAGCCAAATCCACACGCTTGATTAAGCCTTTTCTTTGCTCTCAATAGATGTTTTTGCAATGCATTCGAAGTAAACAGCATAGCGACAATTCCAAACCATAAGCCGTGAAGAACGATCATATAAAGCCCATAGCCGAGTGCGACATGCTGGTTTTCTGCATCAGGTGAAATGACTTGGCTGAAGATGCTCAAGAAGAACAACATGGTTTTTGGGTTGAGCACGTTACATAAAAAGCCTTGGGCTAAATAGCGCCAAACACTGGTGCTTTGCTTTGCATCTTCCATAGGTGCAAGCTTGTTGTCCGCACTCAAGATACCTTTTAGTCCTAGATAAATAAGATAGGCTGCGCCTGCGTATCTGATCATGTCAAACAGCTGCTCATTCTGTGAGATTAAGTAACTGATCCCAAGCATTGAATAACTGATGTGAACACAAATCGCTAAACTCACACCTATTGCAGTCCAAATGCCTGCTTGTCTTCCTTGATTGACACTGTTTTTCAAAACTAAAACGAAATCAGCGCCTGGACTAATAACAATCAATAGTCCCAATACTGCTAGGCTTAACCACTCCATAATGACTCCAACTTTTTATATATGATGAGCCAGCATTGTATGGTTTTTTATTGCTGCTTATAATCGAAATGAATTCTACCTATCTGTGAGAAAAAATCACACATGAGACATTTGAAAGCATTTCATATTTTCCACGTAGCAGCGCATTCGAGCAGTTACAGTGAAGCGGCGGATAAACTCAATATCACACATGGCGCGGTGAGTAAGCAGATCAAGGTATTGGAAAATCACTTGTCCCAAACTTTGTTCTACAAACAGGGCAGGAATGTGTGTCTCACCAAAGAAGGGGAATTACTCAAAGGGTACACAGAGCAAGCGTTCCAAGCCTTGGATACTGGAGTCCATAAGCTTAATCAGCTGAATCATCAAGCCTTGGAAGTTTCATGCGAACCCACATTGACCATGCGTTGGTTAATGCCTCGACTCGGTGATTTCTATAACGAATCCGGAATTGATGTCCGATTGTCTACCGCAGGTGGACCTGTGACATTAGGCGCAACTGGATTAGATATGGCCATTCGCCGAGACGACTTCAACGTAACCGAACATTACAAACAGATTCCGTTAGTCGAAGAATGGGTTGGTCCTGTGTTCTCGCCTGATTATTGGCAACAGGTCAAAGACAAGCTAGCCGATGTGAAATTACTGCACAGTAGCACGCGACCAAACGCTTGGAGCCACTGGGCATCCATCACCAAAGATAGTGAATTTGATCGCCGATTGGTGTCGCAAGCTATATCAAACCAGACCTTTGCACACTTCTATTTCTGCTTTCAAGCGGCCGTTGATGGGCTAGGAGCGGCTCTTGGTTCTTATCCATTGGTGGTTGATGATTTGAATAGAGGCAACTTAATCGCACCGTTCGGCTTTGTGCCTTCCGGTCACCAGTACATATTGCTCACACAAGATGACAAGCACGATGAACCAGAAAGCCCGTTTGTGGTTTGGCTAAAGAATGAGTTGTCACAATGTGTTCCAACTTTATAGGAACGATAGTCTGACCTAGCAGTGTGCTTGTCTTATGTCAGGCTCTAGTTCGCTATTGTGGGAATCACTCAATAGGCAAAGACAGCACACCGCCATTGAGTTTGACTTGTTTTAGCCATTCGGTTGGAATTCCACCGTCTTCTTCGTAGAAACACGCCGCTAATACCGCGCCAATCACAATCGCACGCCCGCAGCTGTCACCGCCACATAAGATATTGTCTCGAATACCTTGTTGATAACTCTGAGCACCTGCAATGATGCGAATCAGCAAGGGGAACGCAGCGCTCAATTCGCAATGTAATCCAAACTTCTTCGCGGCATCTGTAATCGAAAGCTCTGGTTCAGCCAGTGCTTCGTCGATTTGATCGTGTATGAACTTGCTGCAAGTTTGTCGCACCATTTCTACCGATTGCAGTGGCGAGTTGCCTTGAATCGCCGCTTGAACCAGTAGAGTGATGGCCTGCGCCCATTCGACGGCTTTGTCGTTATTGTTGGTCACTCGTACCGCGCTCTCTACCATAGCTGGTAAGGTGTGAGAAGTATAAGTACACGCCACTAATGGAATGATCTTTGAGACTGCGGGGAGCTGTGTATCATCCGCGCCACACGCTGTAATTGGGGCGTTTGCCAATTCTAATTGATGGATGTTCAACAAGCTCATACGAGTCGCTTTATCAATATAGCCTCGCCAACTACCACCAAAATCAAACCAGAAGCGGAAGTGCTTGACGTAGCTCGCTTCATCGTACTGTTGGTTGTCGACTAAACTGTCGACCATCGCCAATAGCTGAGCACCATATTGCGATTGTTCACCTGCGGTTTTTCCTTGGTGAGCAAAGTAGCCTTTGTCTTGATAATCGAACTGATTCGGAGAGCGAAATTCTGGCTCAAAACCCGCTACGTGTAAGATCCTCTCTTGGTCATACAGCCAGTGCAGCCCCATTGAAGCGGCGTCTCCAACCAATGCGCCGACAACGGCGTAAAAAGCTCTTTCTTTATGATTGTCCATGTTGAGCAATGTCCTTGAGATGAATCAACGTAGTTCGATACGTTAAGTATAGTGATTAGACGAGTATTTTGCTGTGTTTCTAAGAAGAAATATGAAGGAATAAATCCTGATTGGTCAATAACTTAAACCAATCAGGTGAAATGGGTAAGGGTGATGAATAGTTGGGCGAGTCGGTACTTCTGATTAATGACGTTACTGATGGTTAAGGTAAGCACTGGAACGTTGCTCAATTACTTTGAACAGACGTGAAAGCACAAAGCATAAAGCAAAATATACGAAGCCTACAATCAGCCAGATCTCGAAGATCAAACCTGACGAGTTTGCCATTTCAGTACCAACGAAAGTCATCTCTTGGATCGAAATCAGAGACACAATCGACGTGTCTTTAACCAAAGAGATTGCTTGGCCAGCCAATGGCGGTGTGATGGCCGTTAATACTTGCGGGCCAACCACAAATCGATACTTAGACAACGCCGATAAGCCGAGCGAGTCAGCCGCTTCCCATTGACCTTTTGGAATACTTTCTAAGCCAGCTCGAATCACTTCTGCGATGTAAGCCGAAGAGAGCAAACCAATACAGATAACACCAGACGCTAAGTTTTCCCAAAGGTTAGCAGGACCAAACAGAAAGGCTTGAACAGCGTTAATCTCGCCATTGTGTTCACGTAAGATACTTTCTAAACCAAGTAATGGAATCAGTTGGTTAGAAACGAAAAAATAGAATATGAAGACAAAAACCAGTGGTGGAATATTTCGAACCAGCTGGATAAAAATCAGTGCAGGCGTACGAAAGAAAGCAATTTTAGAGTGCCTTGCAACGCCAAGTAATGTACCAAAAGAGAGTGCTAACACCATACTCCATAAACTCAAGCGCAGTGTCGCGATCAAGCCTTGGAAAAAGTAAGGAATATTGCCTTGAGAAGGCGGAATGAAAATCAGGGTAAACGCATCTTCCCAACGCCACTGGTAGTTAATACCAACAGCTGAACGATAATAAAGCCAGCCTGCAAACACACAAATGACAGCGAGTAACACGCCATCTAAAAGGTTAAGGCGTTGATACCAAGGCTTCATATGAACGTTGGGTTTAGGTGTTGTTAATGCGCTAGTACTACTCACGTCATTCCTGTTTAAACGATAATAATTGATGTGTTGTGAGAGGTGGCTATGAGGTTATAGCTATCTCGTTGTTTTAAACAAGGCAGCGCAAACAATGCACTGCCTTGATTCACTAGCAAAAAGTTCTAATTACTGACCTTGAGCAATCTGGTCTTGCCAATCTAGAGTAGAGAACCAGTACTCGTAGCGCTCTTTCAACCAACCGTCTTCAGTACGTGCTTTGATCCACTCGTTGAAGAATTCTGTTTTGTCAGTTTCACCTAGGCGAACTGCAAATGCTTCATTACCTTTTGATAGGCGTTCTTCGAAGGGAATAAATAGCGTCTCTGCGTTTTTAATCGCTTCGTGCTCTGGTTTCGGGCTAGACGCGATAACCGCGTGTGCGTTGCCGTTTAATACTTCTTGGAATGCTTGAGCATCGTCATCGAACTGTAGAACTTTCGCTTTAGGGAAGGTTTCACGAGCTACTTGAACCGTGAATGCACCACGACGCGCAGCAATTTTTACGCGGCGAGAATCAAAATCAGAGATTTGTGTAAAACCTTCTGCTAGCTCTTTATTCGCTGCCAGTTGAACGCCAGAATGCGAGTAAGGTTCAGTGAACAATACGCTTTTAGCGCGAGCTTCAGTGATAGATAAACCGCCGATGATTACATCAAACTTGTTCGAAAGTAGAGAAGGGATGATGCCGTCCCATGCCGTAGGAACGAATTCGACTTTCCAACCCGAATCTTCGGCAAGGCGCTTCGCTACATCGATTTCAAAGCCAACAAGATCGCCTTGTTTGTTACGCATCGCCCAAGGAACAAATGTCGACATACCAACGCGTAGAGAGCCACGTTCGTTTATTTTGTCTAGGTTAGGCGTTTCAGAAGCAAGTGCAGGCAAACTGACGGCAAGCGCAAGTAGGGCTGTAATTGCGGTTTTAAATAGCTTCATGCTGATAAATCCTTATTGTGTTCGCCAGTTAGCTCCGAGCTTATGCTCAAGCCAAGCTGCAACGGCAGAAAGTGAAAGTGTAAGTGCAAGATAAATGATCGCCACAGAGAACCAAATCTCAAATGGCATCGCGGTTTCAGAAACGATGTTTCTGGCTTCGGTTGTTAGGTCAAAGATAGCCATGACACTCACAATCGAAGAGTTTTTGATAAGAGAGATCACTTCATTAGTCAAAGGTGGCAAGGTGCGTTGCACCACCTGAGGAAGAATCACATCCCAGTAAGTATAGGTCTTTGATAAACCCAAAGATTGAGCTGCTTCAAATTGTCCTCTCGCAATACCATTTAAACCAGCACGGAAGATTTCGGCGGTGTAAGCACCTTGGAAAAGTGCCAAGGCTAAAACGGCAGTGCTAAAACGATCCAGCCCTAGAACGGGGCCAAACACAAAATAGAGCAAATAGATTTGTACTAATAACGGCGTGTTACGAATCAACTCAACATAGCTGGTGGCTAAGGTGCGTCCAACCACAGAATTTGAGTTTCTCAATAGCGCCGTCGTTAAACCAATGATCAGTGTCGCGACTAAAGAAATCAACGAGATATTGATAGTAACCAACAGCCCTTCGACTAATTCAGCAGGCCACCATTCGCCATCTTCATAGAAAGCAATATAGTCCGGCACGCGCTCCCATTGCCAGCTGTACCCCATGGTTTGTGCGCCAGAATCGAGAATCCAAACAACAGCAGCCACCAATACAACAATTTGTACTAGAGCGGAAAGGGCGGGTTTAATAATTCTAATCAACATCAATAAGTCAGGATCTGATTTAGGAACGCTTGAGTACGTTCATGTTGAGGGTTTTCAAAGAGCGCTTGTGGAGTATTCGATTCCACAATTTGTCCTTCATCCATGAAGATAACGCGGTCGGCCACTTGTTTTGCAAAGCCCATTTCGTGGGTGACACACACCATCGTGATGCCTTCGCTCGCCAGTTCAACCATCACATCGAGCACTTCGTTGATCATCTCCGGATCAAGCGCTGAAGTGGGTTCGTCAAACAAGAGTAATTCCGGCTTCATGCACAGAGAACGGGCGATAGCCACGCGTTGTTGCTGGCCGCCAGAAAGTTGCACTGGGTATTTGTTGGCTTGTTCTGCAATGTGTACACGCTCGAGATAGTGCATTGCTATCTTTTCGGCTTCTTGTTTGCTTTTTTTCAGCGTACGAATTGGAGAAAGAGTTAGGTTCTCAAGCACGGTAAGATGGGGGAATAAATGAAAGTGCTGAAACACCATTCCGACTTGGCCCGGTGTGTTGAACTTACTCGGGAGCACTTGCTCTAGCACGGAAAGTTCGCCACTTTCGAAAGGTTCTAGCTGATTGATGCAACGGATCAAGGTTGATTTACCCGAACCAGACGGCCCGCAAATCACTACTATCTCTCCTTGTTCAATATTTAAATCGATATCCTTCAGGGCATGAAAATCACCATACCACTTGTTAAGTGACTTAAACTTAACCATTTCCTTGAGATTGTTCAAATCGTTGTTCATACCTAGTAAAGAGACAGGTTTACCTTAACAATATAGAAATATGATTGCACATAAAATTAGGGACTTATGAGAATTTAATAGCATCTTGTAGGGCAAATTAAAAAGCAGCGCTCAAAATGAACGCTGCTTCTGTTGTACGAAAGAAAAAAGTAATGGGTTCAGTCAGATGTGAATATTCATCTTTGTATGACCACTATCTTTACTTTCTCTCTATTTCCCCGATTCTTAGTGAATCGCAGACTCTAGAATCTCACGTGTTTTCTCAGGTGTGATTGCTTGGTTTTCGCCAAGTTGCAGGTAACCGTGTGATTCAAGTTGAGCAACAACGTTGTCGATTGCTGCCGCTTTCGTTGCTTCGTAACCGTCGAACATGGTTGCTACGTCTAGGCTGTGGTAGAAGGCTTCGATTGCAGCGATTGTGCGTTCTGCTAAATCAGCACCCGCTTCTAGGCCAAATACGTTACGACCCATTTGCTCTAGCTTGCCACGTTTTGCTTCGATTTGGTTGCGAAGTAGTGAAGGTTGAACAATCGCAAGCGAACGTGCGTGGTCTACGTGCCATAGTGCAGTGAATTCGTGGCCAATCATGTGAGTTGCCCAATCTTGAGGAACACCCGTACCAATCAGGCCGTTAAGCGCTTGGTTTGCTGTCCACATTAGGTTTGCACGCCATGCGTCGTTGTCACGCTCGTCGTATTGCTTACCCAGTACAAGCAGGTTCTTAAGCAGTGTTTCTGCGTAACCGTCTTGAACCATCGCGTCTGTTGGCATCGTGATGTATTGCTCACATACGTGAACCCACGCATCAACTAAACCGTTGATCAGTTGGCGTTCCGGTAGAGACTTCATTACATCTGGGTCCATAACCGCAAACTTAGGCTGTACTGCAGGGTTAAGGAAAGCAAGCTTCTCTTGAGTCGCTTTACGCGTGATTACCGCGCCCATGTTAGATTCAGAACCTGTCGCAGGAAGTGTCAGTACCGCACCGATAGGCGTCGCTTCAGTTACTTGGTGTTTGCCCGTTAGAATGTCCCAACCGTCGCCGTCATATTTAGCCGCTGCAGCAACGTACTTAGAGCCGTCGATTACTGAACCACCGCCAACAGCGATAATGAACTCTACGTTTTCTTCTTTAACAAGAGCGACTGCTTTGTCTAGCGTCTCTTTGGTTGGGTTTGCTTCAACGCCAGAGAACTCAATCCAAGAGTGATCTTTTAAAGATTCTACAACTTGGTCGTAAACACCATTGCTCTTGATTGAACCGCCACCATAGATGACTAGTACTTTCTTTGAAGTATCAACCGCTTGGCTGATAGCATTGATTTGGCCTTGACCGAAATGGATAACAGTAGGGTTAACGTAAGTAAATTGCATCAGAGATTCCTTGTGTAAAGCGAAATTTGTTATTTTGGTTTATTGCTCAATTTCTATATTTGCATATTAGTACAGTAACCTAGGTCAATGAAGAGCTGTTCCTCCAAATAAATTGCCTATTTCTACAAACTTGATATTCTTCCTCTGCTTTAGCTTACTTACTCTTAGCACTTGGAATGGAAAGTCGCCACTTATGAAAACACTCGCTCAGTTATTACAGTCTTATGTAGAACACAAAGGTTGGGATGATCTCGAAGGGATCAGAGAAACTGAAATTAGCGGCGTGTGGTTGTATAGAAGCAGTGGCGGGAATCAGCGTCAGCCATTTACTTACCAGTCTGGCATTATCATGCTCGGACAGGGCAAAAAGAACATCTACATTGGCGAAAGGCCAGTGACTTACGCTGCTGGTGATTATCTTGTGGTAGGCGTGCCAATGCCATTGGAGTGTGAAGCCTTGCCTGTAAATGGTGAACCATTGCTTGGCTTGTCGATTAGCATTGATTCTCAACGCTTGCATAGCTTAGTCAAAAAGCTCGAAGACCAGGGCTTTCTAGAGAGCTACTGCAACAAGCACAAACAGAACTCGAGCGGCTTAGAATCGACGCCAATGGAAGAGCAAATGCTAGAGAGCTTTACCCGATTGGTGAAAACGCTGCATTGCGACATTGAGGCCAATATATTGGGCGATGCCATGGTGACAGAGATTGTCTACCGCGCATTAACCGGTTCAGAAGGGCGTGTGCTGTTTGATTTAGCTCATCATGATGGCCATTACGCACGTGTCGCCAAAGCGCTATCTAAAGTGCATGAAGAGTACGATCAAACCATCACTGTTCAATCGCTTGCTGACGAAGCCAACATGAGTGTGTCTGCCTTCCACAATGCATTCCGTAATGTCACTTTTGAATCACCTCTTCAATACTTGAAGAAGGTTAGGCTCAACAAAGCCAAAGAGTTGATTCAACTAGAAGGCCTGCGAATCAGCGATGCTGCACGTCGAGTCGGCTATTCTAGCCCATCCCAATTCAGTCGCGAATTTAAGCGCCACTTCAATACTACTCCAAGAGCGGTGTAGTTCTTTATATTGTTGATTGGCGGGAGAAAGTAGAAGGCTTCACCGCTCTAACGAGTTTGTTTAGCTTAGTCCCATAAAATCAATCGCTAGAATGCCATACCAATAGATACGTTAAACGTGTCCTCGTCAATGTCGAAGTCTAGTGGATCGCCTTTCACTTCCCCGCTGTCCACTTGGTAGTTTCTCCACTCCATTTTGAGTTCTGCAAACTTCCATTTAGTCGATACACCGAGGGCGTTGAAATAGGTTGCGTCAGGGTTGGCCGCATCATCAACCTCGTCGCTGAGCTGAGCGCCACCTATGCCGAAATTATAATAAGGGCGAACCGTGATGCGTTTAAGCGGGAAGCTGTAACCTGCGCCTACCTTAACAAACGCCATGCCTTCACTGATCGCGTCTTGGTCGTAGTCTTCTAGTTGGTCATCACGCTTTCTGTGCTGGTACTCACCGCCAATCTCAAATAGGTCACCACGAAACATCAGGTCGACGTATTGAGATGAGAGTTTATCACCCTCCTGATACCCCAAGCCGAACGCAATATCAGCCATCGAGGGAGCGGAAAACCCTGCCAATAGAGCTGCTAACACTCTTGTTTTAATGCGCTTTGTCATTGCCGAATCTCCTTAGTTCAGGGCGTTATATTTCTTATCAATCATGCAGTTTCTCAACACCGTCGCATACATGGCTTTGTTATCTTCTTCGGCCTGAGCCCCTGCTCGTCGGCCGCTAACTCTACCGGATACAACACCAATCGCCGCACCAGTCTTGGCAGCGTCAGAGCCAGATCCGCCAGAGATAGCGCCAACAGCAGCGCCAGCCGCCGCCCCTTTAGCTGCGCCTTTTACGCCGCTTCCTTTCTTGGTTTCTGTAGGTGCTGTCAGCGTTGACTCAGCAACACCTTGGCATGTTGCAAGTTCTTCATGAGCAACCTCAAGGGTCACGTTGTCGTAATTGAATGAAATGTGAGTGGTTGGGTCTGTGATGTAGCCACCACCAGCAAGAGCAGAGAAGGAGGTCATAACTAGGCTCAGGCCTAACAGTTTCGTTCTTTTGTTCACTTTCTAATCCTCAAGTTGATCAAACAAATTCGTTTAATCATTGATATTGAACTCTCTTCGAGGTCGACAAATAGATTTAAACGTAATGAAGCGATAAGTGATCTTCATGTTGCGTGCATACTATCTTGGTGGGCATATGTTGGATAATGACCTTGAAACATAAGAGTTATTTGTCTGATGCATAACATGTTTCAGCTATGAGCTATTTACTCAGGCTGTTGTTGAGAGAGCAGGCTTAGAAAAGGGACAACTTATGAGAACATCACTCCCTTGTTAATCAAGATGAGCAAATGTATTGAATTGTAGGTAATTTCAGTATGTTGGTATTTGAATTTCTAATTTATTATTAATGTATTTATATAGTAAAAGTGCTCTAAAATAATTAGTTATTTAGGTTAAGACTTTATGCACGTATATAAGAATAAAAATCAAACAATACAGTCAGTAAGCGGTTTTTAAGAATTTTAGTGTGAACGACCTATCAAATTCTTTCTAAATTACCAAAATTATCCCTCACTCTATCTGAGAGAGTATTCATGATTGTTGAATATATCTGAAAATAGAAAGAAATTATTACTCGGTTAGCGCTCGTATTGCGGATAATTAGTCGTGTTGTGACTAATTATTCTGTAACGTGCTGATTTATAGTCAAGTGATAGCCTGACGGTTATCACGTTTCTCCTAAAACAATTAAACTAACATGGCGCTACTTTAATCATTCTTCAAAATACGATTGTTAAATATAAATACGTATACCTATTTTATTAAAAGGATAATACCGATGAGTAGCGATATCATTAAAGTCTCAAGAAACACTGAAAACGCACCAATTAATTCTTTATCTACACAAACGGTCGCTTTTTCTCATTATAATAACTTTTCTGCTCAACTTCCGATTGACCCTAAAACGGGGGAAATAGTCGTCGGTGATATTAAAGATCAAGCCGAACAATGTTTGAATAATATTAAAGCGATTGTTGAAAGCATCGACCATGTTATGGATGATGTCGTGAAGATTCATGTTTTCGTTAAGAATATTTCTGATATCGATGCTATTGATGAAGTTTACAAAAGCTTCTTCCACAACAGCCTGCCAACACGCACTGTCGTGGGTGTCGCTGCACTGCCAAACAGCGATGCGTTAGTTCAAATGGATGCTCTCATTTCTAACGGTGAAGGCACTAAACCACAAGCACCTTGCGCCCTAATTAAGGTATCAAGAAATACGGATAATGCGCCTCAAAGTGCTGTGTCCACGCAGACTGCGGCTTTTTCTCACTACAACAATCTTTCAGCTCAGTTGCCTATAGATGTAGCCACTGGTGAGTTGGTTGATGGTGGTATCGAAGCGCAAACTGCGCAATGTCTATCAAACATCAAAGCTATTTTAGAAAGTATCGGTCATGTCATGAATGATGTGGTTAAAACGACTATCTACCTAAAAAATATCGCAGACGCGGAAGTGGTAAATGAAGTATGTGCTAAATTCTTCCCAAGCTACGTTCCTGCTCGCACCGTTGTTAATGCCGCTGAATTACCAATGGGTGCTTTAATTCAAATTGATACATCCGTTTCGCATGGCGACGGTACACCGCCACAATTACCTGAAGACACTCGTTTACTGGTAATAGAAGCCAATAATACCGATGCCGCACCATTTATGCCTTATTCGCACACAGTGGCTTTCTCTCACTACAATCATATTTCAGGACAATTACCTTTAGATCCGAAAACAAATGAAATTGTTGCTGGTGGTGTAAAAGAACAAGCTGAACAATGCTTAAACAATATTAAGGCGATAATTGAAAGCGTTGATCATAGCATGGACGATACGGTGAAAATTAATATTCAACTTAAGGATATTTCAGATATTGATGCGGTAAACGAAATCTACACCACGTTCTTTAATGCTGAGCTGCCTGCAAGAACGGTAGTAGGGGTTTCAGAAATCCCAATGAATGCTTTAGTACAAATTGATGCTGTCGTTTCTAACTGTGAAGGGACACCTCCACAAGACGTTGTTGCTTAAATCAATTGAACCCTTCTCGATAATATCGATCAGATCTCGGTTTAGCTTCCAAATAGGGAGCAAACTCAACAGGCCGAGATCTGATCCGTTCACTTCATTACTCAAGTCCATCGAATCGACACACCTAAGCTTATCCCGTAAACATGGTATTTATAAGGTTGAAGTGTTTTAATATGAAAAACAGACGCTTAACGTAATAAAGAAAACCAGTTTATGCAATTTCGAGCCATTTTACTGCTATGCCTTACCCTAATAGGGTGTTCGTCCAATCAAGAGTTGGTACCCGACCCAACAACCATCACGCTATTTTATGGTGATACATCCATCTCCGCAGGTGTTTTAGAGGATAAAACATTCAATTCAGTCCTTGCCGATAGGGTTGAAAGCGTTACGTTTTCGGGCTCAATATCAAAGCAAGACTCAGGTTATTTTGTCGATATGTTAGTGATTCGAGAAACAAAAGAGCCACGTTCAACACGACAGCTGAACACCTCGCTTCTAATGAAACCGGGAGAGTTAGTAGATGTTGGCGGCGTGAACAACGATGTGTTCAGGGTAATCCTTGAGTAACAAAAATAAAGTGTTCAATTAATCTGATTTTTTGCTTTACCTCAACCTAACTTCAAGTCTTAAGCTTCTCTTACTGATTAAGAAGGAGCTTATTATGCAAAATAACTACGTAAAAGAACTCGCCATTAAAACTTACCAAGAAGACCTTCAAAAAGAGTACGTTAGATCTAAAGCTCAGCCATTCCACGCCCCAAGTTTTATCGGTGGGGTGCTGTTGTCAGTTGTATTGGTAGGACTGTTTTAATTTATGCAGAATCTTTGATCCATTGCCAACTCTCAATATCTCGATTTGATGCACTTTAATGCATACGGCACAATCGCTTAGGTTGAATTGTGACGCTAATGTCGAGAGGAAGTGAAGTATGGCAAGTCCAAGAGTATTAAAGTCGCAGATTACTGATATTACCTGTGGCGAGAATGTCACTATCATCGAACCAAGTAACGTTTATGGTTGTGAACTTAAAGATGATGTGTTCGTTGGGCCCTTTGTTGAGATTCAAAAGAACACCGTGATAGGTGCGAGAAGTAAGATTCAATCTCACACCTTTATCTGTGAGTATGTGACCATTGGAAGTGACTGCTTTGTTGGTCACGGAGTCATGTTTGCCAACGACTTATTCAAAGAGGGCAGGCCAGATCCTAATCCTGAAAGCTGGGGTCGTACCTTGATAGCTGATAACGTCACGATCGGTTCTAACGCCACGGTTCTGTCTGTGAGCATTTGTGAAGGTGCAGTAATCGGAGCGGGCAGTGTGGTAACCAAAGACATCACCGAAAAAGGTATCTACGCAGGCAACCCTGCCAAGAAATTAAGAGACTTACCGTAATCCGAATTAATAAGCCGTGGTTCATGAATCATAAGGTGCGGCTTTTTAGGGAAACATTAGAGTATTTGTCATGGATGTATTTTTACACTTACTTCAACCGAATGACGCGAGTGCGCTCTTGGATTTTGAGGTCGAAAATCGAGAGTGGTTTGAGCAATTTGTTCCAGCTAGGGAAGGCCGTTTCTATTCCAATGAGGGTGTTGCCGAGCAAGTCACGAACTTTCTAACAGAGTATGACAATGGCGAGATGATTCCTATGTTGATCAAAGACGCTAATGGCATTGTCTGTGGAAGAATCAACATTCGTGATATCGGCCTCAACGGTGAAAGTGGAGAGTTAGGCTATCGAGTTGGTCACGCATATGGTTCTAAAGGTATTGCGTCCTACGCGGTGAGGAAGTTACTTATCTACTTGGCTGAGCACTCTTCCCTTAAATATGTTGATGCCTATGCGTTAGTAGGTAATGTTGGCTCAAATAAGATCTTATCCAATACAGGCTTTGAGTTAGTTGAGCGCGTTGAGAACTACGCGGTGTTCAAAGGAGAACATCAAGATGCCAACTATTACCGTAAGTCGTTATCTACTTAAGTAACGATGTAACTGTTTGATATTTATTATTTGTCCTATGATCAATGAGATAATAGGTTTAGACAAGATGAGCTCACACCAATTGTGGTGCGAAACAATACAGAGATCAGTTTATGAACATTGTGACAGTCTATAGTGGCAATCAGCAGGTATATGCGAATTTGTATCAGGGCTATGCGGCCGAGTTTTCAAAGATCATCGGCGATAAGCCAGACGAGTATGGCTTGTTTGAGATTTATCCGACGCTTGGCGATACCGTAACGGGCTATTTACTTTACATCGACGGTGTTCCTGCTGCGTTAACAGCCATTGAAACTAAAGCCCCAAATGAGTTTGAGATTTGCGACTTCTATGTGGTGCCTTATTTTAGAAAAAATAAAGTCGGCAAGCAATTTATCTGTGAGTTGTTTGAACATCTCCAAGGTAGTTGGGAGATCAAGCAAGTACTCGGCGCAGAGCATGCTGTTAAGTTCTGGAGAGAGGTCGTTAATGACTACACATCAGGTAACTACGTGGAAGATCAATATCAGGACGAAAAATGGGGCTTGGTAACGAGACAGCGCTTTAATCACGATACTAGTGCAGAGTAAACCTTTATACGTTAGAAGCTGGCAGCGTCCTTCTAGCCAGCTTCGAGCCTTTTTATTTCAAGGTTTAAGGTTACTTCTAGGTTTTGGCCACTTCTAGATTTACAGTTACTTCTGAGGTTTATTACGTTCGATTACGCTAATTGCGATCGCTAAAAACAGGATGTCTTTCACCAGGAAGAAGTTAGTGACTAAGATGCCATCCGATACTTTCCAAGCGTTTGGCGTTGTAATCAGGAAGCTGAGTGTCACAACAAAGATAGCCGCTGCTGCAATGCCTGAATAGAAGGCTACTGTCGGCTTCTTAAATCCAACGATCAATCCAATCGCGACAATGATCTCCGCGCCACCCACCATGTTAGACACAGCTTGCACTGAGAACAGGTTGTAAAGCCAGTTCATTGCAGGATGATTTGCGATTAAAGGTTCGATAAGCATCGCTTCGGTTGGCGTAAACTTGTAAATACCAATCCAAGCTAACACCAATGCTACGCCAATCACGCCTAGGTTGTATCCCACATTACTCTGTTTTAAATCATAGGTTTGAACATGCATAAAAATACTCCATTTAATAAAATCCCTGAATATGACCGCAAGAGCTCAGATTAAATTTCGCGCCGTGAATAATACTTAATATATTTATCTAAAAACTTAATAGGTAGCGACTTATTGTCTCGATAGGAACTTAAAGGCTGGTGATGTTGAGAACCTAAAGAGTGTGTAGGCGATAGTGCTGTTCAAAAGGTACCGCGAGTTTTCCAATTTTTGTTTTCAATATTCATGATTTGGATTAGATTACGCTGATGTTCACCCTAATTATAAGAAGAGTATAACCAGTGAAAATCCATAGAATTAACCCGACCAAGCGTTGGTCTGATGTGACTGTTTTTAACGGTATTGCGAGCTTTGTTGAAGTACCAGAGACGGATACAACGGCAGGAATTAAGAGTCAGGTTCAGCAAATCTTCGAACAAGCTGAAGAAATGATGAGTTTGGTCGACAGCGACAAATCTCGCGTATTGTCAGTGACTATTTATCTAACGGATTTCGCTAACTTTGATGCACTGAATGAAGTTTGGGAAGCGTGGTTCCCTGAAGGTTGTGCGCCAAGCCGTGCATGCGTGAAAGCAGAACTTGCTAACCCTGAACTATTGGTTGAGATGTCGTTTATGGTTGCTGCGGGTGAAAAGTTTCAATAAGCCGAACTATCGGTAGAAATAAGCTTCGTCGATACAAGCAACGAGCAGATAAAACAAAGCCACTCAGGTGAATCACTTGAGTGGCTTTTTAGTGTTCTAGGTTATCCGAAACTAAATCGGATTAGGCATTAAGCGAGACCTTGATCTCTTGCCATCTGCTTCGCGATTTTTGGTGCGTGCCATAGACACGGCAGCAAGATGAACGATACAGGAACGGCTGTGATCACAATGAACGACTGTAGAGCGGAGATGCCGCCTGAACCCATTGAGATAAGTGCGATCGCTACCGCACCCATGATGATACCCCAGAAGGTACGTACCGCTGCGTTTGGCTCTGTTGTTCCTGTCATTACCACACTGATTGTGTAAGTCATTGAGTCACCTGTTGTCACGATGAACGTGGTCGTCAGGATCAAGAACAAAATCGCAATCAAAGTAGGAAACGGCAGTTGTGCTGTAATTGCTAGAAGAACAGCTGGAAGGTTAAAGCCTTCGAACGCGCTAGAAATCACACCTGGGTTCTCTAATTCAAACGCTAGACCACTACCACCAACGATGCTGAACCAGAAACACGTTACAAGCGGTGCAACGATGCTGATAGAAACGATCATTTGGCGAATAGTACGGCCTCGTGAAATACGAGCAATGAAGATAGCCATCATTGGGCCATAGCCTAAGAACCAACCCCAGAAGAATACCGTCCAGCCACCTAGCCACGCTGTATCTTGGCGGTATAGCGCCATTGGGATGAAGTTATCAACCATTTCGCCCATACCTTGCAGGTAGCCATCAACGATGAAGCTCGTTGGGCCAACAAGAAGGATGTAGCCGATTAGACACACAGACAAGATGATGTTGTAACGGCTTACTAGTTGGATACCTTTGTTCACGCCGCTCAAAGCAGAAAGCGTGTACATTGCGATAGCAAAGATAATAACAACACTTTGAGTTGCAAAGCTGTCTGAAATGCCAAACAGTTCGCTTAGCGCGTAGCTGATTTGTAGGCCAAGGAAGCCGATAGGGCCGATAGTACCTGCGGCTACAGCCACGATGCTGCATGCGTCGACAACGTTACCAACCCAGCTGTTAATCGCTTTGTCACCAAGTACTGGGTAAAGCAGCGTGCGTGGCTTAAGAGGAAGACCTTTGTCGTAATGCAGGTGCATTAACACGATGGAAGACAAGCCACCTAAGATTGCCCATGCAAGGAAACCCCAGTGCATGAAAGATTGTGATAGAGCATTGAACGCCATCGCTTGAGGATCTGCGTTGCCATACAGTGGCGGAGCTGAAACAAAGTGAGCGATAGGCTCTGCGGCTGCCCAGAACACACCACCGCCGGCTAGCAGCGTACATAGGACGATAGACATCCATTTAAAGGTGGTCATTTCAGGTAGGGCAAGCGTTCCTAAGCGAACGTGGCCGGTGCGACCTAGTGCAAGCACTAAACCGATAATGAAGTTGAGAAGTAGTAGAACTTGCCAGAAAGCACCGAACCATTTAGTTGAATAACTAAAGCCGATGTTTACAAGTTCGGACAACACGGAGGTGTTGGTGAAGGCTAGGATGACAAAGAGGGTTAAAAAACTGCCACTAAGCCAAAAGACTGGGTTTCCGAGTTCCAGTTTTTCACCCAAAGATTGAGCTTTATTGAAATCGATAGAAGTAGATTCTGCGTTGATGTTTTCGTTGGCGACTTGCGTCAAGTTGGACATTATTTCTTCGCTATATTTGGCTCTTTCAAGCCTATGTATTTCTCCCACACTTGCATAGAAATGTGAGGTTCGTCAAAAAAGCCGCCGATACTAACACATTTGTTATCAAAAAGTGGGCGAATTCCCAAAAGAATCCCAAATCGCCTTTAAATCACTACTTTTTGGCTAGTTTTGATACGAATTTTTTTCTCGAATCCAAATCACATTTCTGATTTTTGAGACGTTATTTTTTAGCTTTCCGAAATAAATTAATATTAGTTGTTGGTGCAAAATAAGTGTCGACTCATTGCATGCTATAAACAAATTAATGCGAGTCATTTTATAAATACTGAATATTTTAGGTGTTAAATTGGCGCTGTTACCTACAGTTGTTTTGCGAAGAGATTTAAGTGGCGAGGAAAGTCCCATTTAAATTAAACATCTTGAAACAACAACTTAAGGGATAGCTAACATGCACCTAAATCAAGGAAGAGTGGCCAAAAAGGTTTTTACACTCAGTACGCTCACCGCGTCATGCTTAATGGCGTTCAACAGCTATGCGGCTGTGGATTGCTCAACGTTAGAAACGTGGGACTCTGCCACTGTATACACAGGTGGTGATCAGGTTTCACATGACGGCAGTGCTTATACGGCAAATTACTGGAATCAAAATAACAACCCAAGCCAATTTGAAGGCGACTACGCACAATGGAAGAAAGTGGATGTGTGTGCCGGCGACGGAGGTGGCGGTACGCCGAATGAAGTACCAACTGCTTCATTAACGGCACCCTCTACTTCTGACGTGATTACTGAAGGCGACAATGTTGTATTGAGTGCAACAGCACTAGATTCTGATGGCAGTGTGGCTTCGGTTGAGTTCTTTGTTGATGGCACATCAGTTGCGGTAGTCACAGCGGCACCTTTCGAAGCGACTTGGGCTGCAACGTCGGGTAATCATCAGGTTTCTGTTGTTGCAACGGATAATGAAGGCGCAGCAAGTGTTGCAAGTGCGGTTTCTGTTTCTGTTGATTCAGCACAACCAGGGAATGAAGCACCGACAGTTTCAGTTGCACTTTCAGTGACATCTGTTGATGTTGGTGGTGTAGTCACACTGACAGCAACGGCAGCAGATAGCGATGGCACGGTTGATAAGGTTGATTTCTACGTAGCGGGTGCTCTTGTGGGTACAGCAGCAACGAGCCCTTACACGTTAGATTACACAACGACTCAAGCGGG